>NZ_BAABHB010000017.1:0-137636 GCF_039541875.1 Nibrella viscosa | reverse complement strand
GGAGAAGTGGCAAAAGCCCTTAGCGAACTGGTCGTTGACGGTGCAGCAACTGGTCATTTTATTTGGAGACCGTGTGAAGCCTTACATGAAAATTTAAACCATGACACACTTCATTGAACATATCCCCAACGTGGGAAGCACACCCAAGACAACAAATAGCAAAGCTATCCAATTACGCATGGCGGCACAGTTGCTTATCGATTGATGATTTTGTACACACGTATATTACCTAGCAATACTCTAATCTGTGGAGAGGGCAAATTTTTAAATAGTACTCTTGAATTAAGTATAATTTTTACCGGGTATATTCTGCGTATGTTAGCTTTTCCTAATTTACAGGAATTGGCGTTGTTTCGGTTACGGTTATGTCGCCGAAGAACACTTTAAGATCGAGTTTACCCAGATCTTTAGATGTTTCCATGGATTTACCGGTTATCGCTATTTTCTTGTTAGTACGGTCACTGTAGAGCAATTTACCGTCTTTGCCATACCCTTTAAAATCCTGGAAATAACTTGCCGTGGCGTAGTAGTCACCGTCTACCCCTTTCTCAAATTCCGAGACTACAGCGGCATCGTAAAAGGTAATGTTTATGTCTAAAAATCTATTGGTTATAAGAAGATCGTTCAGATATTGCTCGATGGGAGAAGATCTGATTCTGCCATTTTTATTAGAGACTTGAACCATGGGCGTTCTGTGTTGATTTCCTTTGCTGTACCATTTGATAAAGTAATCCATTGCCAGCTCTTTAGCCATGATGCGTTCTTCTAATGGGCGTTTTCTGTCGGCTATAATCGACAGCTTTTCCGTAAAATCGTTGACTTTCCGTTTGGTAAGCTCACGGAACTCATCCAGTTGTTCTTTAGAAAGTTCCTTCACGTTGGGCTGGGCCCAGCCGGGTGCTATAGCCAGCAGACAAATAAAGAGCAGGCTGGTAGCGCCTGTAATCAGCGTACGTTTCATGGTTATCGTATTTCTTCTATGGTTAAGATTCTGTACCGACAATCGGTGGCTAACTCAGACAGGCGCTCCACGACATTGACGCGCACAATAGATGCTGCATGTAATTGTAAGTTTTTCAGGTAACTCTCTATCGGCAGTATATCGACCGGTCGCTCCGGATTGCGGATGTAAATTTTCACGTCCCCGTCGGCGGCAAAGTATCTGGGTGCGGTTTGTTGCCTCAGCGTATTTCGCTCGGTAAATGATTTGGTCTCGTCGGTAAGCTGGTTCAGAAAGGTATTAATCTGATCGAAAGTCACCCTGGAGCAGGGTGGCGGAGGCACCTCGCGGGGTTTTAGATTGATTCGCCAGTGGGAGTGATGTTTCTTATATCCAGGGAAATTTTGGCGTAACATATTCTGCAGGCGTTGCTCGGCATCGTTCAGCAGAGTCTCCCACGTCACATCATTATTATTGGCTTCGGCCTGCTGAACCGCATCCAGCCAGGAAAATGTGTATAACCCGCCGAAACTAGAGGTCGATAAAGCCCGCTCACCGCGTTTGGCGGTAGTAATAAGCACGTCGCCCTCGGTATTGGAAAAGAGCCGCCTGAGCATATCGAGATCCTTTTCCGTATAAATCCCCCTGAACGTGGGTCGGAGTGTCTGAACACCGCGGGCATCATTCAGAATCTGGTTGCAGCAGTCGCTCAGCGTCACACACAGACGAGGTTTCTTTTCGATAAGCCGGCGATGTACATCTTCAATACGGATGGTGTTCAGCGTTACTATCTCACGGATCAAACTGTCTCCCCTAACAGTAGCGGCCGGATGCACCAGACGGAGGTAGGGAAACTCGCCAGTATCCTCAGGCTTGTTAAAACCATGACCTGAATAGTAAAAAAATACAACGTCGGATGGTTGGCAATTTATCTGATCAAGCGCATCGTTCAACCCCTGCGGACCAAACTGCTCGTCGTTTCGAACTACCAGATTGAAGCGGTAGCCCAGTGTTCTGGCTATCGTATCGAGCCGCCCCGCCATAGCGGCCAGGTCACGAGTACAACTGGGGCCAATGTCGCTAATCTTGGTATCGGCAACGATAATGCAGTGGAAGGTTTGCCCACTACTGGGATGAGAGATTAAAAAGCCTGGCAACAATACAGCCAGATACAGGCTTAGTGGGTAGAAAAACCCGTAAAAGTTGCATCTCCGCTTCATACGTAGTGGTGAACGGTTACTCAATGGTCGGTAAAAAAAAACTTGAGAATAGAATAATGACTAACTTCAGGAGTTATTCGTATATACCTAACGTTACAATCTCATTAACAATCAATTATCTATTCTGGCAATATAAAATAGATTTTCAATAAAAGTGACATCCGGAAGCCTTATAAGCAAAAATACCTGCCGGTTTCCGGATGCACTTTTTAGTGAGCGGTTATCCTCAGGCTGATCTGCCCCGTAGACAAGGCCGGTCGCTCCCCGCCTGACGTGGGTACCAGCTTTACCTGCTGCAATTGTTTACGGTACCACTCCACCACTGCCGGCGACACGGTGGTAGTCTTTATCGTCAGCGCCTGAATCTGCCCCTGAGCGTCGACGGTAACCCTGAACACCACCGAACCCGTTTCGTCGTAAGGGTCCGGAGAGACCGACAGCCGCCCAAAGCGAAAGCCAGTCAGGTCTAGACCAATACCGCCCGTGCCACCCGGTCCGGCGGTGCTGCCGTCGGGCTGTCCTTTGGGACTTCCTCCCTCTTCTGTTTTGGCTGCCGGATTGGTACCGTTGCCGGGCTTTTCTACCTTGCGATACAGGCCACGTTCATCAACTTTCGGGGTTTCTACCGGCGACGGCACATCACTGGTTATTACGGGTCGACTATTACCACGCTCGGGAGCGGCACTGGGCCGGGCCGGATGGTGTACAGGTGTCCACCGGGCAACCGGCGCAGCGGCCCGGCCCACAGCCCGGCTAACAACCTCGCGGGTCTGCACTTTCCGGGCCAGCTCCAGGGGTATATACGCCAGTTTCAGGCTGTCGATGGCCGGGGTCACGGTGACTGGTGTTGCAGGGGTGAATGTAAGTTTAACGAAGCTCAGCAACAGCGTCACTGCCACACTCACCAGAAGGGTCAGAACCAGGGCCTTCTGACGAGCCATTATTTCGGAAGAGGTTTGCCAATACATAACCATATGTGTTTTTCAGCTATGCTTGGATAGGGAAACGGTTAAAAAGTTTATCAGTTGATTACTAAATTTTTAAAATTTTTTTGGTGGCAGCCAGAAGGTGACTTAACAATAAAAACAGGCCTGTACCTGTATGGGCAACAGGGTTCAGGCCTTCTCCTCTGGTTGATCTGCCCGCTGAATTCTTACGGGATGCGGGTCGGCAGCGAACATGAATTTGCCCAGGCATGTACTTCGGTGTTCCAGGGATCGGAACCTCGGTATCGGTATTCGAAGATAATCCGGCCGCGCTCGGTCGTTACGCTGATGATCTCATCGGTATTGATCCACCGTTCGGCCACCAGCAGTCTGCCTTTCGTATTATCCGGCATTTCTTCGTACACCCGGACAATGGCGTTCGTTGATCCTTTCAGGCAGCCGGATACGGCCAATTTGCCGGTCTTTTCAGTTACACCCCGCCACGATACCAACCCGCAGGCGATAAAGATGACAATAACAGACAAGAAATTTATTCTCAGTTTCATAGCGAAAGAGAGTTGTGTGGTTTACAGATTATTAAAGGTTCTCGACCAGATACCGCAGCCGGTCGTTGCTGATGGCGGCCAGCAGGTTTTTGGCGTTCGGATTGTGCCCCTGGGTGGCTCCATAAACATACCGGATAGCGGCAAAATTGCCCGCGTTCAGATGGCCCCGCATTTCACCGGCCTTGCGCTCGTGGTAGGCTACCCACTCGAAGTTGGCCCAAAGCTGCCGCTCGGCTTCGGTTCGCTGCGGAATCATGTTGATGACTCTCCGCAGTTTTTCTGTGCCGGCTCCTTCTATACGGCCGTAGGCATCGGCATTATGGCGCTGGTGGCGCAGAAAATCGGCCCGCAAGTCTTCAATGGGCCGTAACTGACCGGGTGTACCGGTTAGTTTCTGCTCGTTATCGTCGTACAGGCGTACGCCTTCGTGCCAGACGCACCAGCCGACATTGGCGTATAACTCTTCATCGTTCAGGAGTTCGGCACGGCTTGTGGTGCGGGTTTCGGCTTTCGGATAAACTGCCAGCAGGGCTAAGCAAAGTAACAGCGTTTTCATGGTTCTGATTGTCTGATTGTGTTCTGCCGGTTTATAGCCGGCAGCGCAAAGACCTTATCAGTCGATTTGAAAATTTTTAATTACCCCGTCGGTAAGGCTCAGCGTACGGTATGGTTCTGGCCAAAACATGCCCGGTGAAAGCAATTCGCTATAGGCCCGAATAATCGGCCACTCGGCTTTGGCAGGTAGATGTTACCCGGATACGACGTCTTCTTACGGAACAGCGAGAGCAAATTTTCAAATATTGTTTTTATAATGACTATCTTTAGCTAAATTTCGTCAATATACTGACGAAATTTAGAAATGGTGTATGGAATTTGAACGATACCTGCTAAAAACGCTGCTCAACCACCTATTGCCCAATAAGGTAAACCTGATATTCGGAACCCGGCGGGTAGGGAAAACATACCTGCTGAAACAACTCACCGCCCGGACAGCGTACCGAACGCTTACCCTTCAGGGCGAAGACTATGATACCCAGCAACTGCTGGCTCAGCGGAGTATCGCCAATTACCGCCGGCTGCTTGATGGAGTGGAGCTGCTCATTGTTGATGAAGCCCAGGAGATAACTGACATTGGGCTTATCCTGAAACTTATCGTCGACCAGATTGAACCACTCCGAATCGTGGTTACGGGCTCGTCGGCGTTTGACCTGGCCAACCTTTCCGGTGAGCCGTTGACGGGCCGGGCCTACTTCCACCAGCTTTATCCCTTAGCTCAATGCGAACTGGCCCCCTACGAAAACAGCCTGGAGACCCGGCAGCGTCTCGACGACCGCCTGGTTTTGGGCAGCTACCCCGAACTGCTCCAGCTTAGTGGGACGGCCGACCGGCAGGAATACCTGAAAAACCTGGTTAATACATACCTGCTGAAAGACATCCTGGCGTTTGAGGGGGTGCGTAATGCCGCCAAAGTGAAAGACCTGCTCCGGCTGGTGGCTTTTCAGGTGGGCAAAGAGGTATCGATGGATGAACTAGGCCGGCAGTTGCAGAGCAGCAAAAACACAGTTGAAAAATACCTGGATATGTTTACCAAAGTTTTTGTGCTGGTGCGGGTGGGGGGCTTCAGCCGGAATCTTCGGAAAGAGGTAACCAAAACCAGCCGGTGGTACTTTACGGATGCCGGTATCCGAAACGCCCTGATTAACGACTTTCGGCTACCGGCGTTACGCACCGACGCAGGGGCTTTGTGGGAAAACTACCTGATTGCCGAACGACTCAAGATCCTGCAGGCCCAGCGCCGGCCGGTGGAGTTTTTCTTTTGGCGCACCTACGACCAGCAGGAAATCGATTGGCTCGAGCTGGAAAACGGGCAACTCCGGGCCTACGAATTCAAGTGGAGCGATAACCGGGCGACTATAACCCGGACCAAAGTTCCCAAAGCCTTCGCCGACGCCTACCCCGACGCTACATTCACGGCCATCCACCGCGACAATTATCTGGAGTTTATCGGCGGATGACACCGCCTGCGCAGTCGGAGTGACAAAGAAGAGAGAAGTTTAATCGCCGGCTGTACCCGTTGAAGGAAGCGGCCAAATAACCCTCAGGTTATTTTTATGGGTATTCGGCTGTATGCAAGTCCGTATTCACTAAGAACGTTAATATTCCGGACGCGAAAAACCCCGCTCCTCGTTCGGCTTGTGGTTACCAGACGAGCGGGTGTACTCGTTGTTTTTACATGTGGTACGGCAGTGGGCGACCGGCCGAATTGGGCTGCCCGCCTTCAATGTACCGTACGCAAAAGCACCAATAGGCCCCGCGCTCGTTTTGTACGAGCCGGTTCTCCACATCCAATACCTTATGGCTCCCCAGATAAGCATTCAGTTCCTCCTGCTGCCGGCCCTCGTCGCCAATGGCTACGGTAAAAAGCTTGATTTACAGCATTCCAAAATTCGACTGCCTTCGGCAGTATCCATAAAAGTTCGTTCAACCGCTACTGCTTCGGCCGGGCCGCAGTCGCGGCTGAACGAACTCCCCCTTGCTCAACAGGATAGACCGGATGCCTGCTACTGAACTGGGGACACGACCCGGAAGCCAACGAAGCAGCCCCTGTGCGCTGGCTTGTGGCCGGTACGGAAGGTCGACAGGTAGTACTGAGAGCCACTGTCCCAGCTACCACCACGCATAACTCGATTGGTACCACTTCCAGGACCTTGGGGATTTACACTACTACTGCCTGAGTAGCTGCCGTACCAGTCCTGACACCACTCCCATATATTCCCGCTCATATCGAATAAACCAAGCTTATTTGGTGTATAACTACCCACAGGGGCGGTAGTAGCATACCCGTCGTCATAATTACTAGCTATACCCGACCAGTTAAACTTGCGCCTGCCGCTTTGGTCCGCTATATTACCACCGTTAGTACCCGAGGGGTCCTCATTGCCCCAGCTATACTTGGTATGGGCACTGCCATTGCCACAAGCATACTCCCACTCGGCCTCCGTTGGCAACCGGTAACGCTTGCCCGTCCGGCGGCTCAGCCAGAGACAATAGGCATCTGCATCGTTCCAACTCACATGAATAACCGGGTGATTGCTCTCAATGGGCGACCGAACTTTGCCCTCCGCATCGCACCGCCAATTAACGCCTGACCACTTTTCCCACTCTTTGCCGTTCCAGCGGTAGCTGTGTCCCTCCTTTTCGGCATCGGTCAGGTAGCGGGTGGCTTCAATGAACTGCTCAAACTCCGCTACTGTCACCTCGTACTTGCCCATCATAAAGTCGCTCACCGTTACGTAATGTATTGGTTTTTCATTGTCATTTTCGTTGCTACCCATCGGAAAAGTGCCGCCCCGCACAAACACCATCGCCGGGCCAAACGGCTGGTCAACTGCTCTGGTATCCTCTTTACCTTTATCCTGAATCACAAACACAAACGGATCATCGAGTTCGTTGGCCACACTGGGTTCCTGCTGGTTGTTAGTAGCCGCTTTAACCCCCTTACGAGTCTCGTAAAAAATGTTGTCCAGTGTCCAGTTGGGCCGCACCAAGTTTTTCAACAACTCCTGCGTAAAGTACCCGTTGCGGCCGCCGGCATTTTCCAGCGAGAGATTACCCGAGCGGGTGGCAAACATGGTGAACGTACCGGCCGGGTTGTTAGCCGGTATGACCATACCCGTCGGTAAGCCTTTGCCCAGGGGGAGGCTGCGACAGGCATCCGAGACAACGATGCTGGTTCGAACACCGGCCTGGCCTAGGGCCTCGTACACCCGGTCGAGACTGATGCCGTAAGTCGCTAAGTCACTGCGAAATTCAAGGGGAGGCATATCGGTGGGCAGCAGATAATTTTTGCCCTGGAATTCGGCACCGTGACCCGAGTAGTAAAAAAAAGCAACCTGATAGCCTTTCAACTGAGTTGCCAGATTTAATAACATCCGGTCCAGGGCCAGACGGCTGAGGTCTTTTCGGAAGACCAGGATCTCGAAGCCCAGTTTATCGAGGGCCTCTTTCATATCATCGGCATCGTTGTAGACTTTTTTCAGGTCCATCATATCCTGCTGGTAATCCTGATTGGCGATGATGATGGCGGCCCGGCGTTCAGTGCCGACGGGAGCTTTGCCACCTGCGATTTTTATAGTTCTCTGGGCCATTCCGGCAGTTGTTACCAGCAGGCTCAGCAACAGCATCAGCATGAACCCCCAGAGGCTACTGCCTGACGAACTACCGGAAACCAAAAGACCCTGAGTCCTTAGCTCTTCCCGGCTTCCAGCCACAGGTATGTATGTGATTGACATAGGCTTGTTTTAACGATTATATTCAACTTGGACCACTGTACCGGCACCTGGTCGTTCATATATTGCTCTGAATTAGATGTGTTGGGCTATCTGTTCTTGGTTCGGTTTAAACTTTGCTGGGCGTTAGAAAATCAAACGCGTCCGCAAACTGGACGTTTGAAATGGCCGCTGCGTGTTGTTCGTCATGGTCAGCACCTCGTTGGTTGTGTCCTGAAAGATGTCGTCAAACCGCTCACCCTGGCGGAGGTATTTAAGCAGGGCCGTGGTGAAGGTACCGTTGCGGCCGGAGCCGTTTTGGGCCACGCTGCCAGGGGCCGTGGCGTAGCCGATGAACAGATTATCCAATTGCACCTTTGCCAGATCGATAGTCTTGAAGCCCCGACCACCCCCATCGCGCCCCCAGCTTCGGAACGGGTTTTCGCGGCAGGCATCCAGCAGTACCACGCTGTTTTTAGCGCCTAATTCGCGATATTCCTCCAGTACGGTGTTGACGGGGAAGGCTTCGTACCGCACATCTTCTTTCTGTTCCAGGGTAGCCCCGATCGGGATGATATAGTTCTCTCCCGCTACTTCGATACCGTGCCCGGCGTAGAAGAACAGAGCCACATCGGCTCCACGAGCTTGTCGGCCAAACTGCTGGAAAGCTCTCTCGAATGCCTGCTTATCAGTTAGGTCCTCATGTTTAGTAACGGTGAAGCCCAGTGCCTGTAGCCGGGCGGTGATGTCGCGGGCATCGTTGAGGGGCCGCCCGGCCAGTTCACGGCCGGCTTTATAGCCGGAGTTCCCGATCACCAGGGCGTAGCGTTTGGTCAGGGTAGAGACAGGGGGTGAAGACGGCTTTACCGACGTAGTAGATGTTGAAGCACCCGTAGGTTTAGTCACTACTTGCTGAGACACAGTTGTAGGTTGACTGGAAGCTACGAACGAACGGGCAGGTTTGAGAAAAGCCGACTGGTAATAGACGTAAATCTCGTACTGCCCATCAGGCGTAAGCGGGGGCTGGTAGTTGGGGTCAGTAAAGAAACCAGTGTTCTCGTAGGTCTTTAAGAGCTTAAGGGTGGCTGTCTCGCGCACTTCAAGAATGTTGGCTTTGGTTATGACTAGCACCTGACGACCTTCATCCAAAAAATGGAAGCCGACTGCCGGAGCGACTGTCGTCATGGAAGTTAGTTCATCGTCTGTTTTTAGATCCCACAGTTTGAGCGTACTGTCTTCGCCTGCCGATAGTAAACGATTGCCGTCGGGAGTTAAAGCAACAGATGTGACTGCCGATGTATGACCCGGAAGGGTCTGAAGTAACTTTCCCGCCTGGGTGTCCCAAATATTTAGAACATTACTACCTGATTTACTCCTTGACGAACTACCTGATACCAGGCGGTTGCCGTCTGCGTCAAAAGCAAGTGTATTAACCTCAACATTGGCGTCCGAGGTCATCGTTTTGAGCAAACTGCCTGTCTGGGTATTATATACCTTAATAGAAGAGCCATTAGCTGATACAAAAAAGGTCTCGTTTGGGCTGAAGGCCAATGTTTTACCCCAGTTTGCCCATGCTGTCTGTGTCCAGAGCGACTTACCGGTTTGCGCGTCATAGAGCGTAAAAACATCATTATCTCCATCAATAGCCACTAACATGCTCTTACCGCTGGGGCTAAAGGTTGCTGATCGAACCCAATCAAACTTACCTGTCAGGCTATGGAGTAGATTACCATTTTCAGCACTCCAGATTTTGATAGTTTTGTCCCTACTACCTGACAGCATTCGAGTTCCATCTGGGCTAAAAGCTACGGCATCAGCTTGTCTGTTATGACCACTGGATGTACTCTGAAGCAGTCTACCCGTTTGGGCATTCCATAGTTTAATAGTGTTATCATAACTGCCTGAAAGCACACGAGTACCATCGGGGCTAAAAGCTAAACAAAGGACCAAATCACTATGTCCTTTTAGTAGCTGCCATTTACCGGTTTTGAGATCCAATAATTTTACATCTTCCCAACCAACTACCATCAAACGGGTACCATCTGGACTAAAGGTAACCGGAGCCTTACCATATAATTTATTTTCTGAAATTTGCTTGCCAGTCCGAGCGTCCCAAAGAATAGCAGTTCCAGTCATGCCGCTACTTCCTGACAACAGGTAGTTCCCATCAGGGCTAAATGCAACTGATGTTACGTGATAATCATGACCATACAACGTGTTGAGAAGCTTGCCCGTCGAAGTTCTCCATAACTTCAACGTCTTATCTCTACCCCCCGATAGTAATCGGGTGCCATCGGGGCTAAAAGCAACGGCTTCAACGCTATTCTCATGACCGACTATAGATTTAAGCATGTTACCCGTCTGGCTATCCCATAATTTGATTGTTGCATCGTCACTTCCCGAGAGCAGACGAGTGCCATCGGAGTTGTAGGCCACGGAGTTCACAGCCTTACTATGTCCGGTTAGGGTCTTCAGTAACTTACCGGTTTGGGCATCCCACAATCGGAGCGTTTTGTCTTTGCTGCCCGATAGCAATATGCTACCATCCGGGCTAAAGGCTACTGAAGTTACTGCATCACTATGGCCGGTAATTGTTTTGATCAACGTAGCGGTCTGAGCATCCCAAAGCTTGAGGGTGCCATCCTCGCTACCTGAGACGAAGCGAGTGCCATTAGGGGTGAAGGCTACCGAATGAACCTGATTTATATGCCCCGCCAAAGGCGATTCAGATAATGCGGGGCTTTGAGCCTGGAGAGTCAAAGTTCCAAAGAGCTCCACCCAAAAGATCAGCCAGAAATAAAAACGGTAAATAATTGTTTGCATAGGTCGAATGGGGTAGTATACTATACAATCAGATCTTTTGAAATAGCCAGTCGATTAGGAGCGGCATATCCCGTAATTAACTGAGAGGTCAGAGTGCTTTTTGAACGTTTTTGAACTCGCAAACCTGACTATAACCCAACTATCTCTACCTCCTTCAAAAACAAGGCGCAGAACAGGAGTTCGTCTTGTCATGGTATCGATAATACAATTCTTAAACCTACATAATTAAACCGCGACTCAGGGGTGTTACGGCCACGGTACGATGACCGGCAGCGCTGAGGTTCAGTGAACCAGCTACCACCCCGCAACACGCGATAAGAGCCTGTAGCAGGACCGGTCGGATTGGTTTGTTCAGCACTACTGTAATCCCCGTACCAGTCCTGACACCACTCCCATACACTGCCACTCATATTGTATAAGCCCAACTGATTTGGCTCAAGACTCCCTACTTCGACCGTTTTATTCCTATATTTTCCACTTACTGAGTAGGGTGTTATGTATTGTCCATTGCCATCAAAGTTTACCTGCGATGGGTCCAGTGTATCTTGTCCATTACCAAAACGGCTCCGATTAGCTACATCTCCTCCGCCGGCGGCATATTCCCACTCAGCCTCCGTTGGCAGCCGATAGCGCATATTCGTCCGAATGTTGAGTTTTCTTAAAAACTCCTGCACTTCTTCCCATGAGACACTCTCCACCGGGCAGTCGGGGCAGTCTTTAAAGTAAGCTGGATTGTTACCCATAACAGCCTCCCACTGGCGCTGGGTCACTTCGTATTTACCCATCATAAATGAGCTGACGATGACACGATGATCAGGAGTTTCATTTCCAGACCCTTCATTGCGGGTATCCCCCATCTGAAAGGAACCGCCCGGAACATAGACCAGATCGGCAAACGGCAAGTCTAAATAATTGGTAAGACGAGTAGGGGTAAGCGTAGGTTTTCCGGAGGCAATAGGTTTCGTTTGGTTTTGCCTTCTGGCAGGTTCTGAACGCGTCACGCTCTCTGCGTTACTTGGGGCAGGGGTCACTGGCAAAGGATCAGCCGGAGTTTGTATAACAAACATAAACTCTCCACGGATCTTATCGTAGCGGGCGGGCGATTGACGACCACCACTTTTGGCTTCTGCTTCCAAATCCGTTTGGTCCAGGATGGCACGAATACTTAGATTAGGCTTAGTTAAATACTTCAGCAGTGCTTCGGTAAACAGACCATTACGACCATTTACATTATCATCGGCGGTGTTACCCTCTTCAGTAGCAAACACAATCATACTGCCACGAGGGTTATTAGTTGGTCGCACCAGGCCCGTCTGCAACGTGACATCTTTTTGCGTGCCATTGCAGATGCTCAGATCGGGCAAATTACGGCAGGCATCTAGGAACACAAAGCTATTACGAACCTGCCGGGCGGCAATATCGGCCAATACACGGTTAAGTGAGACGCTATTTTCTTCGATTTGTTCCAGACAGCGCAACTCCGCATCGATGGGCATTAAGTAGTTACGGCCATTGTAGCTCACCCCATGACCGGAGTAGTACAACAGGGCCACATCCGACGTGGTTAATTTATCCTTGAAGCGGTTCAGGCCCGCAATCATCTGGCCAAAAGTAGTATTGGTCAGGGTAATAACCTCAAAGCCGATTTGTTCCAGTGCATTGCTCATATCCTGAGCATCGTTGAGGGGGTTCTTTAGGGCTCTCACATGCCGGTAATCTTTATTGCCGATCACCAGTGCCAGCCGGCGTTCGGTGCCCGATGGGACCTGCCCACCCACAATTTTGATACTACGGGACTGGGCCAGACCGAGTTGGCTTAGCCATAGCCCATAAGCCAGCAACAGAAAACGCATTGCCTTGCAAAAAGAGTAGTTTATCATGTTTAAAAGTTACCGGGTGCTGACAGCCCTGGTGCAGCATATTGTCGACTTAGCACCCGCCAATGCAGGCAAAAAGGCGGTTTTACTCAGAATCTTTGCTATAATAGTTTTTAATTATTTAGCGATTTTATACTTATGTGGATTTTAGTCTAACCGCTTTAGGAAACCAAGTTTACGCAGAGTTACTTTCTAATGCAATAGTTCAGCCGGCCAATAGCCGGCTGATTTTCTGAACGGTAAAACTACTTAGACATTACTGATAGGTGTACTTTCACCACTCTGCGTAGCAGTCTCAGTAACAATCACCGACGTAGTTGTTATCGCCCGCCACGGCGTAGCCGCTGTTATACCACTGCTGTTTGGCGTACTGACGGGCCGCTTCCACTTCGGTTTGCGCAAAGGGTCCTACCAGCCGGTACTGCCCGTAACCGTTGTTCTGGGCGTAGTTGGCAATCCGCTGATAGAGCGTGTTCTCCTGACAATCGGCAAAAAAGGCAGTGGAAAACTGGACCTGGGCCGGTTTATTGTTAAAAACGATGGCATAGTAATATCCCCGGCCGCCGGATGCAGCCGATTTAGCGGGGAGAGCCTGATTGGCGGCCATCAGGAGAGCAAAAGCAAAAAGGCAGAAAAGCGTTTTCATGAATGTGTTTTTGTTTCAGTTCTGCCGGTTTATAGCGGGTGGGGGAAAAGCTTATCAGTAGATAGAGTTAAATTTTATAAATTATTTGGATGGGGCTACAATTCTAAAGCCCATGTATAGATGTCGATACCTGGGAGTAGCATCACCAAAATTCCGGTCAAATACCAGGCATTGGTCCAACCGCCCGCAACAGCTCCCCCCTCGTACCACTTTGAAATCCCCTGTAGGAGGTCCTGTTGGATCTACTTGAGCCTCATTAGAATACCCAGTTTCCCAGTCACTGCACCATTCTGATGCGTTACCACTCATGTCATATAGTCCTAAGCGATTAGGCTCAAAACTACCAACTTGTAACATTTTGCCTCTTGCAACACCTGGCATGTAATACGGCTTTGTGTTCAAAATATCTTAGCTTGTTCAGTTTTCAAAAACGTTTGTATCTCTTCCCATGTCACCGGCTCAACGGGACAATCTTGACAGTCTTTTGGAGTTGAACTAAAACTTGGAGGTAGACTGCCCATCACACTCTTCCATTACCGCCTTGTTATTTCATATTTGCCCATCAAAAAGCTACTCACAGTCACCGCATGTGCCTTATTATAACCTTGTATTCCATTTGGGTCACCCATCTGGAAAGTGCCTCCTTCAACATAGGCCATCTCTGCAAAAGGAAGGTCTAAAAATTTGGCTGTTCGGTTCGGAACAGATTTAGAACTGACAGGTTCAGTTTTTGACTTCTCAAGAATAGGTGTAGAAAAACCTTTCTGCACAAACACAAAATCACCCCTTAGCTCATCGTAGCGGCCCGGAATCTGATGACCTCCGCTGCGGTTGAACGGCCGTCGCGAATGAACTAGTGGCACATTGCCCATCAGGAATTAAACTGAATGCTTATTTACTGAATTGGTGATACGACACGAAAACCAACGCGGTCGTGACGAATCGCTGGGTTTTCGCAGCCTCGGTCCGTAGACCGACAGTGCTGCGGTATCGAGTTCCAGCAACCGCCCCTTAGGACTCGGCACGAGCCACTAACGGGACCAGTTGGATTATTGCCGCTGGCGCTGGAATAATTGGAATAATAAGTGTCACTATACAAGTCCTGACACCACTCATGTACATTGCCCGTCATATCGTACAAGCCAAACCGGTTCGGTGCGTAGCTTCCCACCGGGGCTGTGTACCTGTAGCCATCATTAATGTTTTCATTGGCCCAACTTAACAGACCTTTTGCGCTCCGGTCGGCTATATTTGACTGTATTAACCCTGATGGCTCCATGTCTCCCCAGCTAAATTTGGTATGAGCGCTGCCGTTGCCGGCCGCATACTCCCACTCGGCTTCCGTCGGCAGTCGGTAGCGTTTGCCAGTTCGCCGGCTCAGCCACTCGCAATACGCCACCGCATCGTTCCAGCTTACGTGGAGAACCGGGTGATTCTGATCGCTGCGAGGTCGCACGTTTCCTTCGGCATCACACCGCCAATTGACTCCCACCATTTTCTTCCAATCTTTGCCGTTCCATGTATAGCTATGCCCTTCCTTTTCAGCATCGGTCTGGTAGCGGGTAGCCTCAATGAACTGCTCAAACTCAGCTACCGTGACCTCATACTTACCCATCAGAAATGCGCTCACCGTTACCTGGTGAACGGGCTTCTCGTCGGTTTCTCCTTCCTCGCTGCCCATCGGGAAGCTGCCGCCCCGCACATACACCATGGCCGGGCCAAATGGCTGGTCGGCGGTTCTGGTATCGTTTTTGCCCTTATCCTGAATTACAAACACAAAGTCGCCCATCAATTTGTTGTAGTCGGCCGGTACCTGCTGTTTGTTGCTACGGGTGTAGACCCCACGTCGGGTCTCGGCCAGTATCTGACTCAGCGAGCGGTTGGGCTGCCGGATGTTCTTCAGCAACTTGGCCGTAAACAGCCCGTTGCGTTCGCCGGTATTGTCGTCGGCCACGCTGTTTTCGCTGGTGGCAAACACCACTATGGTGCCCGGCGGGTTGCGCGGAATGGTGAGTCCTTCGGCCAAGCCGCCTTTGCTCCAGCTTTTCTTGTAGGGGTTGTTACGACAGGCATCCAGCAGCACGATATTGGTGGAGGCATTAGAGCCCTCCATAGCCGCCAATACCCGCCCTAGGTCCATGCAGTGGTAGCGTATCTGGGGTTCACTGCGAATTACTGCATCAACCGGCACCAGGTAATTCTCGCCCTGCGCCTGTAGACCGTGACCGGAGTAGTAGAACAGGCCCACATCGTAGTGTTTGAGCCGTTCGCCAAACTGATCTACTGCCTGCTCAAAGTCAACGCGGTTGAGGTCGGTTTTAAGAATCACCTCAAAACCCAGTAACTCCAGAGCATTGGCCATGTCGTTGGCATCATTGATGGGGTTGGTGAGTCGGGCGTCGGTTCGATTATAATTTTTGTTGCCTACTACCAGCGCCAGTCGCCGTTCAATGCCGGCCGGGGCTCTGCCCCCAGCAATCTTAATACTTTTCTGGGCTACTAACGGATGCGTTACCAGCAGGCTCAGCAACAGCCATAAATAAAGTCGGTACATATGCGAGGTGTAATCTTCAAGATAGTCAGCAACTTAACCATGAATAATAACCGGAGCAACACCCTCCCGTCGTTTTATCATATTTCTGTGTACTTCACCGTCACGATCGGTTCGGTCTGGGTAATTTTTTTCAGGTAAGGCTGATACGTAAATAGCTCCGAGGCATCCTTGTAGGCGAAGTCGAACTCCTGGATGTATCCGTTCGGGAAATCGCCCGAGCGGTCGAGCAGTTCAGAGAAGCGCTCCCTGTAGGACCGTCGTTCCTTTTCCTTGAGGCCCGTCTTCCAGTGCTTCATGGCCTGAAAGCGCGACAGCCGCCGGCCCGCCCCGTGGGCGCAGGAATTCAGCGCATCCGCTCCCTGGGTTTCGTGGCTCAACTTCACTAGCAAACTGCCCCGCGACATCGACAGGGGAATCACCACCGTCTTGCCCGCCGTTAACTCAGTACTGCCCTTGCGGTGGATAATTGACCCGTTGCCAAACCGCAGGTGATTGTGAATCGAATCCTCCAGCTTGTACGATGTTCCGTTCAGCGTTCCTTCTTCATCATACCCGGCTAAGTTGCTGCTCAGGTATTTCGGGTCGATCTGTGTCTTTTCGGCCCTGACATAATTGGCCGTCTGTAGAAATACAAGTGTTTTGAGGCAGAAGTTTTTCCGGCGCTCGTAGCCAAACCGCAGCGTTCGGTTATACTGCTCAACGAAGCCGGCATCCAGAAAGTCTTTGTGAACAAATTGCACTTGCTGTCCGTACTCAGCCGAAAACGACTGGGTCAGCCCAAGGCACTGCTGATACAGACCGATGCCCCGGTCGCGGGTGCCGGTATGGCAAATGACGTAGACGTTATCGGCATCCTCTTCGATGGACAGGAAGTGGTTGCCGCCCCCCAAGCCGTCGTCGGTCATGCGGGTGTGGGCCAGGTTGAAGGCTTTATAGTGTTCCGCCTTGTTAAAGGGCCTGAGCCAGTCGGCCTTGCTAATGCGCAGGTACATGACCCCACAGCCGATGTCCTTCCCCGTAATGAGCGGATAGACGTAATCGGTGGTGGAGAAGGCTACGCCCACGGGAATGGCTTTTTCGTCGCAGAAATGAATATCCGTAAAGGCACAAATCTTCTCTACAAACGGATTTTCGGCGTACCGCTCCAGTTGTTCAAGAGCGTTCTGCTCCACGGTGTTCGTATCGCAGAAATAATGAATAGGTACCATGAGAACTCGTCAAATTCTGATATGGGCAGGTGCCTTACATGCACCAACCTGAGCGTAGATAGGGATTGGACAGCTAACCTTATTAGTAGCGGCAAAATTTTTTGCTCAAGTGAGAAAGCACATATAACCCAAGTGGTTAGAAGACAAACTTGGTTAGCAGCGTCCCGGCTGACCAGGGCTGTTGATTGTTGCGGGTGTTTGTGATGACCTCGACAGTGACCTGCCGCATGAGGTCTTCAATTTCTATCCCCGCCTGAAGGTGCTTTAGTAGTGCCGAGGTGAAAACCCCATTGCGGCTATTGCCGTTCTGGGCTACTTCGCCGGGTTGAGTGGCGTAGTACACCTTGGTGCTCTGGGCCAGTTGGCCTACGGTTTTAAAGCCCCGCCCCCCGCCATCGCGGCTCCAGGACCGGAAGGGGTTGTTGCGGCAGGCATCCAGATAAACCAGGTTGAGCTTGGTTCTGTAGCGTTTCATTTCACTCAAGACCAGATCCAGGGAGATCGCTTGCAGGCGAGCGTCCTCAGGATCATCTAAGCGGGCATCGGTCGGGATGAGGTAGTTCACCCCTTCTGCCTCTACACCATGCCCTGCGTAGAAAAACAGGGCAACGTCAGCGTTCTGGGCGGCCTTGCTGAACTGGCCGATAGCCTGCTCGACCTGGGCTTTTCCGGCGTCGGTAACCAGGTTAACCTGAAAGCCAAGCGCCTTCAGCCGGGCAGCCATATCGCTGGCATCATTGACGGGCCGGTTTTCTAGAGAAGAGCCATGTTTATAGGTGGAATTGCCGATAACTAAGGCGTGGCGGTTGTGCAGTGCTGGCACGGGTCCGGGTTGTGCTACTACTTGCTGGGGTACAACAACAGGTGAATTGGTGGCTACGTTGACAGTGGACGGAACCTTCTTTAGAAAAGCCGACTGGTAATAGACATAAATTTCGTACTGCCCATCGGGCGTAAGTGGGGGCTGGTAGTTGTAGTCGGTGTAATAGGCAGTGTTTTCGTAGGTTGCTAATAGCTCTAATGTGGCCCTTTCGCGAAGTTCAAGCACGTTGGCTTCGGTAATAACCAGCACCTGGTTCCCACCCGGCAAAAAGAGCAACCCCACTGGAATAGTTGTGGTATGTATTGTTTTCAGCAGGGTGCCAGTACGGGCATCCCAGAGCCAGAGGGTATTGTTCCTACCACCCGAGAGTAATCTCTTTCCATCGGGGCTGAAGGCGACTGACCTGACCTCATCGCTATGACCGGTAAAGGTCTTTAACAGAGTACCTGTATTAGCATCCCATAGTTTGAGGGTGCTGTCCCGGCTCCCTGACAGCAGTTTCTTTCCATCGGGGCTAAAAGCCACTGAACTTACCGAACCACTGTGACCAGTAAAAGTCTTGAGCAGTGTGCCGGTGTCGGCATTCCAGAGCTTAAGTGTCCTGTCATCGCTACCCGAGAGTAATGTCTTTCCATCGGGGCTGAAGGCGGCAGACCTGACCTCATCACTATGACCAGTAAAGGTCTTCAGCAAGGTGCCCGTCTTGGCATCCAAAACCTTGAATGAGGATTCATAACCGGTACAAGATATTAATCTTGTGCCATCAAGGTTGAATACGACAGAGTTTGTCCAGGGGGAATCAGGAAATCCGGCAAAAGTCTTCAATAGGGTACCGGTACTAGCATCCCACAGCTTGAGTGTCTTATCAAAGCTACCCGACAGCAGCTTCTTCCCATCAGGGCTGAAAGCTACTGATTCTACGTTGCTGTTGTGGTTAAGACTTTTCAACAGGATACCGGTGCTGGCATCCCAAAGCTTGAGTGTACCATCAACATCAGAGCTACCCGACAGCAGTTTCGTACCATCGGGGTTGAAGGCAACTGATATTACGTTGCTTTCATGACCAGTGAAGGTTTTCAACAGAGTACCGGTGCTAGCATCCCAAAGCCGAAGGGTCTTGTCAGCACTACCCGACAGTAATTTTTTTCCATCGGGGCTGAAAGCGACCGAAAGGATGCCCTCAGTATGTCCTGTAATAGTTTTAAGCAGAATTCCGGTATTGGCATCCCAGAGTTTGAGGGTGCTGTTCCAGCTACCCGACAGCAGTTTCGTACCATCAGGGCTGAAGGCGACTGACCTGACCTCATCACTATGACCAGTAAAGGTCTTCAATAAGGTACCGGTGTCCACATCCCAGAGTTTGAGGGTGCTGTCCCAACTACCCGACACCAATTTCTTTCCATCGGGGCTAAAAGACACCGAGCTCACCCAACCGCTGTGATCCGCATACGTCCTCAGTAGCCTACCGGTGCCCACATCCCAAAGCTTAATGGTCTTGTCCCAACTACCCGACAGCAGTTTCGTACCATCGGGGCTAAAAGTCACTGAACTCACCAAGCCTGTGTGACCCGTAAAGGTCTTGAGCAACTTACCGGAACTGACGTCCCATAGCTTGAGAATACCTTCTCCCCCAGAAATGAGTATGTGCCCATCAGGGCTGAAAGCTACTGAATTGACGGAACCTAAATGCCCCGCCAAAGGCGATTGGGAAAGTTCTGGGCTTTGGGCGAGACTGGACGCTGAAACAAGCAATCCGACCAAAACAATCAGCCCACCGAAAAAGTGATAACGCATGAACGACATAAGACTTTGGCAGTATATAAGTGATTGTTTTCCAATACAAACCGTAAATGTGTATGAGCGTTGGCGAGCCGCATGAGCTTGGACTTTCTACGGGTGCTATGTTACCAACTTAAGGCATATAGTTTATAACCATTTATCTTTTTGTCAGCCATAAATGCAAGGTAGGCATCAGAGGCATTCTCGGCTATATTGACCGTTCTTTTGTTCATCGTGAGCCACAGGTTGTACTTTAGCCAGTGTATTAACTGGCTTTTAGACAGCAGTTAAATACCTCGTTTTGACTACAGAATCTCCACCGATCATTTCTCCTTCAGCTAATAGCCGCAGTCACTTCCCGAAGGAATAGTGGTTGGCAACTTCATCGCTTTCGGAGAAAAGCAGACCGGTAATACATATAAATCTCGTACCGCCCATCTGGCGTTAGTGGAGGCTGGTAGGTCATATCAGTGAAAAATCCAGTGTTTTCGTATTCCTTTACCAAGTTAAGGGTACTTATTTCTCGCAGTTCTAGGGTATTGGCCTCCGTAATGACAAGCACCTGATGGCCTCCGTCTAAAAACAACCAGCTTTTGGCGGGGAGTTCAGAGACAACGGAGGTAATCACGTTGCCTGTCTGGGCGTCCCACAGCCTTAGAGTATGATCCCGGCTACCCGACAAAAGCTGCTTCCCGTCGGGCGTAAAGGCTACTGCTATGACCTTTCCGTCATAGCCCGTAAACGTCTTCAGCAGGGTACCAGTGTCGGCGTCCCAGAGCTTGAAGGTGTTGTCCCATTCAGTTGACGCTAATTGGTGACCGTCGGGGCTAAGCGCCACCGACAGCACTCGGGTGCTTTGTCCGGAAATGGTTTTGAGCAGACGTCCTGTCTGTGCATCCCACAGTCGGAGAGTTTTATCATAACTCCCCGACAGCAAGCGGCTGCCATCCGCACTGAGGGAAATGGACGAAACACCCAGCGTGTGGCCGGTCAGTGTTTTCGTAAGGGCACCCGTGTTCTTATCCCAGATCCGGAGCATATTGGTCCCGCAACCCGTGATCAACTGACTACCATCAGGGCTAAAAGCTGTTGCAATAACCGGGGAAATAGTTCCGGAAAACGTCTGGATTACCTGGCCTGTCCGGGCATTCCAGAGCTTCAACATGGTATCCCTACCCCCCGAAAGAATACGGTGGCCATCGGGGCTAAAGGCCACTGCACCAACTGGCTCATCGTGTCCTGTCAGTATTAGGTGTTCTTTTCCCGAGTGCGCATCCCATAGTACAAGGGTATTGTCATGACTCGCTGACACCAGCCGACGGCTGTCGGGGCTGAAGGCGACCGCCAACACGCTGCTTTCATGTCCCGTCAGGGTTTTCAACAAGGCTCCGGTTTGCCTATCCCAGAGCTTCAGGGTTCTGTCCCGGCTCCCGGATAAAAGCGTCCTTCCATCGGGGCTGAACGCTACTGAGCCTACCCAATGCTTATGACCAGGCATTGTCCTGACCAACCGGCCGGTTAAAGCATCCCATAGCCTGAGCGTGCTATCCTCGCCCCCGGAAAGTACCTGGCGACCATCGGGGCTGAACGCTACCGACAATACCGAGCCTGTATGCCCGGTAATGGTTTGCAGGAGTGTCCCGGTCTGGGCATCCCAAATTCGGAGGGATTCATCCTTACTGCCTGATAACAGCCGTTTGCCATTTGGGCTAAAGGCCACCGATAGGACCCCATCGGTGTGGCCGACCAGGGTTTGAATCAAAGCTGCGGTTTGGGCATCCCAGAGTTTCAGGGTGCCATCGTTGCTTCCGGAGAGCAACCGCCGACCATCGGGGCTAAAGGCGACGGAGAAAACGATACTATTATGGCCCGTAAATGTTCTGAGCACGGCTCCTGTCTGAGCGTCCCAAAGTTTGAGGGTATTATCGTAGCTGCCCGACAGCAGTCGCGAGCCGTCCGGACTAAAGGCTACTGAAACGATTTCTTCCGTATGGCCAGCCAGCTGGGACTGGGCCAGTGGGGGAACTGGAGATTGACCAGATGATGTAGTCAACAGGTGAGTCAGCATGGCAACGACAGCGAGAGAGCGGTAGAATACCATATGCAAAGAAAAATAGCCGGGCGACAGACGAAGCAGGTACATTATAAGCGCACTGACCGCTATGCTACACTCTAAAAGAGCGGCAGGATTCGAACCTGCGCCACTTACACCCGGAGTAACCCGTTTCTACGGCACCGGCTATTTTTCAGTAATGTATGATGTGGGTTGAGCAGGTCAATTTTGTAACCCGAAGACTCCTGTTGTGGAAATCACAAACTTAGTATTGAGCATCCACATGGGATTATCCGTACAAGTTTAAGCAATACCGTCAGAATTCCCAAAAACAGGTGCCGTTAAATAAGCCACTGTATCCGAACAATATATGGTAACTCTGCCTGAACATCTTATCCGAAACGTATCATTCTAAATAGAATTTTACACAACTGATTTAGGGAAAGCATGCTTTACAGAGAAATTGCTTCAATTTTCGACAGGGCCGATTCCCCATCCTCCAGCGCCTGCAGAACGTCGAACACTTTGTCGGACCAGCCGGCCAGCAGATACACGTCGTTACTTTCCACTTGCAGGGGGACATTTTTGTGGCCGGCCAGGTCAAACAGATACAAGCTGGCGTTCGGAGCCAGTTGTTTATAAGCGGCCCATTTAGCCTCAATTGTATTATCCTGGCTCATATTGTTGGTTCGGCTATCCCAAAGCTGTGTGTCTGTAAAAAGCATTACTTTGTCGGCAATGTAGTTCCGATTTATCAGATCGTCGATCACCAGATAACCATTAGTCGAGTAGCCTACTTCTCCTTCGCGCCGGTAAAGCTCCTCCACATTGGCCAGCACATTACGCCCCGGCAGATTGACCGTTTTCCAGGTGTCGCCGAAAAGCCCGCATAACACATTTTTACACTTCGACTGCAGTAACATACCCAGCAACAGACCAATATCATACAGACGCACCTTGCTTCTCGCCGATACGGAAACCTGCATGGAACCCGACACATCGCAGGCAATCACTACCCGTGTTTCGGCTGTAAAGCCACGCAAATTTGCCACGCTGAGTTGCAAAGCCGTTTCCAGGGCATCGTTCAGCATAGCCACATGTCCAGATTTAACCGATTTGATTTCGCGGTAGGCGGCCAGGAAGCGGAAAGGCAACTGCTTAGCCCGGTCTACGGCAGCGGCATCGCCCAGCAGATCGCAAACGCGTTGTATGGTAGCTACACTAACTTCCGCATCAAGCATATTACGTAGGTTGCGCAAGGTGGCCATATAGCCTAACCGGCCACTCGCCACAAGCTCCTCCCACTTATTCCGGAAAGCCGTTTTCTTAGCGGCTTCATCGGCAAACGGCTGTTTTCCCAGGGAACTGAGTTCGTTCTCCCAGGTGTACGGCGGTTGAAGCGTATTGGTTACTATTCGGTCAAAAATGACCTGCTGGGCTTCATCCTTCGCTTTTGGGTGAACAAGAAACAGGGCGTCTCGGAGTTTAACCTGGGCGGCCCGGTTGTACTTGGCAAACTGATATTCGTCAAACTTGTTAAACGCGATCCTCAGCCCCTTCTGGAGTTGCTTCGACAGGCGTCCAAGCTTTTTAGTCTCCTGGCGATTATTCGTCAGCTGGTAGTAGGCCAGCAATTCGGTAATTTCATCGGGGCGCTGCACTACACGGGCCACCGTCCGGCTAATCAGGCTGTCGCCGTGGTGGTGTTTTGCCAGTTCGCCAATCAGGACCACCGGTGCCGAGCGTAGGTACAACTGTTCACGGGCATACAAGGCCAATTGTGCTACAAATGTCGGGCTTACCTTTCTGACCAGAGTCCGAATGCGGGCCAGACGGTGGAAAGCGCTTTCGTAACTTATATCCGACAGCATGGTGGTCGCTACGGCCGAGTAAAGTTCCAACGCCGGTGTCATCGCATACGCTTTGGCCCCCTCGTGGTTTACGGTTTCGGCTTTCTCGGTGGCAGATTGGTTAAATTTCATAGCTTGGTTTAATAGCAATTTCCAATAAAATTATGGTCATCTGTCAGAGCGTAACCCCTGGCGAGCCATTGCTGTTTGGCATTCAGGCGCACTTGTTCTACTTCATCCTGCGTAAACGGCCCTTCTAATCGGTAACCCACGAAGCCGTTTTTACGAGCATAAAGGGCAATACGCTGGTAAAGTACTCCTTCATTGCAAGTGGGAAGGAACGTAGTAGCAAACTGGGCCTGAGCCGGGTTAGATTTATACACAATGGCATAGTAATAACCCTGGCTTCCTACGCCGGAAGATGAAGGTATTGATATACGAGTAGCTACGAACAGCAAAATAATAAAAAGGCAGAAAAACGATTTCATAATTCAGATTATGTTTCATTTCTGCCGGTTTATAGGAGTTTGAGAATAAAGTTTATCGATGAAAAATTACTTTTTTTCGCTGACGGGAGTAACCGGGTCACCGATCTGATAGGCTAAAGATGCGTACTGCGTGAGCACATCATAGCGAATCCAGATGTAACCCTCTTTGCCCCAATTTTTACCCCAGGAATTAGCTAATAAGAAAGAGCCGCCGTTTTTCTGATCATCGTAACCAATGAGGGTTAACGCTGAACTGCCGACCGAACTCTTCGGCGATTCAGTAGGCTCCGGTTGCCAGTATTCTCCAGCGCTCATAAATGATCGTGGAATTTGAAAACCGATTACAACCGCGTTTTTAGAAACCACTAATGCTTGCTTCAGGCCGTCGGCCGAAAGGCGTGTTTGATTACTGGACGGAGAAAGTGCCTCAAAGCCACCAATTTTATACCGGGAAGCCTGGGCATGATAAGCCACTATATCCGCTCCGCAAGATGGGTAAGGCAAGCTTGCCAGCAATACCGCGCCTTTTCGCTGCATCACCAGTAACGCGGGTTCAATCAGACTACCAAGCTGACATTCTTTATCGCCCACTTGTTTCACTTGTTCAAAGATATAAGTAGGCGAAAACCGCAGGGCGTCAATGGCCGATTGTTGCCCGGCTAATCCTTGCCGCCGGGCTTCCATAATGGTTCGTACATAACAAGCTGCCCAGGCAACAGCGGTACCATAATTACCCTGGTTACCGATAGTTGGCATGTACGTTTTGAGAGAATAAACCGAAGGCAGTATGTTATCAGCTACCGGGTCCCGTCTGTCTTCCGTTACTTTGGGCCAGCCGGCTGTCTGTACAAACATAAAATCACCCCTTAACTCATCGTAGCGGCCCGGAATCTGATGACCTCCGCTGCGGCTCTCTACACCCGCAATGGTCCGGTCTAGCATGGCCCGCAACCCTAAGTTTGGCGTTCGCAGGTGCTTGAGCAACTCACCCGTGAACAAGCCGTTGCGCTCACCTGGGTTGTCGTCGGCGGTGCGCCCGTCGCGGGTGGCAAAAGCCACCAGGCTGCCCCGTGGATTGTTTGGAATCACCAAGCCCTGACTTACCCCCCCTTTGGTGCTTTTAGGAAAAGGGTTGTTGCGGCAGGCGTCTAAAAACACCAGACTTACTTTGGCATTGGCTCCCTCCATGCCATCCAGCACCCGCCGGAGCGATACACATTGCGAGCGGGCCTGAGTCTCAAACGACAAGCTGGCATCGGTGGGCACAAGGTAGTTCTCCCCGGAGAAGGCCAATCCATGGCCTGAGAAATAAAACAGCCCCACTTCGTAGCGGGTAAGTTGCTCGGTAAACTCGTCGATGGCGGCTTCCAGGCCGCTCCGATTGAGGTTCTGCCGACGTAGCACCGTGAAGCCCAGCTCCTCCAGGGCCTGTGCCATATCGGTGGCATCGTTGACGGGGTTTCTCAGACCGGCACCGGGTTTAGCGTAGTCTTTGTTGCCCACCACCAGGGCCAGCCGCCGTTCGGTACCGCGGGGGGCCGATCCGCCTACAATCTTAATACTTTTGGACTGAGCCAGTGCGCTGATCGTCGTCCACAGCAAGAGAACTAGTGTTAGGGTTGCCTGGGCCATAGTTTGTTGGAGCTGTTAAAAAGTAAAACGCGTCAGTAAGGTGCCCGCCGACCAGGGTTGCTGACTGTTGCGCGTATTGGTAATCACATCTTTGGTAACATCGCGCATAAGATCTTCGATCTCCACACCCCGTTGCAGGTACTTCAGCAGCGAGGTAGTAAATACCCCGTTGCGACCCGTACCGTTCTGAGCTACGTCTCCGGGCTGGGTGGCATAATAGACCTTGGTACTCTGCGACAACTGACCGACGGTTTTGAAGCCGCGTCCGATGCCGTCTCTATTCCAACTGCGAAAGAGTTTGTTGCGACAGGCATCCAGATACACCAGATTGACTTTGGTTTTGTAGCGCTTCATCTCACTCAATATCAGGTCGAGCGGAATGGTCTGGAGCCGGGCTTCTTCGGGTTCTTCCAACTGGGCATCGGTGGGAATGAGGTAGTTGACACCTTCGGATTCCAACCCGTGACCGGCGTAGAAAAACAAGGTGACATCGGCATTCTGAGCCACCCGGCTAAACTGACCAATGGCCCGCTCAATTTGGGTTTTGGTAGCATCGGTGATGGTGGTAACCCGAAACCCAAGCTTCTCCAGCCTGGCTGCTACATCACGGGCATCGTTGATAGGCCGATTATCCAGTGAGTTACCATACTGATAGGTAGAGTTGCCAATAACGAGAGCCTGACGATTGCTGAATTCATCTAAATTTGATTGAGTTCGAGACGTATTAGCTGTAGATGAAGTGGCTGTTGTGGTTCCAGGCGTTGCTCCAGGCGGTTGGTAGTTAATGTAGCGATGCTCTGACGTAAACGAGTTGCCTCCATAGGTCCCCGCAATATATAAATCATTCTCGCCCGATTGCAGGGTGATACTCTGATCGATGGGCATGGAGCAACCCACTGTTTTGATGGTACGCCCATTGAGGGGTACCCCGTTCAAGTAGAGCTGATACTGACTGATGTCGGTTCCCTGCACACACGCCTTGACCGTGTAATTGTTCAGGCTAACAGTCAGACGCTCGGCAGCAGGCAATTCCCAACTGACAGTGGGTGCGGCCACCGTGGGATTGACGCGGGTGACAGGTGCTGACGGATTCGCTTCCCTGACAAAAAAGGAGCGGTAATAAGGATAAATTTCATACTTCCCATCAGGAGTAAGGGGAGCCTTAAAATCCGGATCGGTATAAAAACCTAAATTCTCATAAGTTTTTAAAATAGCAAAGGTTTTAGCATCACGAACTTCAAGTGTGTTGGCTGTAGTGATTGAGAATATTCTTTCGCTATTCGGCAAAAATTTAAAACCGATTATAGAGAAGGGTACATTCTGAACCGTTTGAACTAGTTTTCCGGTCAGCAGATCCCAGACCTTAATAGTCTTATCATCACTGGCCGATAGTAGTTGTTTGTCATCGGGAGTGAAGCACACGGCAGTAACGTTTCCTTCATGTCCTGTTAACGTGCGCAGCAACACGCCAGTTTGGGTGTCCCAAAGCTTTATTGATTTGTCGGCACTCCCAGAGGCTACCTGTTTGCCGTCTGGACTAAAATCACAAGACAATACTGCTTCTTGATGTCCATTTAAAGTCTCAAATAATTTGCTTGTAGCCGTATACCAAAGTTTAATAGTTTTATCGGCACTCCCAGAAGCAAGTAACTTACCATCTTGGCTTACACTTACAGAATTAACTTTTCTGGAGTGTTCAACGTAGGAGAAATATAATGCGGCTGTCCAAGCACTCCACGACCTCACCGTTCCACCTAGAGTTCCTGCAAAGAGCCATGCACTGCCAGAGTTAATAACTGAGCTGACCTCATCGTAAAACCCAATTAGGGTATTTGGTAGTACACCGGCTCTGGTATCCCAAATCTTAATCTCACTCCCGTAACCTCCAGAGACCAGTTGCTTACCATCAGGACTAAAGCTGACTGTATATACCCCACCTTCATGGCCAGTTAAGGTTCGTAATAAGGTTCCCGTTTTTACGTCCCAAATTTTAATTGTTTTATCATTACTTGCCGAAACCATTTGATTTCCATCAGGGCTGAAGCTTGTTTCAAAAACCGTACTGACATGGCCTGTTAACGTGCGCAATAACTGTCCGGTTTGCGTTTCCCAAAGTTTTATAGTATTATCAACGCCAGACGATGCTATAAGCTGACCATCCGGACTAAAACCAACAAAAGATACAGACCCCTTGTGTCCTGTTAGTGTTCTCAAAAGTTGGCCATTCTGAACATTCCAAACTTTAATTGTTTCGTCTGAACTGCCTGCAATTAATAGTTGTCCATCCGGACTGAAACTTGTTGAAAATATTACACCCTCATGCCCGCTTAGTGTTTGCAGTAGCTTGCCTCGTTTGGCATTCCATATTTTTACAGTCTTATCAGCACTCCCTGACGCTACCAACTTGTCATCAGGGCTAAAGCAAGCATAATATACTATGTCAGAGTGTGCTAATAGCGTATTTTCTTTTTTTCCGGTTTTTACATCCCAGATTACTATGCTTTTATCATCACTTGCAGATAATAATTTCAGGCCATCGGAACTAAACATAACCGATCGTACTACATCATTATGTTTAAATTCAACTATTGACTTCTTGTTATTTGTATCCCAAACTTTAATCGTTTTATCATACCCAGCGGAGACAAACTGCTTACTATCGGGACTAAAACGAACTGATAATAAAGAATTAGAATGATTGAGCGTAAACTCCACGGTACCTTGTTGAGTATCCCAAATTTTAATGTTCCTATCTGTACCTGCCGAAACAAACTGTTTGCCATCTGGACTAAAGATGACTGAATAGACAGAACCAAAACTCAATGCAATACTTCGGACTAGCTCGCCAGATTGAGCATTCATCAACATCAGTTTAGTACCTGAGCCAAACGATGAACTTGCCGACAAAAACAGCTTACCATCCGGGCTAAAACTAACCGATGATACATAATTATCATGATATCCTCCACCTACACTACGCAATAGTTTACCTGATCGAGTATCCCATAATTTAATAGTTTTATCATCGCTGCCTGAAATAAGTTGTTTCCCATCTGGACTAAAACTAACTTCATTTATTGTTTCTTTATGTTCAGTTAAGGTATTCAATAACTCTCCTGTTTGTGTGTCCCAAAGTTTGATGGTTTTATCGGCGCTGGCTGTTGCAATTAATCTACCATCCGGGCTAAAATTTACGGACTTAACAACGGAAGTATGACCACTTTGTCCTTTTAAAGTTTTCAGTACTTTCCCGGTTTGTAAGTCCCAAATTTTCACAGCACCCTCTCGAGTTCCTGTAACCAGTTGTCTCCCATTAGGACTGTAATCAATTGAAAAAATACTCCCTTCTTCGGAGAGTGTCTGTAAAAGTTGCCCGGTAATAGCATTCCAAAGTTTAATCGATTTATCAAGGCTACCGGAGGCAAGTATTTTGCCGTCTGGACTAAAGCGAACAGACTTGATTGCATCAGAATGCCCTGTCAGTGTGCGTATAAGTCGGTTCGTTTGAGTATCCCACAGCTTAATAGTCTGATCATCACTGCCTGAAGCCAGATACCTGCCATCTGGGCTATACGCTACTGAATTGATAGCCTGCAAATGCCCCGCCATATGGGTTTGAGAAAGGTCTATTTGCTGAGCACAAACTATTGGGATCGAGCACCATAAAAAGATCAGAATAAACCCATTTAGTGCTGCAGATTTAGTAAATAGTGGATACATAAACAGGATAGTTAATCAATTATTAAATTATTATTTAAAATAAAAATCATCTCTCAACATATTGACCTCCTGCGTAGTTTGGCGCTCCTTGGTGACTTCCTCCACCTCCCGGCGCACCCGCAGCAGTATCTGGGACAGCGACAATCCTCCCTGTCGGACGTATTTCACAAAGGCTGCTGCAAATGGGCTGTTTGTCTGGTTACGGCCCGCGTCGGCGGCTTGTTCGCCTTCGGATGCAGCATAGGCAATGAGCGTTCCTTTCGGGGGCGGTAGTAAGGCGAAGCCGCCCGTCTCGCCCAGTGTCCGGCCCCAACTGCGTTCAAAGGGGTTGTTGCGGCAAGCATCAAACAGCAGAATGTTGGTCTGCCTGTTGGTTTCTTCCATCTTGCGGATAAGCCGCGTTGTGGGCAGTCCTTCAAACTCTACCTCATCTGCACTTCTTGGATTGGCATCTACCGGTAGGAAATAGTTAGTACCATTGAGAAATGTGCCATGTCCGGCATAGTAACACAACCCCACGTTGTAGTCTTTTAATTTCTGGCCAAACTCCTGAATGGCGGCTACCATGCCTTTTTTGTCCAGGTTGGTATAGAATAGCACCTCAAAGCCACTTTCTTTTAGAACCTGCCGTATGGCTTCTGCGTCGTTGACAGGGTTGGCCAGCGTACCGGCATGTGTATAGCGTGCGTTGCCAATCACCAGAGCCAGCCGTTTCTGAGTAGTAGTTGCCGATGCCATAGAAGGCGTTGTAGACTGAGCGGGCTGATAGGTAATATAACGACGCTCCGAGGTGCTGGTACCGCCTTCGTTGGTCGCTGTTATATAGAATTCGTTCAAACCCGCTTGTAGGGTTACGGTCTGCTCAACGGCTAAAGGGCAGGACGCAATCTTGATAGAACGATTGCTGAGTGATTGCCTATTATGTACAAGGTTGTATTGACTTACGCCTGTGCCCTGTACGCAGGCTTTTACGGTAAAAGTACTCTGGCTGACGGTAATTCGCTCAGTATTGGGTGTCTCCCAGGTGATCGTTGGTCGGGAGACCGCGCTTATTAGTTTATTTTGTAAAGAAGGCTTAGCTTCTTTTACAAAGAAAGAGAGGTAATATGGATAAATTTCATACTTCCCATCAGGAGTAATGGGCGGTGTAAAATTCAGATCCGTGAAGTAGCCGTTATTTTCATAGGTTTGAACCAGGGCTAGCGTCTTGGCATTACGAATTTCAATCTTATTGAAACCGTATATTATTAACCATTGACCTTCTGCAGTATAATGAAATTTAAGTGCAGATGTTGTCGCTGTATGCAATAACTTACCTGTCTGCACATCCCATAGCTTGACCGTATCGTTTCCATCCAAAGATACTATCTGTTTACCGTCAGGACTAAAACAAACCCTGTAAACACTTTTATTATGACCGGTAAGGGTGTGCAGTAACTTTCCTATTGTTATATCCCAGATTTTTATTGTACTATCACCACCAGCGGATATTAAGTGCCTGCCATCAGGACTAATATTAACATCATATATCATTTGCTTATGAGCTGACCACTTTCGTAATAATTGTCCTGTTTTCATATCTACTAAGTTAATTTCCTTATCAGATAAGGTAACTAAAAGTCGACCATCTGGACTTAAATGAATGAGTTGTACATAGCTGGTTTGTCCGTTGATCAGCCGTTTAACCTTTCCTGTCTTCACGTCCCAAACCTTAAGTGTACTGTCACGGCCTCCATATATTACCTGCTGCCCATCTAGACTAAAACAGGAAGAATATATAGAGTTTTCAGGTCCAGTCATAGTATGCAGAAGTTTCCCTGTCTGTACGTCCCAAAGATTAAATGCTGAATAATTTTCATCTTCAATCTCCACCATCGACTTACCATCAGGGCTGAAACAAATGTCACCTTGGATGTGATTGTGATTTGTACCTGCCATTGTACGCTCCAGTTTCCCGGTTTGTATATCCCAAATTGTGAGCGTTGATTTTTTTATTCTAATATCAAGCCGTTTACCATTCGGGCTAACGCTAATGATTCCCTCATCACCTTCATGGTCAGTCAGTGTTCTAAGCAGTTGCCCCGTTTGAATATCCCATGTTTTGAGCGTTTTGTCGGTGCTTGCAGAAATCAGCTGCCGGCCATCGGAACTAAATTCAACGTTGAATACGTATCCTTTGTGCCCTGAGAATGTACGTAACAGTTGTCCGGTTTGTACATCCCAAAGCCTGACTGTGCTATCTCCGCCGGCTGAAACTAACTGTCGGCCATCTGGACTGAAGCTGATAGCATTTATATTTTTGTGAAGATTCTTTGATTTAATATGACCGATAAGTGTATGTTGTAATCTCCCCGTACTCACATCCCAAATCTTAATGCTCAAATCATCACTTCCAGAGGCTATTAACTTACTATCAGGGCTGAAACAAACACAAAATATTTGATCTGAATGTCCATTTAGTGTATAAAGTACTCGTCCCGTCTGTATATCCCATACTTTAACTGATTCGTCTGTACCTCCCGAAACAATTAGTCGTCCATCAGCACTTATCTTAACGGTATGTACACCTTTCTTATGGCCATTAAATTTGCGTAACAACTTTCCGGTATGAACATCCCAGAGTCGAAGTGTATCATCAAGACCGATCACGTTACCGCTGGAAATTAGTTGCTGTCCATTTGGACTGAAACAAACGGAACTTACCCAAGTTCCATTTACTCTGATTGTCCGCTGTACCTGTCCAGTCTGGCTATCCCACAACTTAATTGTTGCGTCATTCCCGCCTGATGCTATTAATTGTTCGTTAGAGGTGTAATCTACTGTAAATATTGTCCTTAAGTGTCCCGCTAAGGGAGATTTAGATAATTTGGTTTGTTGAGCTAAAGCTGGTTTTGTTAAAAACAAAAGGCAAAATAGAATAAGCACTAAAGCTGGGACTCCAAAAGTGAGAGTAAACGGAAATTTCATATGAAACTAACATTCAAATTTTAGACATGTATTATGGTAATCGGTTAATAAAAAAGAGTACTCTATCTTATATTTTGTGATTTATTTCACAGCCCTACATCTGTCCCAGATAAGCAAACACACTGAACCGTTTGTCGATGATAATTAGATTATCGATGAGGGCTAAGCAGCTATCCAGATCACGGTAACAGAATGGGGCATCCGTTTTGATGTTGTCATTGGCGATCATCTCCGGAATGTAAATTCGCCTGCGTAATTCGTCGTAGTCGAACGTGGCAGCAAACTCTTTGGCTTCGCTTCTCGACATAACGCGACCGGTGCCATGGCAAAGCGAATGGTATGTTCTCTCCACTTCCTCGGTTGCCGAAATAAGTACGACATCGCCGTTCATGTTGGAGGGTACTACTGTTTGTTCACCCGGCGTTACTTTGACGGCTCCTTTGCGAATGATTACCCCATCGTCGGCGTGTTCGAAGTGGTTGTGATTTTTGTCCAGGATGAGATTAAGTCGTCCGAAGTACTTTTCCAGAATTTTAAAAATGGCAAAGCGATTGTCTTTGGCCCACTTACAAACATCATAGAATTTGGTGTCGAACTTTTTAGGCTGGTCTACCAGATCGTCGACCAGTTTAGATTCGTTTCTTGAGCCGGTATGAATCAGAAAATAAAGTTTGTCGTCGGTGTAGGATTCCAGCGCGTCAAGAAAATGATTGCCGGAACCCAAGTCGCCCAATTTGTTCTTGTTAGCCTGAATGTCGTAGTAAATTCTGTCCCACTTCTCCCGCTGAAACTCCTCTCTGGTGAGGTTTGCCTCACACAAGAGCATGCCGCATCCGCAGTCGGAAATGGCAAATTTCCGCCAGTTTTCTTGTTTGGTAAAGACAACCGTTCCGGTCGGCAACGGCGATTTGCCGGGGCAGGCATCCGGAAAAAAGATCACCCTCTCAGCTTCCAGATCGTGCGGTAACCAGCCAAAAACTTTGTTAAGTGGCTCTGCTGAATAATTTATTACCTCCATTTTGTGAGTAGTATCCATTTCAAGCCAATTTATTTTAATAGTTGAGCTGTTCATAATTTCTTGGCTGTCCAAGATACTTAATGCGTTGGCAAGTTTCCGTACCTCGGAGTGATGATGAGATAAGGACTTACTTAGAAAATGGAGCTTTGCTACTGACAAATTATATGATGAATAAGTAATTGATTACCAGCTTTTGCCTAATCGCCTGAGGGCTTTCTGAGCATAGTCGTTGCTCTGACGAGCCGCTTTCGTATACCACTCAATGGCAGTAACCAGGTTTTTAGTGACTCCTTTGCCATATTCGTACATGTCTCCCAAATAAGCCTGCCCGCCTGCATCACCCTGTTCAGAGGCTTTGCGGTACCAGCTCACCGCCTGACTATAGTCCTGAGTCACTCCATAGCCGTTCTCATACATGTTGCCCAGATTAACCTGCCCTCGAACATTACCCTGTTCAGCGGCTTTGCGGTACCAGCTCACCGCCTGACTATAGTCCTGAGTCACTCCATAGCCTTTCCCATACATATAGCCCAGATTAGTCTGCCCTTGGGCATCACCCTGTTCAGCGGCTTTGCGGTACCAACTCACCGCCTGACTATAGTCCTGAGTCACTCCATAGCCGTTCTCATACATATAGCCCAGATTAGTCTGCCCTGGGGCATCACCCTGTTCAGCGGCTTTGCGGTACCAACTCACCGCCTGACTATAGTCCTGAGTCACTCCATAGCCGTTCTCATACATATAGCCCAGATTAACCTGCCCTCGAACATAACCCTGTTCAGCGGCTTTGCGGTACCAACTCACCGCCTGCCCATAGTCCTGAGTGACACCCTTGCCATCCCGATACATGTTGCCCAGATTAGTCTGCCCTGGGGCATGGCCCTGCTCAGCGGCTTTGCGGTACCAACTCACCGCCTGACTATAGTCCTGAGTCACTCCATAGCCGTTCCTATACATATAGCCCAGATTAGTCTGCCCTGGGGCATCACCCTGTTCAGCGGCTTTGCGGTACCAACTCACCGCCTGACTATAGTCCTGAGTCACTCCATAGCCGTTCCTATACATATAGCCCAGATTAGTCTGCCCTGGGGCATGGCCCTGCTCAGCAGCCTTGCGGTACCAGCTCACGGCTTGGCCATAGTCCCGAGCCACTCCATAGCCGTTCTCATACATGACACCCAGACTGTACTGGCCCCTTGGGTCGCCTTGATTTGCAGATTCTTTAAACCAGCGTAATGCCTCAATAGGATCTTTGGTTAATCCACCCCGTCCGAACCAGTATAAATTTCCTAAACCGTTTTTAGCCCTTGCATTTCCTTGCTCAGCCGCTTTTCTAAACCAAATTTCAGCCTTAATGTAATCGACTGCTACCCCCTCCCCATTATAATACATCGCTCCTAACCTAGCTTGAGAAGCAGCATCAAGCAGATGACTATGGCGAGAAAGGAGGGAGAAAGCTCGACTGTATTCTTTATTTTCAAAAGCTTGAACACCTTCAGCAATTTCATTGGCTTCTTGTGATTTTTCCGCGTCTTTACGTTGTTCAACAAACACGAAATCGCCCAGCAACTGACTGTAGTCTGCCGGAAGCTGACGTTTGTTGCTCCGGTCATACACGCTCCGGCGCGTGTCGATTAATATCTGGGAAAGTGTGCGGTTTGGCTGACCTATGTAGCGTAGCAGTTGACCTGTGAACAGGCCGTTGGTTTCGCCTGGGTTGTCGTCGGCGGTGCTGTTGGCGCTGGTCGCATAGACTACAATGGTTCCGGGTGGATTGCGCGGAATGGCCAGTCCACCATCCGTCAAAGGTCCCTTTTTTGCTTTCGGAAAGGGGTTGCTGCGGCAGGCATCGAGCATGACAATGTTAGTTTGGGCTTCGGAGCCTTCCATGGCCGACAGCAGCCGACCCAGGTTTACGCAGTGGTAGCCAATCTGCGCCGGGGCTGCCATGTTTTCGTCGGTGGGCACCAGGTATGTTTCGCCCTCGTATTGCAGGCCATGGCCGGAGAAGTAGAACAGGCCTACATCATAGTTGGCCAGGCGCTTGCCGAAATTATCGATAGCCTGCTCAAAGCCTACCCGGTCGAGGTCTTTGCGTTTAATGACCTCGAAGCCCAGCTTGTCGAGCATGGCCGCCATAGCATCGGCATCGTTGCCGGGGTTGGCAAGCATAGCGCCGGGGCGGTTGTAGCGGGTGTTGCCCACCACCAGGGCCAGCCGCCGTTCGGTACCGGCCGGGGCCTGGCCATTGGCGACAATCTTAATGCTTTTCTGCGCCGGTGCTGGGCAGACCGTTATAAAAAGCAATACAAACAGTGTACAAAGCCGAGTGGGTAAGTAGTACATAATCAAATCGATTGCTGTTTTTCTTTATGTCGCCAGGGGGCGGCTCTTTCCCAGTCGCCCGCCATAATGCAGCCGTAGGGGATTATCTCGTCCACAACCTCGCCCAGACCAAACTCCTGCATTTGTTGTTTTACCCGTTCGGCGTTTTTGTAGGCGCTGGGCAGTTCCGATATGTCGATATGGTTCGAGAAAAAACGAACATCCAGGCCCCTGGTCTCTTCGGCAAAAATCTGGTCTATCGTCTTGTGCGCGTTCATTTTTTTGTGTCGCCCTCTGCTCATATTTCTGCCGGCCCCATGCGGTGCAAATCCCAGGTTGTTCTGCGTAGTTGAACCTTTCACGATCAGAACCGGCTGACTCATGTTCAGGGGCACCAGACGCAACCCATCTTTGGAGTCGGGAACAAATTTATCGTCGAGGGGAGTGGCCCCTTTGGCGTGGTAAAACAGGTCCCCGTCTCTAAACACAAAATTGTGCTCATTCCAGAATCGGTCAACCACATCGGCGTTGAGCGCCTGGGCGGTTGCCTCGTGGATAGTCGTATGGTTTAGCTTTGTCCAGGCCCGAACCAGTTGCAAGGCTTCCCAGTAGTCTTTGCCTTCGTCGGTATCGTAGGGTATCCAGGCATTTCGCTCCAGGGTGTCAGGCGACAGTTCTCGTCTGAAAAAGTCCGCCATTCTCATACCCTGGGTGTATAGATTTGCCCCGAAGCCACGGCTGCCATGATGAGTGACCATCATGGTTTCGCCGGTTCGCTTCGATTGCCCAACAAACAGGAAATGATTTCCGTCGCCCTGCGTGCCTAAGTGGTGAGTAGCAAAGGTTCTGCTTTTCTCATTTTTCAAATAGCGGTTGGCGGTCATTTGCTCGATGAAGTCCCTGGGCAGTTCAGAAAACTCCTCGCGCCCGCCGGGGCCGAAGTGCGTGACGGAATGGGCCGCATCCAACACAGATTTCGGCGACCGATGACCGAAGTTGGTCATCATCACCGAGCAGCAAATGTCGGCGCTGTGCATGGAGGGGTGTATAGCATTTTTGGCGACAACCACCCCTCCCACGGGAATCTGCCCTACCTCACCGGTGGGGCAGGCGTCGGGCATTACTGCCCCACCCACCACCGTTGGGGTTTTCATCAGCACCTGCATGGTATCGAGTACGCTCTGCACGTTGCTGATTTCGTCAGCTGTGTCCGCTTTGATATTCTGGTAAAAAGGAACAGGCTCGCTATGCGGTTCAATTGTTTTGGGGGCAACCGTTTGCAAATAGGCGATCAAACGCTCGCCCGATAGCTGATGCCGGTTGGCAAAATCAATGGCGTCCTTAAACCATTTACCCGGCTTATAGCCTAAATCCATCAACTCTTTCCCTGTAATCATGGTGGGTATGTTTCTGTAAGCCGCAAAGGCCAACTTGTCATGTACAAGAATACAGAAAAATGACGTCATTTCTGTCATATTAGCCGTACTTCAGGTTAAATAACCTGTTAATCCTGAACGACATGAGCCTGACGCACACGGCAAGGCCGGGCGGTGCTCAGCCTCGCTTTGCCCGCAAGGGAACGGCTTTTTTCCGGACAGGCTTTTGGGGAGACAGCCGCGCAATAAGTGCTTTCATTTTCCGGTAATCCCCATCCTCTGAGGTCCGGGCTTCCTCTACCGCTTTTCGTGCGTAGAGAAGCGCTTGCTGGGTTTGTCCGGCACGATGGAGACTCAGCGCATACTGCGACAGAGCGTCGTAATCAGATTCGATTTCGGTGGCCGTTCTAGACCACTCCAACGCCTTGGCTTGTGCCAAAGGTGAATTCTCGAACTCTTTATAAAACATGTGGGCATACTCCTTAAGCTTGTCAACATCCGGATTCTCTATTTCCACATAGCGAATGGTCTCGTTTATTAAACCTACGGTATCTTTCCGGCTGGCATAAGCGGCCATAGCCAGGTAAAACCTGACCTTCGGTTTATTTTCTTCTTTAAGAGACAACAGCAGACGGTTGGTCATATCGCGGTAAGCGGTCGTGTCTAAGGGTGTTTCGGCCAGCAGGTTTTTAATAGATTTCTTATACAAAGCCTGAAGTTTTTCGTTCAGTTTTGAACGGCCGATTCCCGCTTCAAACTCCGGTCGGTGTTCTTCGATGTGGCGGATAACCGGTGAGCCGGCCGACTTAATGTAGTCGTCAAGCAACTCCCAGTTGGCGGTCAGCATCCAGTCGCGTGGGGGTATTTGCTTAAAATAAGCCTCCGCCACAGAATCAGTCGGCTGGTCATTATCCGCCAGGTACTCCAGATAGGCGGTAACCCCCTCCGGCGTGTTCAGGTTGGCTTTTAAACGCTGCTCGATCGCCGACGTTTGTTTTTCAGGATTTTGGGCATCCTCTCCCAACTGGATAAATTCCTGGGCCGGCATGGCACCCGTTTGGCGGTGTACCAGCTTGCCCTCGCCGTCGATGAACAAAAACGTGGGATAAGCCTCTACCGGATAGCTTTCGCCGAACACCTCACCCTCCTCCGACTCCATGTCCATTTTGACATTGATGAACTGCTCGTTATAATAAGCCGCCACCTTATCGTCGGTAAAAACGCGGGCAGCCATTAGTTTGCAGGGACCGCACCAACTGGCATAGGCATCCACAAAGATTAGTTTCCGACTGGTTTTGGCCTGTTGCAGGGCTTCTTTCCAGGTAACAGCGGCAAACTGAATACCTTTGCCGGGGGATGGGGCGGCTGCCGAAGCCGACACAGAAACATACAGAAAGGTGCAGATAAGTACACTAAAGCGCATTAGAGACATAACTGGAAAATGGTTTGGTTGTGTCTCTGAATAGCCACGGCCGGCAAAACCTTATCGGTTCACAAAAAAATTGTTGGGCATACTCTAAACAGTAGCTGCTCCCTACGCTTCGCCAAATCGAAAAAACGTTCGGGCGTCTCTTTTCGGCCGCCTATTCGGCGCTCCGCCCGCCGAACTGCTCCCTCCATGAGACCCCCTCACTCCCCCCTTGCTCAACAGAATCTGAACGTGCCAACTTACTGAAGCTGGGCGACGACGCGGAAGCCGACGCCGGCGTATAGGTATCTGGGGGTGTCGTAGTGCCGATACGCGACCTGGCAGAACGCCGGGTGGAGGTTCCAGCAGCCCCCGCGCAGTACGCGTTTGTTGCCATCAGCCGGACCGGTAGGGTCGGCCTGGGCTTCCCCACTGTAAGACCCGTACCAGTCACTACACCACTCCTCTACGTTTCCACTCATATCGTGCAAACCCAACCCGTTAGGCGAAAAACTGCCTACTACCACCGTCTTCCTCCGGTAAGCACCCGCTACAGAATGAACTTTCTTGTACGCAGTGCTACCATCAAAATTGGCTCCAGCCAGATTGAGTATATCCTTACCGTTGCCAAAGCGGCTGCGGTTAGCTACAGGCCCACCCCCAGCTGCATACTCCCATTCGGCTTCGGTGGGCAGCCGGTAGCGCAGCCCGCCAGAGGCTCGAGCGTTAAGCTTCTGCAAAAACTCCTGTACATCATCCCAAGAGACTAGCTCCACCGGGCAGTCCGGACAGTCTTTGAAGTGTGAAGGGTTACTGCCCATCACGGCTTCCCACTGCCGCTGAGTCACTTCGTACTTGCCCATCAGAAACGGACTGACTGTGACGCTGTGGACCGGCTTTTCATCCGATGCACCTTCGTTGCGGGTATCGCCCATCTGAAAGGTACCGCCCGGCACATACACCAGATCCGCAAAAGGCAGCTCCAAAAATTTCTGTGAACGAGTAATGGGCGGGGTATTGGGTTCCGACTCGCGTTTGGGCGAGGTTATGGTAAAATAAAAATCATCCTCCAGCGAGGAGTTTTTGAACGGGATCTGCGTGCCACCGCTCTGCCGGCGCACATACTGGTTTACGCGGTTAAAAATCTGGTCTATAGTCAGATCAGGCGTGTTTAGCACCTGCAGGATGGCTTCGGTGTACAGCCCGTTGGTGCGGTCGCCGTCTGCGGCCGTCTTCCCCGGCGAAGCAGCAAACCCGATGAAGGTTCCGCTGGGAGCGGTTATATTGGCTAAACCGCCCCCGGTTGTGCTTCGGCTCCAAGAACGGGCAAACGGATTGTCACGGCAGGCATCCAACAGCACAATGTTGGTTCGGACACGATTCTCTTCCATCCAGCCGGTCACCATATCCAGCGGAGTGGCATGAAATTTCACCTGCGCCTGATTCTGCGGGTGAGCATCAATGGGCACCAGGTAGTTGGTGCCGCCTGCCTCTATGCCGTGGCCGGCGTAATAGAACAGGGCTACCTCGTACTGCCCTAAGCTCTTGCCCCAGGTATTGATGGTACTCTCCAGCCCGGCCCGGTCGAGGTTGGTGCGTTGGGTGACGGCGAAGCCCAGCTTTTGCAGGGTCTGGCTCATGGCCTGTGCGTCGTTGAGCGGGTTGCGCAACGTACCGGCATGGACGTAGGTTGCGTTGCCGATCACCAGCGCTGTACGTTTGCCGGTGGTCGCGTTTCCCACTGTTTTCAGACTGCGCGGGTCAGACTGCGCCAGGGTCCTCAGCGTAACGGCCAGCAGCAAAAGCAGACTCAGTGATGAATGTGCTTTCATGACATAGCAGGTTATCAGCAGGCATTGTCGCATGGCGTTTATTTTAGAGTTAGTGCTTTGTTTATCAATTCTAATTTTATGTAAAACCTACTATCAATTCCGGCTCAACGCTCACCAATCAGTTTTAGACGTACCAGCTTGCTGCGTAACGATTGGGTTTGAAGCGACGGGGTTACCAAATCCCGTTCGGGCGACTCTTTCCGGTCGCGGGTTCGGCGCTCCGCCGGCCGAACCGCTCCCTCCATGAGACGCCCTCACTGCCCCCTTGCTCAACCGGAATTGGACCGGATGCCTGCTACTGAACGGGGGACACGACACGGAAGCCAAAGTCGTTGTCTCGGGCCCCGGGGGTGCCGTTGCTGCGGTACGCCGACCGGCAGCTCCGCGGGCTGAGGAGCCAGCTACCGCCCCGCAATACCCGATGAGTGCCCGTTGCAGGGCCGGCAGGATTGTGGCTACTGCTACGAGCGTAGTAGTCGCTGCCGAACCAATCCTGGCACCACTCCCATACATTACCCGCCATGTCGTACAGCCCCAGCGGGTTAGCACCGAAACTCCCCACCCGTACCGTTTTTCCGCGATACTCACCGGCGACCGAATACCCCTGCTTATACTGCTCACTTCCATCAAAGTTCGCCTGTGCGGGGTCCAGGACATCCTGCCCGTTGCCGAACCGGCTCCGCCTGGCCACCGCGCCCCCGCCGGCGGCATACTCCCACTCGGCCTCTGTGGGCAGGCGGTACTTGCCACCCGTGCGGGCATTCAGCTTCTGTAAAAACACCTGTACCTCCTCCCAGGATACCTGCTCGACCGGGCAGTCCGGGCAGTCTTTAAAGCGAGACGGATTGCTGCCCATTATATCTTCCCACTGCCGCTGGGTTACTTCGTACTTCCCCATCAGAAATGGGCTGACCGTGACGGTATGAACCGGCGTTTCATCCGCGTACCCTTCGTTGCGGGTATCGCCCATCTGAAAGGTGCCGCCCGGCACATACACCAACTCCGCAAAGGGCAGCTCCAGAAACTTCTGCGGCCGGGCCGTAGCCACTTCAGATTTTACGGATTCTCCGGCAGGTGCTGTACGCGTAACCGTTGCATCAGCACCGGATGTCCTTTTTTCCACCAAAGGCACTTCCGCCGGTTTCAGAACAAACACAAAGTCGCCTTCCAACTCGTCGTAACGGCCCGGCCGCTGCTCCCCTCCGCTTTTGCTGACCACTGTTTTTGTCGTCTCGTCGAGCATGCTGCGGATACCCCAGTTGGGCCGTAACAGGTACTGCAACAGCGCTTCGGTAAACAGCCCGTTACGCCCGCTTACGTTGTCGTCGGCGGTACTCCCTTCCCGCGTAGCATACACCACCATACTACCACGGGGGTTGTTGGTAGGCCGCACCAGCCCGCCGGCGGCTACCAGGTCTTTGCTGGTTTTGTCGCACACCTGCAGGTTGGGCAGGTTGCGACAGGCATCAAGAAACACAAAGCTGTTCTGCACCCGGCGGGCCGATATGTCGCTCAGAATACGGTTGAGCGAGATGCCGTATTCCTCCACCTGCTCCAGACAGCGGATGTCGGCATCAATGGGCAGCAGGTAGTTCTTGCCGGCGTAGCTCAGTCCGTGGCCGGAGTAGTAGATGACCACCACGTCGGAGGTGGTTAGCTTATCCTTGAGCCGGTTGAGGCCGGCCGTGAGCTGGGGGAATGTGGTGTTGGTGAGGGTGATGACCTCAAAGCCCAGCGTCTCCAGGGCGCGGCTCATATCCTGAGCATCGTTGAGGGGGTTCTTCAGGGGCCGCACGTGCTGGTAGTCTTTGTTGCCCACCACCAGGGCCAGCCGCCGTTCGGTGCCCGCCGGCGCGGTGCCCCCTACAATTTTGATGCTGCGGGACTGGGCCAGGCACGGGCCAAACGGCAGCAAGATGCCCAGCAGGAGAAAAAGATGAGTGAACAGCGCGTACATACGACGAGTAAGTTACAAAAAGTAGTGAGTTTGGCAGTTAATCTTTGTGGGCCGCAAAGGTTCCCAAATTGTTGGCCTCTCCTCGCTGCCTGACAAAAAAGCACCGCCAGTAGGGGTAGATTTCAAAACGACCATCAGGCGTTAAGAGCGGAGTAAACAGCGCATCGGTGTAAAAGCCCACATTTTCGTGTACGGCTAGTAGCTCGAATGTGTCGGCGTGGCGAATCTCTACGGTGTTACTCACCAGCATAACCACCAGGTAGTGGCTTTGGTGAATAGCGTAAACTTGGGCTGGGATTTGGGCAAGAGCAACGGCGTTGAGGAGTTGCGTATTGGCAACATGCCAGTGTTTAAGCTGCCGGTCATAGAGGCCGGCTGAGTAGAGCTGGCTGCCGTCCGTGCTGAAACAAAGGGAGGCAATACCGCCCAGCCATTGCTCACCAACCAACACCTTTGAATGGGCAGCAATCGTTCTCAGAGGGTCGGGATAAATAAGCCCTTTGTAGGGAGGTTTTGATGGATATAAAACGGGTCCAACGTTAATGTCCCACCAGGCAATTGTTCCGTTCTCGTAAGTAGTAACTACCTGATTGCTTTCTGGAGGAAAGTAAGCACTTTCGGGAAAACTATCATTATAGCCCACATCAGCAAGTCTGAATGATTGCTTTTTCAGTTCCTGGCCCGATTGGGTATCGATAATGTATACCCTTCCTCGGCCAATAAAAATCAGTCGATTACCTGCTTCGTCAAAGCCAACGCCATCCACTTTATCATAAGGATCACGTTCATCGTCATAATAAATATCAAAAAGTAGACTGCCTTGCTGCGCATCCCACACCATAGTGTGCGAATAACTGTCCATGCCTATTGCTAATTGTTGACCATTAATGGCTAGGCAGTTTGGGAATCTATCGGTCAATATACCTGTACATTCCCATACAAGCTGAGCCGAAGCCGTGTCCCACATCTTGAGTTGACCACGGCTGCCGCAACCTACCAGCATTTGCCCATCGCTCCGCAAACAAACCCTATTAACATAATCGCCGTCCACTAAGGGAATAGATACCTGTATGTACCCTGTTTCTACGTCAATCACCTGAATGGCTCTATTGGAACGAGTCTCAACTACAGCCAGTAAATTACCCTTAGAACTGAGTGCAAACGCGTTTATAAAGTCATGCTCAAATGGGTAGTGGGCGATTTCCTGGCCAGTCTGCAAAGCCAGATAGGTAAGTGTCTGATTCATTCGGTCATGCACAATAAGTGTTGCTCCGTCCGGACTCAAGTATACAGGCCACTGGGAGGTCTGTTCAGAAGCAGGAACGGAAAACAGCACTTGCCAGGTTTTGATGTTGTAGATGGTGTGTTTTTCTTCATCCCACCACAGGACTGCCAAATGGCCGTTCACCCAGCCGTAATCATGCGGGGAGCCCGGCTGAAGGGCTTCTGGCAACACGATGGTATCGATGAGCTGCCCGGTTGCCACCTCCCAGGAGCTAATATTGACCTCCTCCCACCCGTTGTCAAAAGCGAAATAGAGCTGCTTATTGTCCGGAGAGAAGGAAAGGTGGTACATCTGGATATACTGATGGATACTATGTCCAATCGTCAGCGTACGCAGCACCCGGCCCGTGGCCAGCTCCCATACTTTTATCCCATCCAGTCCAGCCGTCGCCAGCCACTGACCATCCGAACTCAGCGCCAGGGCGTTGATCGAGTCAAGATGCCCGGCTATGGGTGTAGCGGATAGGTCTATTTTCTCAATTCCGGCGGTCGTATGCATGAGTAAGTTTTATTAGCCGTAGGTACCTGTTATTTCTAAGGCTGCTAAAAAGTGAAATCGCCGAAAAGTGTACCGCTTTGGAAGGGAGCCTGGCTCTGGCCAGTACGCTGATCCACCGTGTTGGTTACGTTCATCAGAAACTCGGTCAGCCGCGTGCCCCGTTGCAGGTGCTGCCGGACCGCGTCGGCAAATACGCCGGCGTTGGTAGCCACCCGGCCCGGTTGCGTAGCATAAAACACCATCACATTGCGCGGTGGAGCCGCCCCTACGATTTTGAAGGCTCGGTAGTCGCCGTCGCCCAGGTCGCGGTTGCGGCCCTCGAAGGGGTTGTTGCGGCAGGCATCCAGCATCACCAGCGACAAACGGGCCTGGCTACGCCCCAGCCGGGCCAGCAAATAGTCCAGCGAGAGGGCTTCCACCTCGGCCCGCTCGTCGCGTTCGAGTTTAGCTTCGGTGGGGATGAGGTAGTTGTGCCCCCCGAACTCCATGCCGTGTCCAGCATAATAGACAGCAACCATATCGGCCTGGCGCGCTTTGTCGGCAAAGTCGAAGACGGTTGTTTCCAGCTCGCTTTTGGATTTAAGGTCGTAGGCGGTAGTAACGGTAAAACCCAGTTCAGTGAACCGGCGGGCCATGGTTTCGGCATCACTACGGGGCTGACGAGCCAGAGAGGAGACATAGCGGTAGCTGGAGTTGCCGATCACCAGAGCATAGCGCTTGCCCGCTGAGGAAGTAGAAGGCGGAACGGACGGTGTCACCACTGTAGACGTGGCACACTGCTGGGCTTTCTGTTTATCTTGAAGGTGGTAGTTTAAACTATTATCTAAGCCCTCCCCCTGGCGGAAAAACTCCAGTGCTTCCTGGCAGCGGTTGAGGGCCACCAGCGCCTGACCCTTGTTCAGATAGGATTTGGCAAACTTGGAGTCTAAGCGAATGGCTTCATCATAATCATAGATCGCCGGCTGGTACTGGCCTAAATTGTGCTTGGCCCAGCCCCGGTTGTTGTAGGCATAGGCATTCTTAGGGTCTAAGCGAATAGCTTCATCATAATCATAGATCGCCTGCTGGTACTGGCCTAAGTTGTGCTTGGCCCAGCCCCGGTTGTTGTAGGCATAGGCATACGTAGGGTCTAAGCGAATAGCTTCATCGTAGTCATTAATCGCCTGCTGGTACTGGCCTAAGTTGTACTTGGTCAAGCCCCGGTTGTTGTAGGCATAGGCATACGTAGGGTCTAAGCGAATAGCTTCATCAAAATCATAGATCGCCGGCTGGTACTGGCCTAAGTTGTACTTGGTATTGCCCCGGTTGTTGTAGGCAGCCGCATACGTAGGGTCTAAGCGAATAGCTTCTGTATAGCAGCGAATCTGTTCGTTGTAGTCGGTAGCGGCATAGCCTTTATTAAACCATTCAGAGGCCGTGGTCTGGGCAAAGCTGGCACTGGTGAGCAACACCAGTGCCAGCAGGGTGAGTACTTGTTTCATACCAATTGTAATTCATTTTTTTCTATTGCGTGGGGTCTGTCAAACAGTATGCATAGGGGGTAAAATGGGTTAGATCATTATAGCGTACCCAGGTATAGCCCTGCTGGCCCCAGCCGGTGCCCCAGGAGTTAGCCAGCAGGAACGAGCCGCCGTTTTTATTGTCGTCATAGCCCACTACTACCAATGCGTGACCACCCACTGCGTTCTGTAGGTTCTCTTCTGAAGCAGGCTTCCAAAATTCGCCCGCTTGCATGAATGACCTGGGTATCATCATGCCAATGACCAATGCGTTGTTTGTTTCAACCAGAGCCTGTTTCATCCGGTAGATACGTTCATCGGCAGGGATCTTGTCGGCAGGTAATTGCCAGGAGTTACCGATGCGGTACTGGGCTGCCCGCTCGTGGTAAGGCGCTACATTGACGTTGCAGTCGGCATTGGGCAAGTCCGTTGCCAGAACAGCCCCCCGGTCCTGCACCAGGAGCAAGGCATCACTGGGCCTGGCCCCATTCTGGCAGTTTGTATCGGTACTCGCTTTAATTTGGGCATAGATGTACGTAGGCGAAAACCGTAGTGCATCAATAGCCTCCTGCTGCCCCGCCAGCTTCTGCCGCCGGGCTTCCATGATGGTGCGCGCGTAGCATACCGCCCAGGCAACATCCGTGCCGGTCTCGCCCTGATCGCCGATGGTGGGCATGTATGCTCTGAGTGAGAAGCTGGTGGGCAGCAACCCTTTCAGCCTGCCCTCTCTTGGCCAGATGGATATAGACCGAGAGGGCCGGTAAGCAGACGAACCGTAATAATCCTTGGGCAATTCGCACATAACGTCGCTCGTGCGGTAGGAGCCGTGCAGTTGCGGATGCTGATCGGTACCATACGCCTTTTCAGTGACGTAACGCATTGCCTCGCCCACGGTAACCTCCCGGTTTCGATCGTAATCGGCCGAGCCGGCCAGTGCCTCCAGCAACCTGTTGGTAAACCGCCCTCCCTTGGGTGTCATATCCGAGAAAGAAAGTTCGTCGGGATACGAACTGGCCAGTATGTGCAAGCTCTTTCTGGATGACTTGGGAAGCAATTGGGGCTTTACCCACGCGCCGGCGTAGCAGGCATCGATCCAAACCTGTACCTGCCCGGCGTTTGAAGACGCCAGCAACTCGTTTATTTCCCCGAGCGAAAGCTCGCCCGGTTGTGAAACCTGTTTGGCTCGCAACACAATGAAGGAATCGGCCTTTGCTACCAGGTGGCGCGTTTGCCCGGTGCGGGCTTCGGCAATGGGGCCGCTATAGTCGTTGAGCAGCAGTTGCCCGCTCGCCAGCCCCCGGCCCGAATAATACAGCACCACTTTGTCGTCCGAATCCGCTTCTTTAAACGCTTTTTGCAGGGCTTTCCGGACGTTATCGTTCGTGGCCTGCTCGTTGAGCAAAGTAACAATCTGGTCGGGATTGAAAATTACGCCCATAGTTTGCTTTTCCAGAAACTTTCGCACATTGGCCAGATCTTCAGCAGCCATAACGGGCGGAACATCTTTATAGGCAGCGATCTTATCGACACCAACCAATACGGCATAGACTTTGGATACCGCCACGCCTTTGGGCGACTCAGCCCAGGCGGCTACGGTAAGCAGCAGCAGGCCCCCAAACAGGAAGCAATGAAATTTTTGCATGGTAGAAGTAGTGAAAAAGTGAAACATGAGCAGCTTAAGGGTAATTAGCCGGGTTAGAATCAGGACAGTTCAGGAAGCAGCGTTCGCAAGTTGCCCCCAGCATCGAAGCCACTTACCAGGCCATTGGTATCGAGCACGGCGAACACCCCTTCGGCCAGTTCGTGAATGGCCTCATACTGAATCGGGATTATTTCTTCGCCCTTTTCGTTCACGAAACCCCACTTGCCCGCTTTCTCCAGAAGCCAGCCGGTTTTAACCTGCGTATCGTTCCAGTTGGTAAAGTCAAAATCAGTGATGAACTGGTGGTTGAGCGTAACGATGGCCCAGTGGTCGTCGCGCTGCACTAAAATTGCGTTGTTTCTGAACCCGGTGCAATCGTCATACATACAGGGAATGACCTCCGCACCCTGCTCATTCAGCAGGCCATACAGGTTGCTCCGCCCCACCAGAAACATATTGAGACCATCGTAGGCCGAATTAGCGTTGATGTGGTCATACTGAGCCGGGCAAATTGGTTGCCCGTTCAGCCGCAGCAGCCCCCATAGTTCAGATTCGTCCTGGTAGGCGGCAAACCCCGATTCGTTAAACTCAGTGCAGGCGGCATACTGGCAGGTAATCACTTCATCGGCCCGCCGATTGATGAATCCTACTTTACCCTCCCGAACCACCCGAATCAGCGGATCAGCCGACTCAAATTCGATAGCCTCATACCGGGGCTCTACTACCTCCCGGCCCTGCTCATTCAGAAAGCCCCACTGGCCATCGAACTGCACAGCAATGAGGCCGTGGAAAAAGACCACGAACGAGTCGTACATGGGTGGCCAAACGGGATCGTAGTTTTCGTTGTTCAGGGCAAAGCCCCACTGATCCCTAATCCGGACGGCCACTAAGAATTTATTAATTGGCTGTACCTGCCCATCGATTTCATCGTTAGTGGTGTTGTCAGTTGTCATTTCAGGTTTGAATGATGAGTTTTATGGTGTTTATAATCGGCATTGGGCATTCCTTATCAGTATGTTGGGGGCGATCAGTTACTGAATCTGGGCGACAACGCGGAAGCCGCAGTGGCCGCCCCGGCCGCTGGGGGTGTCATCACCCCGAAACGTGACCTCGCACGCTGGCGAGAGCCAGTTACCTCCACGGACAACCCGCGTCTTGCCACTGGTTGAACCTGTGGGGTTCAAAGCTGAGCTGTGGGTGTAGTAGTCTGCTTGATATCTGTCTTGGCACCACTCCGATACGTTTCCGCCCATGTCATGCAAACCCAAAGTGTTGGGCTTAAATTGACCCACTGGCGCTGTGAAAACATATCCATCCCTTGAGCTAAAATATACGAAAGGCATACGGAAGTGCTCATCTGCCGTTTTGTCAAATACATTTTCACCCTGCCCATCAATTGGCAAATCATTGCCCCAGCTATACCTGTTATGGTTAGCTCCGCCCCCTGCCGCAAACTCCCACTCCGCTTCGGTAGGCAAGCGGTATACCTTCCCAGTAACATCACTTAACCACTTACAATATGCTATGGCATCGTTGTAGCTAACGTGAAGTACGGGATGCGCATATTCACTGCGATTCCGCTCTTTGCCCTCCGGATCACAAAGCCAGTTTACCCCATTTTTCTTGGTCAGCGTTGAGTCTGTAAAAGGCCAAACGTGGCTCCAGCCTTCTCTTTCAGCATCAGTCTGATAGTGTGTTGCCCGGATGAATGCAGCAAACTCTGCCACAGTCACCTCATATTTGCCCATCCAGAAGTCGCTAACCGTAACTGAATGCACCGGCTTCTCGTCAGAAGCGCCTGTCTGACTGCCCATTTGGAACATTCCACCTTTTATGTATAGCATTTGTGGTCCAAAAGGTAAATCAGTATTTGGCGTAGAGCCACTGTCTTTCCGCACAAACACAAACTCGCCCCGTAACTTGTCATAACGCCCCGGCGACTGTTTGCCGTTGCTGCGGGTCTCCACGTCCGAATCGGTCTTGTCCAGAATGGCCCGAATGCTCCAGTTAGGCCGGGTCAGATAGTGCAGCAAAGCCTCTGTAAACAGCCCGTTGCGCCCCTCTATGTTGTCGTCGGCCGTACTACCTTCTTCCGTCGCGTACACCACCATGCTCCCGCGCGGGTTGTTGGTGGGCTTTACCAGGCCCGCCCCGGCCATTGGATCACGCGAGGCATCGTTGCAGGCACGCAGGTTTGGCAGGCTGCGGCAGGCATCCAGAAACACAAAACTGTTGCGCACATTACGGGAACTAATATCGAACAGCAGCCGGTCGAGCGACACACCGTTAGCTTCCACCTGTTCCAAGCACGTTAGCTCGGCATCAATGGGCATCAGATACGCCTTACCTTTGTAGCTGACGCCATGGCCCGAGTAGTACACCAACGCGATGGTTTCGTCGGTAAGCTGGTTCCGGAATTTCTCAAGGGCAGTCACCAGGGCGCGGTAATCGGCATTGGTAACCGTAGTGACGGCAAAGCCGAGAGTTTGCAGGGCTTTAGTCATGTCGGTGGCATCGTTGAGGGGATTCTTTAGGGGTCGCACAAAGCGGTAGTCTTTGTTGCCCACCACTAAGGCCAACCGCCGTTCGGTGCCCGCCGGCGCGGTGCCTCCCACAATCTTGATGCTTTTAGACTGGGCTAGAGCGGAGGTGGACAGCAGCACTATCAGCCAGTACAAGTAGTTTGTCTTCATTGTTTCAGTATTGTGTGGGTACGTTACGGCAATGCATCCAAGTTTTCTGAATGTACCAGATCACGGATATGGCGGCCGGCCAAAGGTCCAATCATCACCGACACACTCGGCCACAAGAGGCTTATTGGTAATTAGTTTAAGGAATTACTTACGGTCAATAATCGGAGTGTTATTATTGGTATAGTGAGTAGTGCCTATGTATTTTCTATATGATATGCCAATTCAACAAGTTTACGCAGAGTTACTTTCTGATGCAATAGTTCAGCCGGCCAATGGCCGGCTGATTTTCTGAACGGTAAAATTACTTAGGCATTACTGATAGATGTACCTTCACCACTTTGCATAGCGGTCTCAGTAGCAGTCGCCGACATAGTTGTTATCGCCCGCCACAGCGTAGCCGCTGTTATACCACTGCTGTTTGGCGTACTGACGGGCCGCTTCCACTTCGGTCTGCGCAAAGGGTCCTACCAGCCGGTACTGCCCGTAACCGTTGTTCTGGGCGTAGTTGGCAATCCTCTGATAGAGCGTGTTCTCCTGACAATCGGCAAAGAAGGCGGTGGAAAACTGGGCCTGCGCTGGCTTGTTGTTAAACACGACGGCATAGTAGTAACCCCGACCAGAGGCCACTGAAGGGTGAGTTGGTACAGCCGGACGAGCGGCTACAAGCAAAGCAAAGGCAAACAGGCAGAAGAGCGTTTTCATGATATTGTGTTTGTTTCAGTTCTGCCGGTTTATAGTGGATAGGGTGAAAAGATTATCAGATCGATTGTATTTTTTTCAGCTAAAGCCATTGCTTAGTAAAAACGGGTTAACTGCTTATAAAAATAGGATCGGATGCATTCCTACCGCGACTGGGCAACAAGGCGGAAGCCGACATAGTTGTTCCGAAGGCTGGGTATGTCGGGATTACGATGCGCAACCCGGCAGTACGCCGAATTGAAGTACCAGCTACCCCCGCGCAAAACACGCGTCCAACCGCTGCTAGGCCCACTAGGATCTGTTTGCGCTTCCTGGGTGTAAGGGCCGTACCAATCGGCGCACCACTCCCACACGTTGCCACTCAGATCATGCAAACCCAACCCGTTAGGCGAAAAGCTGCCCACCCGCACGGTCTTTCCCCGGTACTCACCCGCTACGGAATAAGCTTTCTTGTCCGCAGTAATGCCATAAAAATTGGCCCCCGCCGGATTAAGTATATCCTCACCATTGCCAAACCGGCTGCGCTTGGCAATGGCACCGCCCCCGGCCGCATACTCCCACTCGGCTTCTGTTGGCAGCCGGTAGTGCAAACTACCAGAGGCACGAGCGTTGAGCTTTTGCAAAAACACCTTTACATCTTCCCAGGATACGTTCTCCACCGGGCAGTCAGGACATTCTTTATGCTCAGATGGGTTGCTGCCCATCACAGCCTCCCATTGCCGCTGGGTGACCTCGTACTTGCCCATTAGAAACGAACTCACCGTGACCGTATGCACAGGACGCTCATTGCTATCGCCTTCCCCCCGCGTATCGCCCATCTGAAAGGTGCCCCCCGGCACGTACTCCAAATCCGCAAAGGGTAGATCGAGGTACTTACTGGACCAATTAGTGGTGGTAGTCGGGCGGCTGGGGGTGGACTCGGCTACTTGTGAGGTTGTCGGATTGAGCACGGGAGTAGACAAAGGACGATCCTCAGGCTTCAGCACAAACACAAACTGGTCGTCGAGTTCGTTGGCCATGCTGGGGTCCTGTTGGTTACCAGTGGCCGCTTTGACGCCCTTGCGGGTTTCGTAGAAGATCTTATCCAATGTCCAATTGGGCTGCACAATGTTTTTTAGCAACTCCTGCGTAAAGTACCCGTTGCGACCTTTAACATTTTCTAATGAGAGGTTGCCCGAGCGGGTGGCAAACATGGTGAATGTCCCGGCAGGGTTGTTGGCAGGTAACGTTAAACCCGTAGGCAGACCAGTACTCCTCCCTAACGGCAAATTGCGGCAAGCATCGGAAATAACAATGCTGGTACGTATACCGCCATCGGCAAAAGCCTGATAAACCCGTTTCAGCGACAAGCCGTAAGTAGCTACGTCACTGCGGTATTCCAAAGGAGGCATGTCGGTGGGCAGCAGGTAATTGTCACCTTGGTATTCGGCTCCGTGTCCGGAATAGTAGAACAAAGCTACCTGGTAGCCTTTCAGCCGCTGAGGAAGACCCGCTAACAGGCGATCCAGCGAGCGTCGGTCCAAATCCCGACGCAGTTCGAAAATCTCAAAGCCCAACTTATCAAGGGCTTCTTTCATATCATCGGCATCGTTGTAGACTTTTTTCAGGTCCATCATATCCTGCTGGTAATCCTGATTGGCAATAATGATGGCAGCCCGCCGTTCGGTGCCTGCTGGAGCGGTGCCCCCGACGATTTTTATACTTTTTTGGGCCATTCCGGTAGTGGCTACCAGCAGTCCCAACCAGACTAAGTACTTTGTCATACGATGCAACATCGACATGTGATAATCAACAGCTTGACGGAGTGAACCAAATTATTGAAAATTGTGATTCACTCCGTCCGGTCCTGAAAAAACTGTTCAGATATTAGAACCGACAGCTCCGGTTGCCGGCGCGTCATCAGCCGAAACCCTGGCGGCATTACCTTCTTTGCGGAGAATAAAGTAGATGCAGTTGCTGCGAACGCCGTTACTCTGGGTCATATACACCTTTACTTTAAAATATGAATACTGACCAAAGCGGGCGCAGAAGGTAGGCGAACTAACCAAACCACTAGCCGATTTGAGCGTACCGGCGTTGACCGTATAGGGGGCGTTTAGTACCGGCTCTACATCCTGAAACGTCAGAGTCGCTTTTGAATCCAGATTAAATTTAGGGTCACGGTAGTCGAAACTGACCACCCAGGAGCTGCCGCCCGAACAGTTGTTGACACCGGTTTGCTTCGCCGTAGCCGAGATCAGCCGCACACTAGTTTCGTTGATAAGCGGTGTAGGGTCAATGCGGGCATTGCGGTCTGCAATATTGCCGTTGACGATATACTCGAAGTGAAGGTGCGGAGCGTTGCCGGTACCCGAACTCCCGGACACGGCAATCAGGTCGTTCTCCTTTACCTTACCCGACGTTTTCCGGAGCTCACTGAGGTGGGCATACAGCGTAGCAAACCGCTGTCCACTGGCATTGGTATGTTCAATCACGATATAATTCCCCCAGCCAGTTACGTTACCCTTGTTATCGCGCTGAGTCGTGGCAATTTTGATTTCACCATCGGCAGCCGCAAAAACCGGAATGTTACTGGCCCGGAAGTCGGCACCCAGGTGCGGACGAATGATTGGATTTCCCTCATCGTCTTTCAGGGTAGGGTGTGTGCGTTGCGGGTTAAATGGATCAGTTTGCACGCAGGTTTGCAGAGGGCAGCTAATGAACACCCCATTGCACTCTTCGCCGGCAACCCGTGCCCCTTTGTTCTGGCCCGGTACCAGACCAATAGTTAGTACCGCTTCGTATCGCTTCCCGTTATTCTGGTAGTCGAAGTAATAATTGGGTAAATCAACTTCCAGTGTCTTGCTCACTGCATTATAGCGGGAGGGCACCACATCGAAATTCAGCATCGCTTCGGCGGAAACCGATTGATTCAGTAGGGCAAATACCTCCAGCGCCAGACCCGGCTTCGTGGCGTTGGATAATGATTGAGGCACATTAAGCCGAACCGTAACAGTTCGCTGGGGCCGTTTGCTATCGGATGCCACTTTGATATAGTAATCAGCCCGCTTTTCGACCCCATATAATGGCTTGGTTAGGCCGTCGAATAAACTGTTGAGGTCGGCATTGTTTTCAGTTTTGGTGACAGCTACGGTAGTCTCGGATTTAAACGTACCATTTGAAAATAGGACTGTAGCGGTCTGGTCGATGCTGATGGTTCCGCCTTGTATTCCTATGTTTTTTGTCTGGTCGGGTTTTTCGGCGGGTTCCGGGTCGTTTTCAATAAACCGGCACGATAGCGCCAGTGCGGTGATCAGGACATAGCTTAGCGATAATTTAAAAAGCTTGTTCATGTGTCAGGTTATTTATCCGTGGTTGATGTGAACGGGTTCACCGGTAAATAGCCTGTTCCTGATATACCTTATCAGTGGAAACAGATGATTTTACTGATCCAGGTTTGTGAGAAGGCGTTGCGCTTGCGATTGATAGAGCTCGGTTGGCTCGGCAGTAAGACGTTGTAAGAGTGGCCGGGCTTTGGCTGGCTGGTTATTGCGGAGGTAAGCTAAGGCCAGAAACCACTGAGCATTTGCCTGCCAGTCGGGCAGTGCGCAGTCGGTTGCTGGTTGTAAACGGGTAATGGCTTGCCTGATTTTGCCCTGGCGGAGCAGTTGAATACCGGCCAGAATAGCGGCCGTATCTTCCGGGATCCGCAGCCTTGCCTCCATCACCGAACGGGGTGCTGCAAACCGGGGTTTATCAGCGGGTTCTTCAGGGTTATGTCGTACAGTTGGTTTAAAGTTTTCTTTGAATAACTGCGCATAGCGCGTGTCGGCCTGGTTTTTACGTCTTGGCTGGGATGAGGGGAGGGTTTGAGCCGGAGGCTGAATAGGTTCAGGCGAGCTTAAGCCCGGACTGATAACTGCATCGGTATCAGGTAGGTTTGGCTCCGGCTCCTGTTTGGTAACCTCGTTGGTAGGGCTATTATCATTCTGAAGATAAAAATACCAGCCAAATCCAAGTGCGAGTACTACGCAGGCCGCCGTTGCTATATAACCCCAGTTTATTTTTCGGACGACAGGTTCGACGGCTATTTCACCCTGGTTGTTTGCCGGCTCAAGCTTTGGAGGTTGCCAGAGGTGCCCCTGGTGCTGCAGTTCTTTGTGTATTTCGTCAAGCAGCGTCTTGTTTCTACTAATCTGGTATGCTGCTTTTATCTGGCGCTGAATTTCTACTTCGGTGCGCAGGTCTTCATCCAGTTCCATCTGTTTTACAAATTGTTGCCGTTCAGGCTCGTCCATACGGCCGGCCAGGTAACGGTGTATACGATCAAATATGGTTTCATCAAGTTCCATGTACGTATGTCTGTAGGGGGTGCTCCTATTGATAGATATTTTCCGTTAAACCTTATTAGTAGAGCTACCGGAAACCGGTAAAAGGTTAAAGGTGCTTAGGCTTTTAAATAGCGCTCGCGCAGGTATTTAGCACATTTGAAGCGTTTAACGGCGGCCGAATCTTCGGTCATGCCCAAACGGGCGGCAATTTCGCGTAGTGGGAGTTCTTCTACGTAAAACCAGTGAAGCATATTCTGACAATCTTCCCGTAATTGCGAAATGGCTTTTTTTAACCGGGTAACCCATTCCAGCCGTTCCTGCTCATCATACTGTTCATCAGGTAGCAAGCTAATGGTATCATCGTAGACGTCATCGTCATTATCGTCCTTGTCACTCGTCGGTCGGTTAAGATCAAGCGACACCTCCTTACGCTGCTGCCGTTTATCGATGTAGTTGTGCCATTGATTATAGCATACACGATACAGATAACTGGTGATTCGGGTGTCGGCCTGAAATACAAACTCACCAGTGCGTATTTTGTGCAGGAAAATGGCCAGGCAATCGTTCAGGACATCCAGCGCTTCATCATAACTGCCTCCTTTCTGGCAGGCTAGGGGGATAAACTGGTTATGAACACGAAGGTACAGGCAATTAAAAGCCTGTCGCTGCTCAGCAAGAAGCGCCTGGTAAAAAGCCGGTTCGTTGCCCTGAAATGGAAGACATATTTCTTCGGAGGGTAGTTTGATGGAGTTCACAATGTGTTTCGTGCTGTAAATGTTTGCCTTCGATAACGGTCTGAAAATGACGTTGATGCTTAAAATTTCAATTCTAATTAATGAGTAAATAAACGAACCCAATGCCACTGGTTACCTACCCGGACCTCAGCATGTCCATTATGAATTGTGCGAACATCGTCGTACTGACAAGCAAGTATTTCTCTTCCTTTGTTATCCAGCAGGCCCCAACGACCATTTCGGCGGACTGGCGTTTCAACCATGCCAAATACCAATCGACTCTCCTCATCGATGCGACGAATGTCCTCGTATTGACAGGGGGCAATTTCCTGTCCATAATCATTTACCAGCCCCCATTTGCCCTGGCGACATACTAACCAGCTTCGCCAGTGGTAGTCTTCTATCGCATCATACCCTAACGTTGGTATCTGCTTGCCTTTTGGGGTGATAAAATACCATAGCTGACCCAGTCTAACGGGGGCCACATATCCCTGGGGAGCAAAGAAACCAGCCTCATCGTAACGGTAAGGAACGACCAAAAAGCCCTGACTATTGGCAAAGCCCCATCGACCGTTACTATAAACCGGATGTAAGGCTGATCTCACTATTCAGGCAGTTAAACGATTATAAACAACGCTATGCGGGTGGCCTCACCGCATTAAAGAGTAAGTGAATAGAAATCTGAGGCAAATTAGCGAAGAGAGCAAACCGTGTCAATACTGTTTTTTCTCCATCAGTATACCAAGCCTTAAATTATTTCCATTTACTCTCCATTATTTTGAATGAGGGGTATATAAGACTTATTTTTAAGACCTTCTAACTCAGCACGATAAATGTGCGTTAATTCTTATCATTTTTCTAATGCACATAGCTAATAAATCATTGTTATACAAGAAGCTGATTTAACCGGGCGTAAAACAAGCCCCCGCTTGGATCTAAATCGACTATCTAAAGTTTAGGCAGTCGGCAAACGAGGATCAACAGGGTATGGTACAATCCGAATCACATGACAGGCAGCCCGTAGTGGATGAAGCGGATCGATAATCACGTTCCGCGATGGAGAAAGCGGTACGACGGCTGAAGGAACCGCCAGCGCCAGTGTATTGTGCTGACTGAACTGATCTTCAGCGAACTGAGGCAGCCCTTCCGGAGTAACGTACGGATCATCCCAGCCATTCGGTAATTGATGGGCCTCCAGGTATGTAATTGATCCGGCTGGAATAGCGATTTCACACAGGATCAACGGAGGCAGTTCGGCCAATGGGGTACCATTCAGGTGTACCATGTACTCCAGAAAACAAAGTTCCGGAGTAGTGGCCGTATACACCATCGGTCGGCCTTTGACATTCCAGCGGCCACCGCGCAGACGGGCACCAATGCCGTCGAGAATCGTCTCGCGGTGCGCATCGGTTTGAATTCGGTAAAGCAGGATGGGTTCTTCGGTAACGGCCATTAGCTAAACACCCCGTATTCAATACGGCCCAGAATATCTTCCACCAGTTGAATACCCGTGGTGCTGTCGAGCAAATCCAGCGGTGAGCGGTCGGCCAGTAGCCTCAGCGGCCGGCGCAACCAGCGGGTAAATTTACCCTGATCCTGAAAAACGGTAGCGCCGTATATAGCTAAGCGGGCGAGCAACAGCAGGCGCTCGGAGGTAGCTGCGTCCAAGCGTTGTAGTTTAGCCTGCCGATGAAAGGTGGCCACTGATTGGTTTAGCAAGCGAGCCATATCTTTGTCGGATACGTCCAATAATCCGGCAACCCGGCCGGCTTCGGTGCCGATGAGTCCCTGCCGGGAGCGGTCAATAAGTTGAAGGGGACTCAGCTTTCCCACATTTTGTAAAGCAGATGCCGGTTGAGTAGCCATAGGTAAAGCACAGGTTAAAACAGGCTCATTTGATTGCAATATAACACGCTTATGCAACAGTTTGTGCCCGTATTGCTACTGCTTCTTAATATACAGCGCTGTCTTACCTATTTCAATACGTTGGGAATAGGTCTCTAACTCCCGGTCAATTAATTTATTATCGTAGGGAACGGGTCGGCTAATGAGTTTAGTATCCACAAAGACGATATTCATTCGTTCGTTAACGCGGTCATCTACTCGTTGTGTATGCTTCAGCAGGTGCTCATTGGCAGTAGCCGTTTTCGTTTGTTCATCATCTTCAAAATAGCGGTAGGAACAGTACCAGTACCGGTAATAATGGTGATAATTGGATAAGCAGAACTGGTATTGATCCGGCTTGCGCAGAACAGCGCGGAAAAGCTCATCTATTTGCTGCAACTCCTGTTGCTGGCTACGGCTCAGCGGCTGAAGAAACGACCGGTTGAAGAGCTCTTCACGGTATTCTTTTAGATACTGTAAGGCATTTTCCTGGCTCACTTGTCGGTCAATGCTGTACTTATGCTTAACAAAGAAGGTTAGGGAAATTGCTGGCCGGTCATAGTTGACTAATTTTAAATTTTTGTATGGCTGGCCGGGCCGGTGGTAGGGTTTGAACAGGTCCATATGCTGGACAGGCACGAAATAAATTTCGAGTTCTGGGTCAGTCGGCAGTGCACTAACCTGATGAGTAAAGGGCTCCAGTTTAATCTGGCAGCTTAAAACCACCTGCCGGAGTGCTGGCAATGGAGCCTGATCGGTGCGTTTGGCAGTTCTGGCCATGGCATAGTATATAATTTTAGGTGAACACTTATTTCCCTTAAAGGTAAATTTCCCCTTCAACATCTTCAAAATCCTTTTTTGAAAATTTTATTCCGGTTCTCAAACACTAGTAGACAGATCAAATCAATGGTAAAATTTTTAGTTCTCTGAATTGAAAATTGTAGATTGTACAATTCTGAAATTGGATATAAGTACCTAATTTTTAGTAAGTTACAAATAGTTTGGAGCTGTAAAAGCAACGTAAAACCTACAATGAGCAACGTTTAACCTATTTGGCGCAACAGATCCCCTATTTACCGGCAACGGCTTTTCTATTTTTAAGCCAGTAAAAGCAACGTAAACCCTACTCAAGGCAACGTAGGCCCTACTAAGTGCAACGTATCCCCTATTCTTATCCACAGCCTGATTTTACTAAAGGCAACGTAGCCTCTACTACTGCACTGACCTAAAGCAACATAAGTCCTAAATGTGATTTGCCGTTTTTTATGTCTAAAGGCAACGTAAACTCTACTTAATCCAGCCGTTCAGCATTGACAAAAGCAACGTAAACCCTACTTTTTAAAACGCGTCATCACTTATAACGGCAACGTAAACCCTACTTCAACCCAATAATGTACTTGCAGTAAAGGCAACGTTTGACCTACAATTCAGAACACTGGCTTGTGTTAAAGCAACGTATGCCCTATTTTCCAGCAGTTCGCAGGCAAAGGCAACGTAAACCCTAAAAATTTATAGTGAGAATTTACTCTGGCATCTGAAAACCTATGAACTGCAAGTTACATTGGGAGTGACTACCGAGTTTTAACCGCTGTTTAGCAATTCACTTGGCTTAAAGCAACGTTTTTTCTACAACGAACCGGTCGATTACGATAGTAAGCAACGTAGCTATTTTATACGTTGCATTTTGTGGAGCACTTTTGTACCTTGTCGAGGTATTCAGACTAATCCCTGCATGGAATTACTGCCGCAAATTAAGGAACCGCTAACCCTGCTCTTGGCCCGTCATGAATTTACCCTGATGGAGCGACGCATCTATTGGGCTGTGCTGAAAGCGCTTAAAAACGATCAGACCACGAGCAAAGAGATTGCCAAGTTTGAGGCCAATAAAGAGTTCCGCATTCACATTTCCGAACTCTTTGCGACGGATACAAACCCAAGTATCTCAGATCTTAAGAAAGCGGCCGAACGGATCACCTCCAGGCGGATCGTGTTTGAGGAGGCAGAGAATGACAGCTTCAGTTACATTGTTCCGTTTCCTTTTGTCAAATACCAGCGGGGCTACATCCACATCGTCATGCTGGCCAACGTGGTGCCTTATTTTATCAACCTGAGCCGAGGGTATAGCCAGTATCAATTAAAAGCAGCTATCTCGCTGACCAGTGAGTACGCTCAATTGCTTTACCCACGCCTATGCCGATTTCTGGATACCGGTTTCTGGCGGATTGAGGTAGACGAATTGCGTCAACTGCTACAGGCGGAGAAGTATCCCCGGTATTCAAATTTTAAACAACGGGTGCTGGATGTGTCGCTGAATGAAATTAACACCCGCACGGATATAACCGTAGGATTTGAAGAAGGCAAGGAAGGCAAAGCTGTTCGTTGGCTCACCTTCTCGATCCGGAAAAAACACGAGCGGGAAGACGAATACCGATCCTTCCTGGATGAGGTGAATACCGCTCTAAATCAGACACTGGAACGGCGCAGGGCGTTTGTGATTCAGGTTCTGCCCAATTACAACTTTACCCCTAGTCAGCAACAACAGATCCTGGATGATGAGGAAAAGCTGAACCGATTCATCCGGGCCGAAAGTTACGTGGCTCAGGGTGTAGGGGATATAAAAGACCCAACCGCCTACATCGCTTCCAGTGTATTTGGCTACACCAAAAAAGGTAAGAAGGTTAAGTAAGCTCTGTTGTAATGCAGTTAAAGAATGGGAGATTAGGCCTTGGTTCTTTTTTTAGCTGGCTTACTTTCCTGAAGAAGTGCCATTACCATCTTCTTAAAATCATCAAATTCTGACCGGAATCCGCTCTCCGCATCCAGCTTTTGCTGAAGTGCCGTCAGCCGCTCTTTCAATTGAACGTTTTCCCTCCGGCTTTGCTCCAACTGAGCGTTCAGATCTTTTTCCTTTACTAACCACTGCTGTTTCTCATTTGCTGCCTGGTTCACCGTTTCGGTAAGTTGATGAATTTGCTGGTGAGCCTCATCCCGACTCGCTTCCACCTCCAGTAGTTGAGCAGCCAAACGGTCTATCTGTTCCTGTTTCTCGGTTTGCAGGGTTTTCGCATTACCAACTTCATTATTTAAATCCTGTATCAGCTTTCCAAACATCAAGCCTAGTTCCTTATACGAATAGGTGTGAATGGCCTGCGTGGTCGTGAAGCGTCCCTGTGCCAGGGCTTGTTCATCGTCGTCCAAAACAATCAATTGGAGATTGTTGAGTTCCGGGTACTCGCGAACTTTGAGCTTATTGGCCGATACCAGTTGTGAGATACGACTCTCACTTATGGACTCTCCCTTAGTTTTCTGTACAAAATCTATGTACTCTTTACGAGTCAGTTCTTTGGTTGTGTCAATACTGATAATAGCCATATCCAGAATCTGTTTATTTCCTAACCAAGAATAATTAAACTTGAGTAAATATTAAAGTTTAGTTTATAAAGTAAATTTTACTTTATAAACTAAACTTTAATTCAATTGGATAATGGATAGCCCACACTAATTTTAACCTTACCTTCTTTCTCTATTTGCCGAAGGTATTTCATAGTCCGTCGGAAATTGCTCTTGTTTTGGTAGGAGACTAAATCGGCAAGGGTCCACATGGCGGCAAATGGCCAGCCAATGATTGTGAGTTGCAGGAAGAGGCCAACTAACGCAGCAAAAGGACGAGCCCTTAGTATAAAAGACAGGAACGGAAACAGAAGGGATAACAGTCTCATGGCTTTCTCACAGATACAAATCCTGATGTTCCAACCAAACATGGAGCATCAGAAATAGTCTGTCAAGTATACTATAAGAACCAGTCTACTGTGTTCAACCTGTGGCTGAAATGGTCAAAATATAGCAAAGGTACCCCCGTTTTTTAACACCTCTGCTAAAATTGTCAGCTTGCAGTCAGTTTTACTTCACTTACAATTTAGCGGAATACCTAACTGGCGAAGAGTCGATTGATACTGCATGCAGTTCATTTTTCTGTTCTTAACTACATACGCCCGTAGCTCCTTACGGGTATACGAGTCTTCAAGATTCAGATTATTGTCAGCGCAGAAATGGGCATACTCTTCCACTGAGATACCTCGCTGCCTTGCAAACTGCTGGTTGATGGTTACCTCATCGCTCTGCTTCCGCTTAAGTTCATCGGCCCGCCAATTTGCAATCGCGGCTTGAGGGGTAAGACCGTGCTGGACGATGTTGCGGTATTGTACACAGTAATCCCAGGGCTCCTCCCCTAACATCCGGCGGTAGATCATAACATCACCAATGCGCCGGATTTCCTCTACTGTAAACCGTTGATTAACCTGAATACGACTCAATTCGGGTGGTAATTCCTGCTTCGGTAGTCGGTGGACTCTGGCAATAGCATACACCAGCCACTGGTCCTGCCAGGATCGAACCGGTACTAAATGCGCCCGTTGACCAGATTTCACCTGGATAAATTCAGCATAACGTTCTACTCCTTTACCGTTCGTATCATTCCTCGAAGCAGACTCAGTTTGTCGCTGTATAATATAGTAGTCGCCGTAGCGGGTGTATTGGTCCATGTTCCCTTTTTTCTCGAATTCTGCAGGGAACAGGTACGTACCTGTTTGAACAATGGACAGACCAGACGGCATTTCGGAAAATGAGGGCATGGCTAAAAAGATAAGTCCCAGCCCGTAAAACTACAAAAAGACTGGTATCCTTCAGGGGATAACCTTCCCTGTCCATCCAGATAAAGGGGGCACCTTTGCTATATTCTTTACCAACACGTTGCCAGATTTTGCAAAGAATCCCATATTCCGGTTTACCGGAGCCACTAGTTACTTTACCACATGAATAAACTATTTAGATTGCGAAAATCAAACTTGCTGTACCAGGTGCGAAACCGATGGATTTGGCAAGTTGCGTTAATAATAAGTGTTCTATGGGGATGCCGAAAAGAACCAGATCTGGAGCCCAGTTTGGTAACCGGTAGCTGGCAAATAACCTCCATTACAGCCTCGCCGGCGGTCACCACCTCCCTGGGTGATGTTACTGACGTTTTATCCATTTACCAGCAGGTGGTTAGCCCAACCTGCATTGCGGAAACGCAACTTACCTTTTCTGCCGATAAACGCGCGACCCGACTATCCCCAACCTCCTGTTCGTCGGCCGACAAAGTGTTTTCCTGGAAAGCGGGTACCTGGACCGTTAAGCGTAACGAACTGGTACTAACCATTGATAACGATCAACCAGGTAAATACTTCGGTACGTTGACCTACACTGATGTGAGCGTCGACGGTAATACGATGACCTGGAAGAACCGAATTGATGCCGGTGACTTTGATAACAAACCGCATGTATTTACCATAAAGCTGACCCGGATTCGATGAAAAACATGAGTCATCCCGAATTTTCGGGGGAGTCACAACCAAAGAAAAACCTTCCGAACTTAGTGGTGTCAACTACTAACTAACCGGAAGGTTTTCTTATGTCTATAGACACTCTAAAAGTCGGTATCGGCTCCCAGGATGTCAAGCGGCAAGCTACTTATTTTCACCAACACCTCCAGACTTTTCTCCTGCCGCTCTGCCAACGCTTAGATCAGCTCCTGGATCGCCGACTGGTTCGCACCTTTGAAGCCTTGCTCAGTTGTGTTGTGCGCTTCCGCCATAACAGCCTGGGTTTACTGCTTAGCGAATTAGGTGGTAAATTGCTGGGTGGCCAACATGCCCCGGCTGGCACCAAGCGCATTAGTAACTTACTCCGGAGTAAAGCCTGGAGTCATGAGTTGATTGGTGAGTTTCTACTGGAGAAAGCACAAGCCCTGGCCCAGCACCTGCAAGACCAGCAGCAGATAGGCGTTTTGCTCTGGGATGACAGTGTCATCGAGAAAGCGGAAAGCCTGCGCAGTGAAGGCTTGTGTGCGGTGCGTAGCAGCAAGGCCAGACGGCTCAAGCGCATCAAACCCGGCTTTTACAATCCACCCGGTGGCCGACCCATCTGCGTGCCGGGCTTTGAGTGGATGGGGCTGTTGCTGGCTGGGCTGAAAACGCATCCCAGTGTGGCTTTTTTCAAGTGGTACACCACCCGAGGCCCCCATGCGCAGAACCGCATCAGCTTACAGAATAAGCTCCTACAGCAAGCCATCAAAGCCTTTGGTACTTCGCTATGGCATGTCTTTGATCGGGGCTACGCCGGTAAGCGCTGGCTAGGTGAGTTGTTCACCCAGCAAGTGGGCTTTGTGCTCCGCTGGCCCAAACGCTATGAGTTAGTAGATGCAAAAGGTCGCCGGAGTTGTTGGCAAATCGCTCGGGGTAAACCTACTCAGGTCCGCCGAAAGCTGTGGGATGCTCATCAGCACTGTTGGCGAGAAGCCAAGGCGCTGGCACTGTCGGTAAGTCATCCTGACTTCCCACAACACCCATTGTGGCTGGTGGTCTCGCGGATTGGCCGGGGCAGGGAGCCCTGGTACTTACTAACCAATCAGCCTTGTGAAAAGGCTGATCAAGTTTGGTCCGTGGTGCTGGCCTATGGCCGGCGTTGGCAAATCGAAGCGTGTTGGCGCTACTCCAAGAGTGAACTAGCCATTCAGTCACCTCGGCTATGGTGGTGGGAAAACCGGCTGAAGTTGATGATGATGGTAGCGGTGGTATACGCATTTCTGTTGCAGTTGCTGAATCCCGAGCAGGACCAGTACCGATTGGCGATACTGCGAGCCTGGTGCCATCGAACAGGCAAGCGGTACCAGCAAACGCTGACACCGCTCTACCGCTTACGAGCCGCCTTAGCGGAGTTGTTAACAACTTACCAGATCATCCTTCAAAATTCGGGATGACTCATGTTTCAACCTGTCAGTTTAGCGTTAAGGCTACCAATCGATGCAGGGCGGCTTCATCAGCTTTGAACCGCTCGCTAATGGTCAGACTGGAATCACCCTGGTGCAGCGCATAGTTAACGGCGTTATAGACCAGCCACAGGGTAGGCTCAGATTTCAGCAACCGTTCTTCATACTGCATACGCTCTAGCGCCAGTTTGGCCAGCATTTTTGGCAGTTTAGTAGCAGCCAGGACAGTTTCTACCCGATGATCTTCCAGCGATGTCTGGGCCAACCGCTCATACACCTGTGCTGTCAGGCTTCCCTCGTGGGTTAGGAAAGCCCGGATGGTTTGTTTCAGGTAGGTGGTCAGCCAGTCCAGTTCCAGATGCTTGTGTGTAAAGCGGCCTTCTACCACCATTTCCTTATCCGTTTCAGTGTGGACCACTTCCTCAATGGACGTTCGCTCATCCCGAGCATCTTCATATTTCTTCGGTTTCCCGGCAATCAGCCAATTTAGGTACTCATCCATACTCAAGAACGAATCGACCCAACCCATAAGTCCATTGGAGCATACTTTGCGGTAATAGCTGACGCGCACCCGGCTTTCTCGTCGGGTGCGGGTATTGACCGTCATCCCCTGAATGGTAAAGGGCGTTTTACCCGTATATGAATTATTAAAGATAAGGTTCTTATGAAGCCGCTCCCCTCCTACCTGAATTATATCCGGCAGGATAATATTAATGTTATACTCACCTTTGTGCGAAGCGCGGATATTCATCTCATAACGGGTTATCTCCTGCTCGACTACCGACCGGATGAGGGCATTGGGTACTATGCTGTAATCTTCACTCTGGACGGCAAACACCCCTTTGGCACCATTGGGCAGATCGCCTACCACAATGCGCCGGCGGTCCGAGGCTAGCACCTGAAAATCATTCGGTAAATAATCACATAAACGCTCCGCCCGCACCGGAAAACAGATGGTATCCCAGGATGAAGAAGTAGTCAGGGTATTTGAAGTTGTTGTCATGACTAAGCTGGTTAATTAGGATTTTGAATTGAGAATTGCAACTGGAGAAAAAGCTGCACCCTTTAACCAGAAAGCCATGGCGAAACAAGACGATATAAAAGAGACGATAACAGGGCTACACGCCCGTGAGGCAACCGAAGCAGAAACATACTTTTAGTGGCCTTAACACCGCCACCCGCATTGTTGAATTACACTATAAAGATAAGGATTAATTATGCATCAATCAAGAATAAGGCATTGAATTACAGAAGTTTATAACACCCTTCTTCCCTTAAGCAGACATTAAAATAATGAACATAATTGAACAGGACTAGTGCCTTACAGAAGGGGAAATCCAGTCTCTTCCAACACGGCAGAAAACCGCTGAACTACCTCTGGAAGTGATAATTTACAGGTAAACGGCTGCTGCGTTGGCCACGTACTCACATAATGCTTTAGAAAGAGGGGAGTTAGCCGTTCAATGGTTGCCGGATGCCTAAAAAGGTACCAGCATATCTGGCGAGTGGTTTCCAGGCTACCCACTTGTAACCCACCCCATTGAAATTCTAAACCTATAGTGGAATCGTAAGCGCTGAAAAGCCTGGTATCATTTACCCATAGTTCGTTAGCGTTTGATTCGCCACCCACAATCCCTTTAATAGTGACAGTCGTTTTCAAGAGTGTGAAGACGGCCGCAACCTCCATTTTCTCTGCCTCCTCAATGATGGCGTTAAATTCAGACTGAGGAATAGGGTACCATTCAGGTTCATAAAATTGAATCGTACCGGAAATATATTTCCAGGATTCAAACTTAACCCAATCCGTTGTTTGCTCGCGGTTGCCGTGCCGGTACTGCTCAATAAAGCGCATCGTTTCCGGGTTAAGCGTAAAGCGTTGACAAACCAAGGCCGCTATTGTTTCCACTTCGTTAGTGACGCTGGTACCCTCACCGATGTCAGTCAGCACAACTAATTGTGACACCCGGTACAGATCCACACGGCAACGGCTCGGATGAACTTTATACCCTAAAAAGGAAAGCCAATGCACCTCCGCCGATGGACTCAGCTCAAAAGAACCCGGAGAGGCCTCAGAAACAAGTATAGCGCTACTGTCCGAAACAGTTTTTTCCTCCTTAACTGATTCGCTGAGGTACTGTTGGTACAATGTCTCCTGCTCCTGAGCCTGCTCAATACGTTCGCGGTTTTCCAGAATAAAATCTGTTACATCTATATCCATCTGAAAAGGCTTCCCTTGCGGCCACCGGGCAACAAAGACTCGTTTAAAGTCCTGGTACAGAACACGGGCAATAAAAGGTTCTTTAAAGATAAACAGGCAGATCGCTAAGGCCGTTTGAGCAGGACCACTGCCGGCATAGCCGTATTCAAACCCGCCGGGGGAGTGATTAGCCACTGCCAGGCTGGGGGCCAGTGGTAGTTCCTGTCCATCCACCCACAATCGAACAGCCTGCTGCTGATATTGCGGTTGTCCTTCAATCAGAAAACACGTTTTATCTATAGCTAAAGGCATGAGTGAAAATCATTCAGGGAAAAGACTGATGTAAAATTGTGTACAGGGGTAGGGCTTTCGGCCCTACCCCTACCTACTTACATTAGGCCACTGGCTCGTCTTCTGAAGACGCAGGCAATGCGTTTCCAGTTTGCGGTTCTGCATTCGGCTGTATTTGAGCCTCATCAATGGCCGCTACACCCTCACAGGCTTCACACTGGAACGGATTGTGATAATTATAGGCGGTCTTGATATTGGCAATATCGGTGAGCGTTTCTTGCCGGAAGATCTTGGTTACCTGGCCAAATTGTTTTAGCAGTTCGGTGGTCTCACGATCCGCCAACTTGTAGCTAAAGGTAGCAATGTAATATACTCCCTTCGGCTGTATTTTCGTATTCTCTTTCTTCTCGGCCACCGCCGTAATGACGACATCAGCCAGCGTCAGGTCATCGTAAAACAGCGGTTCGATAAGCCGGAAGATATTATCCACCGAATAGCCGTGGAATAACACCGCCGATACGTTGTTCTTCTCATCGAGAAAGAAGATTTCCGCCCAGTTTTTGGTCCCCATACCCAGAATGTTGTCCGTGAAGATCCGCCAGGCCAAGGGCTGGAAGGTGAGCGTCCTGCCTATCTTATCGATCCCATTGATATTAAATACGCCCTCCTTAGCATCAAAACGATACTGACGCGGATGGCCCTCAAGATATTTAAATCGGGAGAGCACTTCACCGCTACCTTCGTCTACATACTGCCAGGGGTAGAGGTTTGGGGTGATTGATTCGGGAGCGGATACAGGAGCAACAAGGGCGGAAGTCTGACTGGTCTTTGCCATGATTTTCTCCAACTGTAACACCGTTGGCGCAATAGATAACTGATTGATTAACAGTATAAATTTAGCAAAAACAGGCGAATACGCCAAGCATTTTTAGGCTATATTCACCCGGATAACACCTTCCCTGCCACCCTCCTCCCCCTTGGCCTGATTAACGCGCTAGCGTTGCCTAATCCTGGTTGTTTTCGTTCAATTAAATTCTTATCCGAGGCTGTAGCTGAATAACGTCTTCTTTTGGAAGTGCCGGCACTTTTCTCTTTGCTTCGCTCTGTTCCTGGTTTGGTTTGGCTGGTATCGGAATGCCTTTTTTAATACCGAGCTGATCGTTCCAATCCTTCTCCATCGGTCGTATAATATGCACCTGTTGAGATAGGCCATTCAGTTGCAATATGGCTTTTTCAGCTCGTACCAGGTATTCCCGGCGATTCGGAAACGTAAGGGTTCGTTGCCATGGCTCTTTAGTTACTGCGGAGTTGGCGGGTTCGGGCGGTAGCTTTAATGCCTTATACAGAAAGTTTTCTGTTTCCTGTAGTTTCTCAACCTGACCCGGCAAACCGGTCAGTTCTACACGGCATTGGTCTTTAAAGGCTGTGAAACGTAATTGGAGGGAATTCTCCTGCTCCGAATTCTTTAAAGCACTCAGCAGCCGTAAATTCAACTTAATACCGGGCTGGTCATTATCGTTACCGAGTACAATCCGTTCCGGCTGGTAGGTATCAATTAATTGTTGAATATACCCCGGTGTATGTTCACTGAATGTACCACCTGTTGCCAGGTATAACCGCTCCAGGGGTTGAGCAGGGGGATGAAGTTCATGGTAAGCCAGCGCGTCAATGGGATTTTCCGTGATGAAAATCTCCTTTGGGTGCATTACTTTATCCACCTGACTTTGCCAGATTCCCAAACGTTTGTTGCCAATGCTGATATTAATGTCATCATTCCGGATGATCAGCGCGTGAACCTCTCCCTGCCAGGTTACCGGGAAAGCCGTATTGATGTACTCGTTTCCGGATTTCTCGTGCCGGTAGTACCAATTGTGAATAGCCCCAATAAATTCTGGTGCTTCCAGCGTACGCTCCGACAGGTGCCGGCTTTGTATCAGGTAGTCACGCTCTGTAAACGGCAGCAACGAAAAAGTCGGTTTTCTGGGTTCATCGACCGACTTCGTTTTGCCGTGTTCAGCAATCGCATGGTTTGGCAGTTCATTGCCGAGGTACCGCTGTACTACTTCCGCCACTTGCCGCCAACCCTCCTTCGATTGTAGATTAACCTGTAGTTTGCCCGCGAGATAATCCAGCAAAGTACCCCGTTCGTGATCATCGTTCGGATTAAAGTATCGGTTCTTGGCTCTGGAAACGATCAGCATATCACCACTTCCTTTTCCTCGTTCAAAGACCACAAACTGCGCCGTCAGGCTGCCTTTATCACGCCGATGGAAAAGACCCTCATGGTGCAGGAAGAATTCAATCAGATCAATCTGCTTATAATCGAGACTGGACAGGGGGCGCTGCTGCGCAGGCTTAATGGACAGCGAACGACGGGCGGCAGAAATCTGAACCGAAGCGGAATACGTCTTACCGGTGGGTGATAGCAGGCCTGCTAATTCGATGCGTTTTCCACTGGCTAACTCCTGTTGTTGCTGTGGGGTCAACGAAACGCCTTTAACCTGTTTCGGTAAGCGGAAATCCTGCTGACGCATAAAGACCAGCGCCTGACGCTCCGGCTCAAAGGCTACGTACGCCTGAATCGGACCTTCCGGCGGTTCATGGAGGGTCACTAACTTACCTAATTCACCGACATGGGAAAGGTTTCGTTTGTCTTCTTCCGAAAACGTATAGCCCATAAAGGTATCTGGAATAGTATGTATCATGAATAGACGGATTAGATATTTTATGCCTTGAGTTTGGGCGTTTTCTTCGGCGATGTTGTATTCTTGGCCTTGGGCAGCTTTCGCTTTGTCGTTTTTTCGGCTGGCTTCTCGTTTGTGTTTTTGGGCTGCTTCCGCTCACCCGTCTTCTGGCCAGTTGCTTTATTAGGCTTGGTTACTACCTCAGCTACCGGCGTGACCTGAGGGTTAGCGTCTGCTTTCTGTTGTTCCTGCTGGGCAGGCTGCGGCAGTCGCCGAAAAATCAGTGACCGCTTGGCAGCCGATACCTGCACCAGCGCATCGAATGACTGTCCATCGGCTCCGGTCATGCCATGAATTGGCGTTAGTTTACCATCGCGAAGGCTTTCTTTCTGCTGCTCGCTGAGCTGTACGCCTTTTATATGCTCCGGAAACCGGAATCGATCTTCTCGCAACACCGTCAGTGTTTTAGTGTCGGCATCGACCCCTATATATCCTTTAAACGGCTGGTTCGTAATCGCATCGTTGAGGTCAACCCGTCGACCCATTTCTCCGTATTTCTGAAGCCTGTTCTTGTCTTCTTCGGTGAAGCTGTGACCCAGATAATCACTGCTCAGGGTCAATTCTTTGCGCGGTTCGATCTGATTGATGTGGATACCTTGGTCAAGAGAATGGGTCAGGTAGAACTTACGTATGGTACCATCCGGCAACATCTGCAGATCTGTTTTCTGCCCGTTGAGCAATTTTTTGGCATTCGCATCATCCAATTCAATACCGAATCGGGATGTGAGTTCTGCCAGTAGGGACGTAGGATACCGCGCCGGGCGGTCCTGGCTGGTCTGATTTGCCTCCATATGTATAATTTAATTTTTGGTTTACTGAAGAAATAGGTCGGCCAGCCTGGGGTTAAGTCTCTCGGGACCGGCGCTGATTCAGTTTTTTAGCAGGCTGATTTTTGATCTTAGGTAGCCGGCGGAGCTTTTGGGGATCCTCCAGTTTTACCTGTTGCTGGTCATTATCCCGCTTCATTTTGTTATTCTCTTTGGCTGTTTTCTGCTCCGTCTTCAGACTTTGTCGGCTATCGGTTCCTTTCAAAGCCTGGCTGGGCGGTTCCAATTCCTGAGCTGTGGCCACATTGACTGTTTGTTTGACCGAATTTCCGGCAACTGGAGCAAAAGCCAGCGATCGTTTGGCCGCGTTGATCTGAACATAAGCATCATACTTCTGCCCATTGCTGCCGGCTAGTCCGGAAAGCAGTACCGCACCACCTTGTAAAAGTTGCTCCTTCTGCACCGGGGATAGCTTCACCCCTCGTATTTCGTCTGGCATTTTCAGGCGATCAGCCCTAAAAACAGTTAGGCTATTCGTTTCCTGATCGATTCCGATGTAGCCTTGAAACGTTTGCCGGGTAACATTATCCTGTAGGGTCACGAGTTTTCCAAGGTTACCATTCTCTTTGAGGGTTTTCTTTTCTTCCTCATTGAAGGTAAAGCCCAAAAACTCGTTGGGAACCGTCAGGACATTTCGTTTCGGCTGGAAGTGTACCCGTGGTCCAAGTTCGGGATGCGCTACGATGTAAATCTTACCGACCAGCACCTGCGGACTGTTGTTGATGGTGCGCTCCAGCGTAAGCAGTCCGGTTTTTCCACCATTAAGAAAATTTTGAAGCGCACCGGTTTCCTGTAACTTCTCTGGTGTAAACCCAAAATGGGTAAGCTGATCTGCAACCTGGTCCCACCGGAATCGGGTGGTCTGCTCCAGTTTATTCAGATTCAATTGTTCCTGACCCGGTAATCCCTTTCCTTCGTTAAGATCAGGTGAGGAGACTTCCAGGAACCGCAGCGACTGGTAAACCTGAATGTTTGCTGCGCTGTAATTTTTTTGCAGATTATGAAAAAAATTGGCGAGCAATCCTCCCCTGACGAGTTCGATTCCTAGTTCCGGCGGATTAGGTTCAGGGGCCGGCGGAACGATGGTCGACTGAAGCTCGGTATGCTGACCATCTGACGGTATTGAATATTGAACCCGGTATGTTTTAGTGGGATCGATGTTACTGAGGTCAAGGTCCTTTACGGACTCATGAACATCCCAGAGGTAGTCGGTTAACTGGTTTACATGCTGTGGGTTATTGGTGACGCCAATGGCTTGTAGTTGTGCCGCTAGTTCCTCTTTTTGTAAGCCAGCGTCGTATAAGCGTGTAGTCAGTTCCGGATTAGCTAGCAGTTTATCGCTTTCTAAATAATTACGGAGGTGTTCTGCTTCGGGTGGTAACAGCAACTGATAGTCCTGCCTTTTTCCTTTCTCGGCGTCAGTCGCGACATCCCACGTGACTTGAATTGTAGGTTTTTCCTCTGCGGGTGAAGACTCCTTATGTTGAATCGGATCCTCTGCCTTAGCTTGAACAGGTCGTTCTTCATTAGTCTGATCGTTCTTTGTCGCTACACTCTCCCGATTATTTTCAGCCGTTTTTGAAATCTGTTCGCCCACGGGCAGGCTAGTCGATTCCTGATGAGGTAGCGGTGCTTGTTGTCGTTGTTCGTTTACAATTGGTACGGTGACTAAATCTTTCTCTGTTTTATCCGGAACATTCACCGTAACAACAGAGTTTTCCGGTACAGTTGGACTTTGAGCTTTTGCCTGTAAAGCTTCTTCGTGCCTGGCCAAATTTATCGGATAAGTACTCTCGCGCCAGATAGCCAATGAATCAGCTTCCTTTTTGTATTCTGGTACTCGGTAAATCTGAAGTAGTTGTTCAGGCAGGTTGGTTTCCTGACGCCACAATCGGCGTCCCAGTTCCATCCGCACAACTTCTTCATGAGCCGGCCGCAGCCGACCCGTTTGTTGAAACTCATCCCATACGGATAGAGGCAGTTCTCCCCTGGTTTGCAGCCGTTCCATATCCTCTTTTGTAAATCGGTACAGTTGGTTGGCCACGTCGGTTGGTGGCACTTGTGTTGTTGAAGACATACTGATTAGTGTTATGGTATCAATTTCATTTTCTCGCACGGGTTGACGTGCTTTTTGCACTAGCCATCGGTCGACGGTTTGAAGTAGTCAGCGAAGGATTTTCTGACTTCATCTTCTTTAGCTTGATCAGCAGCAGAAAACAAAAATCAGACGGGTTTAAGGCCACGCCCTTTTGAGTCACTGCATAGTGTAGGTGAGGCCCCGTAGACTTGCCGGTTGAGCCCACTTCCGCTATTGATTCGCCTTGGTTTACCCACTCTCCCGGCTTTACTGAATACTTGGATAAATGCCCGTAGATGGTTTGAAAACCGCTTTCATGTCGGATATAAACGGCTATTCCCAAACCACCAGGCTGCTCCACCATTTTATCGACGATCCCATCGGCCGCAGCATACACGTTGGTACCTTCGGGGCTGGGTATATCGATACCGGCATGGTTTTGTAGCTGCCCCGTTATCGGATGCCAGCGAACGCCGAACGGACTACTGACACGAAACTCCCGTTGAGCGGCCAGCCGGATGGGTAGAATAGACGGTATGCTGCGGTACCGGGCTAACAGGTCCTTTTTTCGTAATCGCTGAGCCTCACTCACAGCCTGCTTAAGATTTCGCTCCAGTAGCTCCAGCGAATCAATTACCTGATCAATCCGTTGCGCATGCAACTCCGTGTGCTGACCCAAAGGATGTAAAACAATTCGGCTGGTGTCAACCGCACCATCCTGTTTTTCTATGGCCTCCCGATCCAGCCGCGTAATGATTAGCAACTGTTCACGCTGTTTAGGGCTGAATATCACCTGAGCCTGACTGTTCTTCGGAAAACAGCAAACCAGCAATAGAAAAAGAATACGGTAAGTGGCAAACATAACTTTCGTGTTATTCAGCGCTCAGCATCATCAAACGATAATTCCTCGACCAGGTGCGCGTATTCTTCGGAATCCCGCAGGCGGTATAGTTCTTCAATCAGCAGGTTGTTAATATCCGCTTCTACCTGCCGGTAATTTTCGGCAATGACCTGTTCGAACTCAGTATTCGAGATACGATCTTCAGTGAGGTCATCCAGTTGAGGCAGAGGCATTTTCTCAAACGCTTCGATCTCTTTCTTCATTTCCGGATCGACTACCAATTCTGCGTGGAATATCTTTTGGGCAACGCGTTCCGTGAAGTTATCGGCCACTTTACCGACGAAGTATCCCTGGCTGAGGTTGGCTATTTTGGATTCGGGAATCAGCGAATCCATATTCTCCGAAAACTGGATATTCGTATCGTCTTTGGTGAAGGTGAAGTTCTGGCGAATCTGTTTGTTCTTACCAAAACTGGTTGACAGGATTCGGGCGGTCTCCCCTCCTACCTGGCCGCTGAACACGTTTCCTATGGTATTGAACAAGGCCTCAGCCTCCCGGTCTCCGTACTCCCGTTTCAGCTGGCTGAGATCCTGTACACCCAGCGTGGTGCATACCTTATTGGAGCGGCCGGTTGCAATCAGGTTATCGAGTCCCCTAAAATAAATGGTTGGTAATTCGTCCACGATAATGGAGCATTTACGCCGACCTTTCTGATTTACCAACCGAAGAACCCGTGAGTTTATAAGTCCTAACGCTGCACCATATACGTCTTGTCGTTTTGGGTTGTTGCCAACGCAAAGTATCTTCGGATCGAGCGGATTATTAATGTCCAGGGTAAAGTCATTACCGGTGAGCAGCCAGAACAACGTCTTGGAGTCTAGCCGTCCCAGCGGGATGCGGGCGGAAGCAATTTGACCTTCCAATTGATCAAACGCACCTTTTTCCAGCGCACTGGCAAATGGGATGAGCAGGCTGTTCAGTTCGGGTTCGGATTGGAGGAGCGGGAACAGATAAGAGTAAGGTAAACCTGCCATTTTTATGGCGTGCGGAAACGTGCAGTAGTTTGGCTTAAGTTGCGGAGTCTCGTCATCCTGGCCCTTAGCCTGCCACTCCGCCATTTTCCGGTCCTGGTATAATTTCAGGTACCAGATGATGGCGGCAAAGAAGTTGATGGGCGACTCGGTGAAAAAGTCGCCCTGTTTCTTAATCCAGGATTTGTTCAAATTGAGCAGAATCGTTTGGGAAGCCTCCAGGGCATCGACAATATCCGTCATGAGTTCAGCCGCCAGGGGATTACACCGGTGCGAACTGCGGGGATGGTCAAAATCAAGAATGTAGAAGGTCGGGAAGTCTTTGCTATCCTGACGGTACTTGCACGCGTAGTAATAGGCGATTTTGGTTAGGTCCGGAAATTTGAAATCATAGATGTACATGCAGAACCCTTTTTCCAGGTGCTGCCGGATAAACTGAAAAATAACAGCAAACGACTTACCTGAGCCCGGTGTTCCAATGACGATGGTGGCCCGGAAAGGGTTTGGAACGTTTACCATCCCCTGCCTGGTCTTCCCTTTATAGTAATACCGGGTGGGGATATTGATGGAGTACTCATTCTGCAGCATGAACTCCTCCTGCTCAAAAGATTCATTATCCCGATTAAAGGGATCATCTCCAATTTTCAGGTCTATAATCCGATTGGCATAGGCTCCTGCTCTGATGAGCATCAAATAAGCAACAATGGTTGTGATACCGTAACCATAGGCTCTGCTATCTACCGATAGGGTTGACCAGTGTAATATATACCCGTTCGCCATCAGGAGCATAAAGCCAATCAGGGCATACCGACCAACTACAACCCAGGTTACATCCAGTGTTTTCCTTGTTTTGTTGCCGAATGTATACACGCCCAGCACGAACAGAGCCAACAGTTTGGAAATAAATGGATGCCCGAAAATACCGGAACTCCGATTCAGGTTTCGGATAAACGTATCCAGAACGGCAAACGTAAGGTTATGCTGCCTGAAGCTGGTGTAGCAGTAGTAATACAGATGAAAGCCTATTAGCACAAATCCAATGAACAAGATTGTTTGGAGAATGCCCCGCCACTCCTGATCGTAGTTGCTGCTGCCCGTAGAACCCATAGTTGCAATTGGAAGATGATTATGTATATTTCTGTATGCTACAAAAAAGTGCCTAGTCACCCTTAGTGCAGCATTGACCCCAAGCTTTGAAAAAGTAAGTAGTGGAGTTGATCCTATGCCCTGAGATAAGTATTCGGGTTAGGCTTCCAGAGTCGATGCTGCTCACGAAACGCTGGCAATCGACCGTCGGCGATCTGGCACTTTTCTCCGTTGGAAAGCACCAGCAATCCTGAACGGCGAACCCATGTTCTGATATGTTGGGGATTGACTAGCCTCGTCCAGTGAATACGCCAAAAAACAGGGAGAAACGAGTGTGCTTTCCTTAGGTTAGCGGTTGTAATGATTTGTTCGCCATCTTCAAGGTGAAACTTGCAGTACTGTCCCATACTGGTCACCTGAATGATCTGGCTGAGCGGAATTTCACGACGCTTTCCTTTCCAAAGGATATACGCCTTATTGTCAACTACCTTCATATCTTACCCTCCTTTAACTACCCAAATATAGTTGAGGGCAAGTATAAATCAATACTTATAACTGTATTTTAAAATAAATAAGAATGTTATCACTCCCTGATGCATATGTTAGTACCTGATAATCAACTTGTTTATAACCGTGATTCGTTGACTTATATTCATTATCTAGGTCGTTTTCGGGAGCCGGTATTTTTCAATTTCTGACTGTACATCGGTTTTTGCCGTCGGGTATCGGTAGCTTCATCAATAAGGGTAATTAGCTCTGTGGTACTCCCCAGGGCATCCACCCAATTCAGATCTTCCGAATTTCGCTGCTCCACATCCCGCTGTTCCTTTAGATTGGTTATCTGGCTGAGCTTATGCCGTTCAAAGCTGTTCACGGCTACCTTTGCTATTTCCTCTGGATACCCTTCTGCCCGTATGCACTCCACCTGGTAGGTATTGGGAAAATGTTCGGTAACCTGGCTTTCAAACTTTAACGGGTTATTCTCCTGAAATTGCCGGTAGTGGTAGGTGACTCTGGCGGCTAGTGCTTTTGCCTCTTCTCTCGTGAGAGTGGTCTGCGGTTTATCGGTCTTGTTAAACCGGTTGGAAAGACCCTCTTTTGTATAATCCTTCCCAAGTTCATTTGCCGAGTAGATCAACTTCCGTTGACGATCCAGGTAGAAGTAATCCTGAGTATGGTCTATCAAATCAATACGCTGCTTAAATAAAACCTCCTTCAGTTCCTCATTTGACGACAATGTGTGTGAAGCAAGAGCTGTTTTCAACGTTTGCCGTATCTCGGCGACTCCTTGTTCCTTTCGTCTTCTATTTGATTTGAATTGCTTCTCCAGCTTATACAAGGTGGGTGTAAAGGGCAGCGCACTGGCTTTGATGGGAGGTGAGATTGGCTTTTCACCATCGGTAAGTTGATAGGTAAGTCCACGGAGAGGTTTACCATCCTGGCTCCCTCCTACCCTGTTGAGCTGAATGCGGTTTGCCTTTAATAACTGCGAGAACTCCTGTAGCGAGCTATAACCGTATTCCTCGTAAAGCCTGCGCACTGCTTCGTTTAATTCGGCTTTCGCTTCCGGTTGAAAAGGGCTCTTCTGAAGAACTTGTTTGACTTTTTTACCTAACCTGACCTCCTCAGCCCGGACAAGCCCATGGCGTATCTCTAATTCTTGACGGGTTGAATTGATTCGCTGTTTGAGAAAAGAATCCGAAATTTTATTCCCGTTTATGTCAACTGACACGGTGACAATATGGATGTGCGGATGATTGGTGTCATCATGGCGGTAGACCAGGTATGGCTGTTTTCCATACTGAATTTCCTGTAGAAACTCACTCGCAAGGGTGCGGAGTTGGGCATCCGGGATTGTCTCGGACGGATGAAACGATAACGAAAAATGAGAGCCGGGCTTGCTGATTCGCTCGTTGAAACGGGCGTAGGTCTCTAAAATTTCAATACGATGTTTTAAATATTGCTGAGCTGCTTCTTCATCTGGATAATTACTGATCTGTATCCGTTCGGCGCTCCCTTTCTGTACTTTTCGCTCGTTGTATAACACAGCGCCGGCTACACTTTTTCCGGTGGTAACCCGTACAACCATACCTTTATTTGATTGAAAGCCTTCTGTAATTGTTCCTTTATAGCCTCATTCTCTGGTAAAGCCGCGCCCTCTGGTCGCAGGGCTTCTTTCCTCTCTTCACCTTGCTGATGCCCCTTAATTCTCACTTCTAAATCAGGTAATTGTTCTCCAATTGTGACGAGTACCCGCCGGATTTCGCCCAACTGAATCAAACTTGCAAGCGCATTATGCCGTGCCTCCTCTTTGCAATTTTCCTTATCTGCAGGTTTTAGGACCTTTTCTTTTACGTATTCCTGTAGGGATACCTTTCTTCCGGCAGTCTCTGCCTCATGAAGACTTTTTAAATAATTGGCTTCTTTTTCTGTAAGCCGCAAGTTTATGTACTGGGCAACGGGTTCTTTCTGCTCTTTTCGCGGCCGCCCACCTTTTTTACGACTTGTCGGCTTTGTCGCTTTCTTCTCATTCATGTAAACTCGAAAGCCTTTTAAATTTTGTAACGGCAAGATATACCCGTTTTTTGTATACATAAAACACATCTTGCTTTTCTTAAAATTATCATGTAACACTCCAGCTACTTTCGTTCAATGGGTCAATCAGTAAACTCGTTGATGGATTGAATGGTGGTGGCAGTAAATTTTGCAAGCCTTATTGTGGTCTAGCTGGATAACCACACTCAAGCCGTCAATGCGTTAATTAATTGATTGGTTTACCCGTTGAATACAAACAGCCTCAGTTATCAACGAATGGACTCATCAACTTGTCAACTGGTCCATTCGTCAACGCGTGTACCAGTCAATACGTGGGCGGGTAAATGGGTGCGGCTAACAAATAGTCAATACTTCAGCGCTTAAACCCATAAACTAATTTATTATCAACGGGTCAACAAATTGTCGAGTCAACGCATTTACCTATTTATCGATTGACTTATCAACTAATCCATTAGTAAACTTATCAATTTATAAATGGATTTATACATTTATTGATGGATAAATGTATGTGTGAATTGATACATGGATACACCAATCAATAAATTAAAACATCAATAAATGGACGTATGGATTGACAGATGAAAAAAAGTTGAGTACATTTCGGCTATCTAATCAAAACCATTCAGCATGGCAACTTTTATATCCATTTTCAGCCAAAAGGGGGGGGTTGGCAAAACCACCCTGACGATGGTACTGGCCACTCATTTTGCCGTGGTCGAAAAACGTAAAGTAATCGTCATCGATGGCGACCACCCGCAGCACAATTTCTTTCACGAGCGGGAACTGGAAATGGCTAAAGCAGAACAGAACGAATCATTCCGAAAATCAGTCGAAGCGCAGGGCGTTGAACCTTATCCCGTGCTGGAGGCAAGCCTGAGCGACCTGGCCTTGTTCATTGATCACTTCCGCAAGGAGGGAGGGGATGAGATTGTGTTTATCGACCTCCCGGGTACTGTTAATACACCTGGCTACATGGACGTAGTTAATCGGCTGGATTATGGCATTCTGCCGATGGAGGCAGATAAATTCACCTTTGTATCCGGATTGCAAACGCTCAATGCGGTTTACGACCAGCTTCAGGAAGGAAAGACAAAGATCAAGATGTTTATGCTGTGGAATAAATACATGGAGCGCGAGCGTCAGAATATCTACACCACCATAAACGCCCAGATACAGGAAGCAGGTTTTGTAACGGTCCTCCACAACCGAGTGAAGCACTCTGTCCTCTGGAAGAATCAACGGTCTACATTAATTCCTGAGGTATCGATCAAGCCAGTGGCTGACGAGATCAGTACGCTGCTGTTTGAGACGAAGAAAGTCTCTAAAAAGAATGTCCTGAAAACTGCACCCGTAAACCTGTAATCCAAACCGACCATGGCAAAGAATAAAGCAGCTGATGATATAACGACAATGGTCAGCCGGGGCATTGGATCCGGCTCAATACGCGACTACCTCAGTTCCATCAAAAAGGAAGAGCCTGTTGCCGCTCCGGCAGAAACGGTTCAGCCAGAATCGCAGCCGGCACCAATAATTGTCAAGAAAGGGGAGGAGACCCCAAAAAATACTGAGGACAAAAAGGCACCTGCGGATACCCAGGCAAGCGCTGCTCCGGAATCACATGCATATACCCTGGACGAGAAGGAAAAAAAGAAGCTGGACAAATACGCCCAGACCTTTTTGAAGAAAAATCCCCGGTTCGTCCGGTCATCAAAACAAATAGCGATCTCAAAGAATACCCACGCACTGATTACATTACTCGTCAGGTATGCGGATCAGACAGGTAATAAGGTATCAATCATGGAGGTCCTCGAGAACATCGTGGAAAATCACATCCGTGAAAATGAAACAAACCTGAAAGCCATCAAAGAAGAGTTGATTCAATTAGAGTTTAAAATCTAACGATATGCTCTCCCCGTTGGAAATCCTCGTATTGGCCGGGGTTTGCCTGGTAGGCTACGCCTGGTACCTACTAGAGCTACCTCTCTGGAGCATCGCACCGGCCAACCTTCGTACGCAGCCTCATTCAGGAGCCCGTGCCACGTATAAGATGCTTGGTGGCTCGAAAACCGATTGGAAAGGACTGCTCCAAAAACTTCGGGAGGAAGCCGCCCAAAAGCAGCAGAACGACCAACAGTCCGATGAGGAGAATAGGGGAGAAGCCTGGCAGGTTTCACAAACAACGAACTTTGCCATCAACGAGGATGAGGGAGAAGGCGAGTCAGACTTGATCATGCTGGAAGAAGATCTGCCCCTGGGGGAAATCGGTGACGCGGCCGATGAAGGTTTTGACTTGGTGCAATACTCCGAAAACCTGAACCAGCTTACCGAAGTCGTTAAACAGGTTGAAGAGCCAACGCTATCGGCGGAGCAGGCCGAACGGATTCAGCGCATGTTGAAACAGTTAAACCCAAAGGGTGCCATGGCCGACGAATCGGTAGAGGCCACCCTCAAAAAAGGAACGTTCTTCGATGTTGCGCAGCTCTCGGCGACGTTCGACCAGCTTTGGGATGAACAAGATGAAGTTCCCAACCCGAAAGGAAGTAAAGAACGGTAAACATACATTCCATTCATGTATTAAAGCCAGGCGTCATCGTCTGGCTTTTTTGTTTGCTCAAAGTGTCTATTTTACCTCAAAGACAACTAACTTATTATCAGCTTAAAAGCAGCCATGTAATATTCGCAAGACATAATAAATAAAGTGATGTAAATAATTTTTTACAGTTATAAGTATTGATTTTATATGTATTCTGCATTAGTTTTGGATTAAGGATAATGTGATGTCCTTATTTTCAATCACCTTCTATCGTTTAAATCATTCATGAAAAAGCGAATTGTTCAAGTGGCTGGGGGAGCTATCCTCCTCAGTTACCTGGTATTGGCCAATGCTTCAGAATGCCTGGCGCAGACCGGTTCGGGTGCCGCTAAAAAGGGGCTGGATGAGGCCACTAAAGAAATAACCGGAGCCTGGGAAACGGTTGGAAATTTGATGTATGCCATTTGTGCCATTGTCGGTGTGGTTGGCGGTATCCAGGTGTATTCCAAATGGAGTAACGGAGATCCGGACACCCGGAAAGCAGCGGCCAGTTGGTTTGGTGCCCTCATCTTTGCCGGACTTGTCCTGCTGGTCATAAAAGCGGTCTTCAATCCATAATGTACCGGGTGAATAAAGGCGTAGACCGACCACCAGAGGTTCTGGGTATTCGGGGTATGAATTTTCTGCTTCTGCTGGCGGGTGCCGCCGTAGGCTTACTGCTGCTGGGCGTCATTATCATGGTGGCCACCGGCATTTCATCTGGCTACATCTTTGGTGCTTATTTTTTCGTGCTCGTCTTCCTGTATGGTCAATTGGTGCGGCTCTCCAAACGCTTTGGTGAACGAGGATTGAGCAAGCACCTGAGCCGTACCCGACAACCACGGGTAATTTATGTGCGCTCAGCTTATGTCTTTCGCCGGCTGAACAGCCAGTCTCGCTCTTAAAAGCTCTCTATATGCAAGTTAAAACGAGGGACATTAAAGACCTGTTCCCTATTGGCGCGGTTCAGGACGATCTAATTTTTTCCAAGTGGGGCGATATCACTGTATGTTTCGAGGTTATCCTGCCCGAAATTTATACGCTAAACGTGCAATGGGACGGCGAGGGTGACAACCGCGTCGAAATGGGTGAATACCGGGAACTGGTTGAATCCTGGTCTAAAGCTATAGGTGTACTGCCACCGCACACCATCGTGCATAAGCAGGATTGGTTTGTCGAAGAGAAGTACCAACCGAAGGTAACAGTAAATGCCTTTCTGGACAAAACCTCAGAGCGGCACTTTAACGAACGGCCTTACCTCAACCACAGATGTTTTCTGTTCCTGACGAAAACACATCCGGAACGCCGATCGGTCAGTGCCGAAGCCATTACGCTGGCAAGGACCAGGTTGGTATCGAAAGAGGTAGCCGATGCCAAAAAGCTGGATGATTTTCTGAATGCGGTCGAACAATGTAAGGCAATTCTGGAGAGCACCCGCCTGCTCCGGCTACAGCGCCTTACCACGAATGACATCGTTAGTACTGCCACCTCGCAGGGGCTGTTGGAACGCTACTACAGTTTGTCACTTCAGGAAGAAGTTGTGACACTGGCGGATATAGAACGTGATGATTGTTTACGGATAGGAGGGAAGTTCGCCAAGTTTTACACCATCTCCGATGTGGATGATATGCCCGATTGGGTACTAACCCATAACCGGGTGGATGCGTACTCTTCGGAAAACTCAACGGTGTCTGTCTGTTTTGCCGCTCCGGTAGGACTTATGTTGCCTTGCAATCACATCTATAATCAGTATGTGTTCAAAGACGATAAGCATGTATCGACTCCGGAACTGGAACAGCGGGCCACTCAGATGCGCTCCCTGGCGTCGTTCGGCAAAGCCAATGAAGTGAACGCCATGCTCATCAATGAGTACCTGACGGAGGCTTCGCAGTACGGATGGACACCCATTCACGCGCATTTCAATGTACAGGTCTGGACAGAGGATAAAAGTAAACTGCCGGTGCTGCGCAATCTGGTGAGTTCGGCCATTGCCAAAATGGGTGCCCGGCCACGGGAAAACAGCCTTGATGCGATGGCGTTATTCTGGGCGGGTATTCCCGGTAACGCGGCCGATCTGCCGAAGGAGGACCGGTACTGGACGTTTACACCCCAGGCGGTTTGCCTGTTTAACCAGGAGACGAACGATGAAACCTCGCTGGCCACATCTGGCATCAAACTGACCGAACGATTGAGCGGTAAACCGATCAACGTGGATTTTTCTGATGAGCCCATGAGGAAAGGCTGGATCACAAACCGGAACAAATTCATCATTGGACCGTCGGGTTCGGGAAAGTCATTCTTTACGAACCATGCCGTTCGGAGCTATCACGCGCAGGATAGCCATATCGTTATCGTCGATGTGGGGCATAGCTACAGCAGTTTATGTGAGATGCTAGGCGGAAAGTACCTGACCTACGATCCCGCGAATCCGATTTCATTTAATCCCTTTGTGATTGAAGGACGCGCTCAGCCGGATATCGAAAAGAAAGAAGCCCTAAAGACACTGCTCCAGACGCTCTGGAAGCGGCCGGAAGAGCAGCAGACTCGCACCGAAGATACCGCCTTAGCCGCAGCTATTGACGGGTATTACCAGTATTTGGCCCAGCATGAGGACATTTTCCCTGGTTTCGATTCATTTTACGAGTACCTTCAGGATGGTTTCGTCCGGTACCTTGATGAACATAAAGTCAGGGAAAAACACTTTGACCTGGAGAACTTTATGTACGTGCTTCGGTCCTTCTACAAAGGGGGTGAATACGATTACTTGCTCAACAGCCGGACCAATCTGGATTTGCTCCACGACCGCCTGGTCATCTTTGAACTCGACAATATCAAAGATCATCCAATCTTATTTCCGGTGGTCACCATCATCATCATGGATGTCTTTATCGCTAAGATGCGCAAGCTGATGGGGATTCGTAAGATCATCCTGATTGAAGAAGCCTGGAAAGCCATTATGAAGGATGAGATGGCCGAATATATCCGGTATCTCTACAAGACGGTGCGAAAGTTCTTTGGCGAAGCCTGGATTGTTACGCAGGAAGTAGATGATATTATCGGCAACAAGATTGTCAAGGACAGTATCATCAATAACGCAGACACCAAAATTCTGCTGGATCAGCGTAAGTACCAGAACAAATTCGGGGTTGTGCAGGAGTTGCTGGCGCTGACCAAAAAGGAGAAAGATTTATGCCTGAGCCTCAACCGGGACAATGATCCGGGCAGGCTCTACAAAGAGGTGTTTGTATCCTGGGGCGGTCAGCATAGCAAAGTATACGGAGTCGAAGTATCACGCGAAGAGTATTATGCTTTCACCACCGAACAACGTGAAAAGCTCAAAGTACAGCAGAAAGTGCAGCAGCAACGTGAGGCTGGGGCAGACATCAACTACGAATTAGCGATCAAAGAGATCGTCGCGGAAGAGCGCGGATTATAGGCAACGGATTTTCTACATTTTATTCCCTCAAGTGAACTATGAGAAGACATTTTCTCAGGCAGGTGGGCATTGCCCTGCTGCTTGGCTGTATCACATCCGGTGCGATGGCCGCTTCCGGCTGGGTACCGACGAAAGCGGTCATGGCATCGGATACCACCGATGATCCCGCACGGCCGCAAAATCCACAGGTACCGTTTGTGCGGGAAGTAAAAGGGAGCGGAGGGAAGCTGATGGAGGTGACCTTTCCCGGTCAACCACCCATGCAGGTGCCTTCCGCGAAATTAGGCGAGGTGCTCGCGTCTTACACCGAGGGCCTCGTCAGTCAAGGACTACCTGATTATGGTCCAGCTCTAATTCAACGGGGCTGGAGCGGGGTTAAAGATGAAATAACGGAGGAGGTCGAACAGATTCTGGGCGAGTTGGAGAACGACCTTATGAACGGCATTAAAGACGAGATTGAGCAATTAGCGCAGCAGGCCTTGGGTTCGCTGCTGAACATCTCGCCGATTTCGGAAGTAGCCCGACTGCGGAAGATGGTCAAAGACGGCCTGAGCAAGCAACAAAAGATTGAATATCAGAATTATAAGGTAGACTACGCCTGGAAGAAAGCGCATACCGAGTTGTCGGAAAACTTCGTCAGCTATTATGAAAAAAAGGAGCTGAAAAAGAAGTTTCAGATGGTATCGATGCAGGAGGAAGGCGGCCAGAAGTTGTTGAACTCCGGCGTGTTTACCCCGGCTGAACAGCAGCAGTACGGCAAAATTCTGTCCACACTTTCGTTTACGGATGACCTGGCGGCTGAGGTAAAAACCGCCTGTAACCTGTCACAAACGGCGGTATGGATGTCGGAGGGGGAACGCATCAACGTACTCGATATGGTAGAGGAGGATTTGTTCACCCGCGTAAAAAGCCTGAAGGCCTACAATGCCGAAATCGCCAAAGCCGCCACGGCTCGTCGAAAGCAGCTCATGCAAAACCGGCTGACCAAATCCCTCTACCGGGAGGGCACCAAATTAAACCGCAACGTCTCCACCTATAAAACAAAATGGGAATGATACAGAAGTTAGTAACCGGGTGCCTCCTAATCCTGGCGAGCGTACCGGCCTGGTGCCAGATTCCGGACGCCAGTCAATTGAAAACAGGCCCCAAAGAAGAGTTTACGTTGCGGTTAGCCATTGAAGAGTTGCTGGGTAATACGGAGACCGACCTGATGCAGGGAGTACTTGATCCGGGTGTTGATTTCGGGGCAATTCTGACGGAGAAGGTATTGGATGAGTTGATCAAAGCGGTAGCGGATGCGGCCGTACTCGCGCCGGCGGCCGAGAAGATTATGGCTACCTACTACGAGAAGAAAGCCGAAAAGCTGTCGAAGGAAATTGCCAAGCTCCGGGAGGTCTGGAAGGACGGGCAAACGAAGATCCAGAAGATCCGATACCAGGATCTGAAGGTCAAGACCCAGTTTCGCAAATCGATGAACGAGCTGCACCCGATGCTTGCGCAAAGTAAACGGAAATCACTGGCGCAGCAGGACATGAAAGATCTCTACGGCAGTTTCGTCGGTGTGGCCGGCGAGGTGTTTACGGGTGGTGGTCCGCGCCAGCAATTGATACGCGAAGAGTTTGACGCCTACACACAGGACGAAGACCTGGGCTATTACGCGCTGGCCACCGCCGGCGGTTTGCTGGGTGATCCAAAATCACTGGAAGTTAAGCTGAAGCTGGCTGACCGGGAGTCTAAAACGGCATTCCTTTCCCCGTACGAACGCATTCGGCTGTATCGCAACACGTACCGCGAAAGCCGTATGCGCAACAACTCTATTCAGCGCATGCAGGGGGAGTTGTCGGCCGGAATTAATCAGAAAATCAAAAAGCGCATTATTCAGTCGCAGGCCTGCAGCCTGGGCCTGAAGCGGTATTAATGACAACTTCTCTGAACGTATGGAACAAGCATTGGATAATTTGTACCAGGGTATGCGGAGCGACTTCGGGATGCTCATCGACTTCGGCCGCTCCATTGGCTTCCTGGGTGCTGTCTTTTATGTTTTCTACCGCATCTGGGGGCACCTGGCCAGAAACGAACCTATTGATGTGTTTCCGCTCTTACGGCCTTTTTCGCTGGCATTGTGCCTGCTTTGTTATACCTATATCGTCGACGCCATGGTTACCATCGGCAATGGGCTTTCGCTGGCCACCGAACAGGTGGTTGCAAGTAAGGAGGCACAGGTGGTTCAATTGAACCAAAAGAAGGATGAGCTGCTGAAGCAAAAGATGAAGGAGATTGCCGGCGTCTACACGGCCGACGGGGAACTAAGCTACTGGGAGTTGGGGAAAGACTTTTTCGGACGGCTTTTCTCCGTCGACAATTCGGTGCAGCGCTCGGGGGTATCGTTTCTGATCAGCACTTGGATTGATGAACTGCTTAAGTCCGTTACGCGGGTGCTGTTCGATGCGGTAACGCTGGGAATAAAGATCATTGCGACGTATTTTCTGATTATTATGGCCATCTGCGGCCCCATCACCATTGGACTAAGCTGCTTTGAGTGGTTCTATGGTTCGCTGGGAGCCTGGTTCGCCCGGTTTATCCATATACTGTTGTGGATACCGGTGGCCAACATCTTCGGGGGCATCATCGAAGAGGTGCATATCATTATGCTCCAATCCGACATTGCCCAGATCCAGGCCGCTACCGCCGAAACCTTTACGGCTACCGATTTCATGGAAATCCTTTTTTACATCATCGGAACGGCAGGCTATCTGCTGGTGCCGCTGGTGTCGACCTGGATTCTAGAGTCGACGGGGGTCGGTAATGCCATCGGTAGCTTATCGCGTCCGTTTACCGCGCCGGCGACAGCAGCCATGGGTGTAATGGGCGGAGCAGTAGGTACAGCCCTCGGCAGTGGGTTTGGCGCGGCACGGGGATCAGTGGCTCCACCGATCTACGTATATCCCACACCGTCAGCGTCTACGCCAGCGCAACGACCGCAGCCGGTAAACAAGGTGTAATCTGAAAAATGACCATGAAAAATCCGACCAATTTTCGATACCTCACCAATCTGGAAACGAGTTTTCAGATGGTTCGGTGGCTGGCATTCGGCACTGTTTTGGGGAGTCTGCTATTCTGTTCGGTGGTGCTGTACTGGTACATCCGACAGGTAGATGTTAGCCGGCAGAACATCTACGCCCTCGACCGTGGTAAATCGTTTCTGCTTACGCTGTCGCAGGAAATGAACGAGAACCGGCCGGCCGAAGCTGAGGACCATATCAAAACGTTTCATAAGCTGTTTTTTGAACTGGACCCCAATGAGAACCAGATTAACGCCCATATCCGGGAGGCATCTTACCTGGGTGATCAGTCAGTGGTGCGGCTTTACAAAGACCTGAAGGAAAAAGGTTACTTTACCCAGCTTATTCAGGGCAACGTCATCCAGAAAGTGGAAGTCGATAGTGTACAAATACAGTATAACCAGTCGCCTTTTTATGCTAAGACATACGCCCGGCAGATTTTGGTTAGGGCTAACTCAGTGACTATTCGCCGACTGATTACACACTGTTACCTGCTGGAAACGCAGCGTAGTGTAAACAACAGTCACGGCTTTATGATCGAGCGCTTTAAGGTACTGGATAATCAGGACCTGGAAACCATTGAACGAGAGGGAAACAAAGCGTACGCTTATCTGAATAAACGATAAAGCCATGAAAACGATTGAACGTTTCGCGCTCCGGCCAGCAGACAAGCCACCCCATGCCTGGGCCCTGCGTATGCAGTATCGCTGGTATTTACGCTGTAAATGGACCATCGGACGATTTGCTATTGCCAGGGTAAGGAAATGGGAACGGCAGCCGATATCCACACGCAAGCAACAGCTTGGAATTGCGCTCTGTCTGTTGCTTATGCTGTGGGCGCTCAGCCTGGCTTTCTCGCATCAATGGAACCTGGTTCAGGCCGGTCAGGTGCATCACCTGGACCACACCAGGTCTACAGCCCTGACCCACAACCGGCCAATTAGAACCGTCCGGTCAAACAACACACATCAAGTCGAAAAAGGAGATAAAAACAACCATGGAGCACAACCGGGAAAAACGAAAGATTAAGGAGTTATTCTCCGACAAACGATTCCTGTACGCCGTTGCCGCCTTTCTGCTGATTGCCTTCGTTACCATATACCAGATGGTTTCGCAGGCCGGTAAACCAACGGCGGCAGAGGGAGAGAACGCCATCAACGCTACCGTACCTACGGCCATGATCGACACGACGCAGGCCACCAGTAAACTGGAGTTGCAAAGCGAAGTAGATCCGATGGCCATGCCGGGGATTGATCCGGCAGCCCAAAATAAACAATCGGGCTTGCAGTCACCCGTACCGGAAACAATTAACCCGTACCTCTACCAGAAGAAAGCCAAAGCCGACGATCCGGAGATGGCGGAGCTAGATGCGGTCTACACGACAAAGTCCAACGATAAAGGAAATGCCCGCAACCAAACAGGTAAACAGGAGCTTGATGAGGAAGAAGAGGAAGGTGCCCAGCCGGCTGACTTGCAAAAGCAGTTAGCGGAGCGAAAACGACTTCTGGTATTACTGGAAGAATACCGCCGGGATAAGGAATTGAAACAGGCCCAACAGGCAGAACAAATGATGAAGCCCCAGAAGGTTGTTGATGTACCGGTAGTCTCCAGCCTGGATAATCCAATGCCTGGTCGGGGCAATGACTTTTATGGTTTGCATTCGGACCGGGTACGCCGGCAGCAGCAGGCCCGCAATGATTCAACCTCGGGAACGCTCCGGGCGGTGATCCACCAGGATCAGACCATCATCAACGGCGGACGTATCGGCCTCCGTCTGCTGGAAGCGATTAACGTACGGGGTACGGTTATTCCGGCTGGCACATTGGTGTATGGCCTTGGCCAGTTCAGCACCGAGCGGGTGAATGTTCACATCACCAGTATCCAGTATGAAAACCGAGTATATCCCATTCGCCTGACGGTGTACGACATGGATGGCATTTCCGGAATTTACGTGCCCAACATCCTGGCGGTGCAGGAGTCGCGACGGGCCGCTGCGCAGGCGGCAACGGGTATCAACATCCAGACCCCGGTGATGGGCACCAACGCGGCTGCAGTAGCTGGTGCATCGGCGGCTAATGCCGGCATCAATGGCCTGCGATCTTTCTTTTCCCGCAAAGCCAATCTGCGCAAAGCCCATTTGAAAGACGACTATTACGTGCTGCTGCGGTAGCCAAATTATTCTCCAGACATCCAAGATTCTTCAATCATGAACAAGTTAGGTATTTACCTGATGGGGGGCTTACTGTCCCTCCACCTGCCGGCCACGGCGCAGATACTAAAAGACACTAGTCAGCTCGGCCCTATGGCAATGGCCAACCGACTGCCACAACGCCAGTACAGCGCAAAACGGACACCCGATGCCGGCATCCGAATCCAATCCAGCTTTGTGGAGTTGGCGTTTAATAAAACGACTTGTCTGATTTTTCCCAGCCCAATCCGGTCGGTGGACTTGGGTAGCCGGGCCATCATTGCCGACAAGGCCAGCGAGGTTGAAAATGTACTCCGGGTTAAAGCTTACCAGATGGGCTTTAACGAAACCAATTTCAGCGTGATTACGGCCGACGGCAAATTTTACAGTTTTATAGCTTCCTACAACGAATTTCCGGATGTACTGGCTATGAACCTGGCAGGGGAGGAGCTACACGCAACCGCCCGGAAAGAAGGTACAATCCAGTTTGAAGGGGTGAATGCCTCCCAAAACGACATTGTCTACCAATGTGACCAGGTTATGCGCCAAAAGCGGTGGGCTAAACTAGCGGGGACCGAAGACGGCAAGATGGAGGCCTCGTTGCGTGGTATTTACGTCAAGGACAATGTGCTATACTACAAAGTAGCCCTGGCGAATAAATCCAACCTGCCTTACGAACTGGATTTCGTCCGGTTTTTCATCGTTGATAAGAAGGTAGCAAAGGAAGCATCGAACCAGACGATTGAGGCTACTCCGCTATATGTGTACAATGAACCGTTACGCAAGGTGACCGGCAAAAACAGAGTAGAAAAGGTGTATGCATTCCAGCGATTTACAATTCCCAACGACAAAGCGCTGCAAGTGCTCATCAATGAAAAGAACGGCAGCCGAACGCTATCCTTTCTGGTCAGCGGAAAAGACATTATGAATGCCAGTACGCTGTAAACCTATGAGAAAGTCTGAACAACCTGTTTACCTCAGCCCTGTTGTAGGGTTGAGGTACGGGCAACCGAGTAAGTGGAAAAGGCGGAAACACTCTAAAAGGAGAAGACAAGTTTATAACCGGCTGCTGATTGTCGCTGTATTTATTTGGATTATCGGTTTAAGTGCATGGCTGGAGTTTTATGGTTGGTCGTGGCTGATGAGCTACCTTCAAGAATTTCACTTACCTCAACGTCAATGGTACAAATACTAATCTCTACGCAATTTCTAAAGATTACCGGTTGTATGGAACTTACCTTATATCACTTCATATTACCTTAAATTGTTCTAAAGCGTATAAAAATACGTTTTAACTTTGAGCAAGCTTATGAAGGACGGATTAACAAAAATTTAATATGCCTTGGTCTATCCCTATCACTTACAATAATGCTCGTACCCCACTTCGAATGAGTGTACCTCAAGAAGCAGAAGCTCTTGTAACAGAGAATCCAGGAGCTTATGCGATAGTTCATCCTGAGAATATATTGTTTGAAGAAAAGCTTCTTTACTTTGGGATGGCAGGTCCTAGGCCGCGAGCTCTAATACACGGTTTAAGAGGTAGACTTGCTACTAATTGTCCTCATCATGCTTCACAAAATATGGCTCAAAATGTATTGCTTGGCAACTTGCCTCAAAACCTAGTTCTATATTATTATGAGACAGTTACTCGGCAGGAAGCCTTAATATTAGAGTCAGCACTGATAAATTTATATATACAGGAATTTGGGGTATTACCTCAAGAAAATACTCAGCAACCCCATATAGATTTTGGCGAAGAATACATCGCTATCTATGATGAAATAAGAGGATTGCTCGGCTAGTAAATAATAGATAAATTGTTTAAGTAGGGGGTAGGTCCAGGAAGGGGAACCCCTTCCTGGCTGATTTTTTAGCAGGTTGCCACTGCTGGTTCTTCCAACTCCGGCAACTCCGCACTGGTAGCACCCAACACATAATCAGCGGCTTTCTGGGCTAGTCCGGCCGCTTTGATGATTAGCGTTTTGTCGTTCTTCAGGGCCTGTAGCCAGTTTTGCAGGTATCCTACTGAGTTATCCAGTATGGTTGCTTGCGTAACGTCTATCCCTGATACGGCGGCTAAATAACAGGCTCCGATCTCGGCCGTAAGCTCCTCTTTGGCGTAGTTGCGAGACCCGAACTTATTAGGCTTAGCTAACTCCGGCCGGTTTAAACGGCTGGCGTGTCCGGTTGAGTGAATCAGCTCATGAAAGGCAATAACGGCAAAGTTGGCGCTGGTCTCAAAGTTCTCCGGCTTTGGCATATTTATCATGTCACGCTTTGCATTGTAAAATGCCCTGTTAGTGTTGCGGTAATGAATAGCGGGCGGGTTAGGCATAGCGTCCATGATAGCACGGCAGGAAGTCACCGTTTCATCCGTTGGTTTCGGCACTACCGGTGTAAGTACAGGCAGTTTAAAATCAATATCCTCCACATCGGTAATGTTGAAAACATAATAATAGCGCAGCAGAAAACGACGGCTGGTAGGCTCTCCCCGTTTGGTGGCTTCTTCTTCGGTCTCCACTTTCCAGAATACCACCATAGCACCGGAAGCATTTTTCCGGACAGTACCGCCAAGCTGTTTAACCTGATTAAATGTAAGGTAATAAGGGCGGGCATACGGCAGGCTACCCAATAGCATTAGATTAATTCCGGAATAGACGCGGCCGGTCAGGTAATTACGTGGTAGCTCTACTGAGCCATCTTCGGTTACCAACCAGGTTTTGCGCCAGGGGAAAAAACCTTCTTCCATGCGCTTTACAATCAGATCCGTAACGCGCTGGTAGATGTCGACAGGTTTCCAATTGGCAGAAACAGCAGTAGACTTGGGGTTAGAACGGGTTTTCATGGGAGTTTTGCCCTGTGACACCGGGCCGGCAGTTTGCAATTAAGAAATAGAAAAATTGAAATCAGGAAAAAAGCTGTTCCGGGTTGCGGGTTAACAGATAGTAATGGAGCCGGCGGCCTGCCTCCTGGTTCACCTCACAGGGGATAACCTGAAAGCCTAATTTACCGGCGATGGCTAAAGCCTTTTTGGTCCGCGTTCCGGGGGTGGTGGTCAAATGCAGATGGGTAAACCGGTTTAGCACCTCTTCTAGGCTGTTTACCGGAAAGCTGTTCACGGCTACCCGTCCGGGCGACTGCTGCTGAATGGCCGTAATGAATCGCTGGTAATCGACCGCGAAGTTTGCGGTAAGGGCATAGAGTTGCGCAAAAGAGACGGTTACAGGAGCAGCACCCATATTTGTTTTGTCCTATCACACCGGACCGGCTTTCGATTGATTTCTTGTATAAAGATAGCAGCTATTTACCTATATACCAACAACTTAACCAGCTTTCTTAATTGGAAGTCGCACCCCTTCTCCCCCTAGGCAACTACTAAAATCATTAATGAAGTATCTTTTCTACGGCAACAGTTATGTATAGGAGCAGGAAAAGGTTAGTTCTTTTCCTGCTCCTCATGCTTCAGGCAGCTATTGAATTCATAGTTAAGTCATTAGCGTGACTTGTTTGCCGGGAGGCATTAGCCTCTGTCTGGCTCTCCGCTTCCATTTGCCGTTGCAGTTCGGCAATTTCCTGGGCGATGCGCTCCAAATCGGCTTCTTGCCGGAAAGGCAAGTTAACCTTTTTCCCGTATTCTGTTTCAATCGTTCTGGCCTTCTCTAACTCCTGATGCAGGTAATAGGGTTCCCCTTCGGCGGCTTGTACCTGCGCCCGTAGTGAAACCGCTAAACCCTGAGCCGTTGTTACGCTACCCTGAATCAGGTTGCCCCAACGGTACTGAATGGCGGCTATTGTTTTACCCAGCTCATTGGTGTACCAATCGGCCGTCAGGGTTAACAGCAGGCCGTTTACTTTAATGACCTCCTGCGGTGCAAGGTGCCGTTTCAGAGCGCCTTTCATTTGCTCAAATAACGCTTTCAGCGGTTCGTGCCAATCCTCCTGGTACACCACTCCGTTAACCTCAATGGACTCAATCCGAAGTGATCGTTCCGCCGTGCGGGGAAATCGCAGTCGTAATACCTCAACTTCGGCTTCCAGATGGGGTAGGAGAGTGGTCTTCTGGGCAATAAACCGGCGGGCCCGCTCTACTTCCACCTGCGCCTGTAGAATAGTCCGCTGCCACCGGGACGCCGGAGCGTTTCTTTTTCTGCTGAATCAGCCGGTTGTATTCCAACTGCTTCTGTGTGTACAGCAATGCAGTTTGGGAGCCGCTGAGGGATGCCATCATCTGGTCAAATGACATACTCGAAAAATCGTCGTCGGTAGAAATATCGCTGATGGAATCTTCAAGTCCGTTCCCTTTCAACACCTGGTTAATGAACTTCTGCTTTATCGCCAATCGACCATAGGCTGTGGCATCTAATGTTTTCTCCACGCCATAGGTCAAAATTTCGACTGGCTTGCTCCAAACGGCATGTAGGTTACCCTGCCGGATAATGCGCCCGTTACGCTGTTCAAAATCGGTCGGCCGGTTTGGTGCATCTAAATGATGGAGTGCGGCTAACCGTTCCTGCACATTCACCCCTACACCCATCCGTTCGCTGGTACCCATCAGCACCCGAACCTGACCGACCCGAACCTGCACAAACAACGCTTCACGCTTGTGGGCTTCCTCAGGCACAATACCAATCTGATCAGCCGGGATTCCCTGTTGAACCAGTTTCCGTTTAATATCCTTAAATAGGTGGAACCGTCCGGTTTTCTGTACCGCCATGTCATACTCCGGTACGGTGTCCTCGTCAAACCATACACGTTCGTTTTCCGGACTTTGAAACAAATCGGCAAACACCAACTGAGTGCCTTGGTATGCCTCGGATTGCTGATAGATGCGGACAATTTCCTGCACCGCCCGATTCGTTTTGCTGCCGGCTTCATCCGGGTTAGCGACCGACAACAGACGCAAATCCAGCGTTGCCTTACGCGCCTGACCAAACATAACCAACGGAATGTGCATGTTCCTTTTCTTTTCGTCGCCCGACAGGTGCTCGTACCATTTCAGGGTAGCCCGAATGCGTTCTAACTCCGCCTGCACACCGTCTGTCTGCGGTAGCTGAATCCGGGTATACTCCCCGTTCAGCAACTTAGGCAACGTTTGTTCCTGCTGAAACTCAATCACATCTTCATTCAGGATAACATCGACATGTGAGCGGTAAATCTCCGACAACTGTTTAACATTGACGAATCGGGCAAAACGCTCCACCGCCTTGAAATTACCGGCCGTGGTTAGCTCAAATGATTGAATGATAGACCCGAACGTACCGGCAAACTGGTCAAAGGTAGTTAAATAGGCTTCTTCCAGCCGTTGCGGGGCAATGTAGCGCAGCATCGTCCATGCCTCGGCCATCGTGTTCGAGATGGGTGTACCCGTTGCCAGGACTACCCGGCCACCTTTCGCCTGCACGGTCCGGCATTTAAACATGGCGGAAAGGGCCTGCTCAGAACCGGCCGTGTCAATACCTTTCACATTTCGGCGGTGCGTATTAAATCCAAGTCGCTTATAGGCGTGGGCCTCGTCAAGAAACAGCGCATCAATACCCAATTGGTCAAAGGTCAGCATGTTGTCTTTTCGCCGGTCGGCCTGGCGCTTCCTACGTGCTTCTATACGCATCCGGATTTCATTCATCCGCTTAACCGTCAGCTTCTTTCTGCGGTCGTCACCGCGACGCTCGGCCGACTGATAGGCTGCTTCTACCCGGTCCAACTCCTCCGTCAGAAAGGCATCTTCGCTGGTGGGGTCGTCGGGTATCAGTTTCAGAAACGATTGAGGAATCACAATACCGTCAAAATCATTGGTAGCAATCCGTTGAAGAAACCGCTTCCGTCGGGATGCCGAACCACCCGCTGCTTCCATATCGGCCGCAGTCGGCACATACACATTCGCCCAGGGGTATTGCAAACGCCATTGGGCCGCAAAGTCCTCCACCGTTGAATTTTGAACGGCAATCAGGGGCTTATGTGCCTCAATGTCCAGTACTGAGAATATCGCCAATGTGGGCAAGCTAAAAAGGCCATTTGGAGGCTATCAGACCAGATTCGGCTCTCATTGCATAGGATAGCGTTTGGAGCCATGCAACAAAGCCCTGTTTACCTTTAAATAAATGCTTGTCCAAAAAAATCCGATTTTAGTTGTTTTAATAAATATTCTTACTAACTTTTCATCATATTATCCTCCAGAAAGGACGAGCCAACTAGTATTAGTGTATCTCTCATTCAAACAGATTAGGCAAAAAGGTCAGACTTCTATCCGAATTAAATATTCGCTATCGAAACCTTAGGTTCGTTTTGCATAAGCACCAATAATTTTTTCTTATATTCTTTAAAATTCCATATCTTAAATATAACTTAAGAACAAATTTTTATTAAAATTAAAATATCAATTATATTAATTAATACTTCCAAACAAAAGTTAGTAATTGATTTTTGAATAATATTATACATGTGTTCCCAAATTTTAAAACAAAATTTTCTTTTGTATTATGCAAGATGTAAGATCAATATCGCCTTCAATAATTACTCCTCCCTTATTGGATATGATATTAAAAGAACGAAAGTTGAGGAAGCGTAAAATTGAGAAAGCTAAAAGAAAAAAGAAAAAACTTATTTTGGAGGATCCAAAGTGGTATGAGATAATTATTACTGTCCGAACAAATTCCGACCATAAAGATGATGAACGGCACGAAAGAGTTGTTCACCTAATTAATCAAATATTAAAAAGAACAGAAAATAAGAACCGATTTAATGAAAATGAAGTAGTACCACATCTAACAAAACGCCACTTATTCGCACGTTTGCAAGCTGACACAATCATAAAATTAGTTTTAGCTGACAATGCAGAAAAAGAGTATAACAAAGTCGTTAAAGAAATTTGGCCAGACTTTACAATTAATCCTCTACTAAATAAATCAGTTAAAACTATTAACGCAGACCTGAACGAAAAAGGGGCTAAAGATCTTGGAGTAGGTATAACTTGGGCTGTTCTTGACTCTGGCATTCACTCCGCTATACTTAAGCAAACGGATAGAAACGCTTCACAAGGACACAGGCATTTTATTACGCATGCAAATATGCATAGCAATGATTTATACCATAGAGATTTTACTGTCAATGGTTCATTGACAGTAAGGCAAAATAGCGAACTTCCTTTTGTAGACGATGCAGGCCACGGGACACATGTAGCTGGTATCATAGCTGGAGCAAGTGGACCAAGAGTTGGTGGAGTTATAGATAACCCGCCAATTAAAGCATATGAAAATAAGATTGAGCTTGAGCCATTTAATGACAATGTAGATGAAGAGCAAAATGGCGATGTAAAACTAATACCAGTTCAAGTTAATGGATTATTTGGGGTAGCGCCACAATGTAAGCTTGTAAGCCTTAAAATTCTCAAAGGAAATAATACTGGTAAAACACGTTCTTTATTAGCAGCTATAACTCATGTCCGAAATATCAATTTACAGTACCCAAATGATAAGATTCATGGAATTAATATTAGTGTAGGTTATCCATTTAAAGCAAAATGGTTCTCGTGTGGACAAAGTCCTGTATGTGTAGAGCTAAATGAACTGGTGAAGGAAACAAATGTGATTGTGGTAGTAGCTGCCGGTAATTCAGGCTATGGTCGAATTGCCAAAGAAGACGATGGAATATTTATGAATGGAGTACCCATTACAATAAATGACCCTGGAAATGCACAAGAAGTAATTACAGTTGGTTCTTCGCATAGGGAAGATCCTGTTAGCTATGGTGTCTCCTTTTTTTCATCTAAAGGGCCAACTAGTGATGGTCGCATTAAACCCGATTTAGTAGCTCCTGGTGAAAATATTATTTCTTGCGCTGTTGGAAAGGTGTGCCAAGATGCCGAAGCAAAGCTGAAGATGGACTTCTTAGGTGTCGACTACATTTCTCTAAGTGGCACAAGCATGGCTGCACCGCATGTATCCGGTGCAATTGCTGCATTTCTAAGTAAAAGAAGAAATTATATTAATAAACCGGCTAAAGAAATTAAAATGCTTTTTATGGATACGGCAACAAGCTTACCTGACCGAGATAGATGTTTTCAGGGAGCTGGTTTAGTTAACTTAGAAGCAGCTCTTAACAAAACAAAATCTTAAAACAATGAAATTATTTGGATTTCCTTTCTGTGAAATTGAATTTACGGGTAAAGGTGAATATAGCCAAGAGTCAGTAGATTCTCTAATAGATTTAGTTAAAGAAGAATCAATCACTGATCTGCTTGTTATCTCTCATGGTTGGAAAAATAATCGAGATGATGCTAATTACATTTATGTAAATCTACTTGAACAGTTATCCGTTCAACTTGAAAATTACAATTATGAGTTTAATGAACGGAGATTTGGCGCATTACTGGTTTTTTGGCCTTCCAGATGGTTAGGCGGTGAAGACTATAGAATAGCTCTCAATACTCAATTGGAAGAAATCGAGTATTTCTTAACTACAGAAAACGAAAAAAATCTTCTTCTAGAAGCAAAGGAAGAAGCTAAGTTTATTGGTATTAGTGATCACAACCCAAGACGTTTTTTACAATTAATAAAAAAAATTCAGGCTCCCGATAAGAATCCTTTACAACTAGAGCCAGAAGACAAAGTCTACGAGCATTTAGACCCGTCTGAAGAAGTGGAGTTATTGGCTCGACTAGTGGATGATGAATCTATTGACAGCCCTTCTGATGGTCATGCTGCTGGCTTTGGCCAATTTACATATTGGTTAGTAGATGCAGCACAAAATTTTGTCAACAATGTGACTTACTCAAGAATGCGTGAACGTGCAGGAGTTATTGGTTGGAACGGACTCCATAAAGTACTCTCCAAATTAAAAGAGAACGTTGATGGTGTAAAGCTTCATCTTGTCGGGCATAGTTTTGGCGCTCGCCTTGTAACTGCAGCAGTAAGTAGTAATGAATCAGGTAAAAGATTAGAAGTAGATACTTTAACTCTACTTCAAGCCGCGTTTTCTCAGTATGCTTTTGCATCTAAAAAATCTGTTCCTTTATTAGAAACTGATGGTATGTTCAGAAACGTTATCTCTGATAATCTGGTTAAAGGACCTATATTAATTACATATTCTAAGAATGATATTTCAATTCGAAAATATTATGAATTAGCTTCCAAGCTAGTTCCACGTCATGTTGGAACTCACATAAGGAGAGGTAATGAACTTAACTTATATGGAGGCTTAGGAAACAATGGAGCACAAGAAATTGGAGCTATAACTGGTGTTGTACTTAACGATAATGCTAATTATACTTTCAGCAAAGGTCTAGTTTATAACTTAGATGCTGACCAGTATATTCTCGGGCACTCAGATATTCTTAAACCTGGTATAGCAAAAGTAATTCTAAGTGCAATAAAAACATGTTGAGGTTCGACTGGCCATTGATAATTTTAACATTTAAAGGATTTTTCTATGGCTCTTAATTGATCAGCAAATCTACAATCAATGCTGCGTATTATTAGAGCTTTCAAGCTGTGAACTTTCAAGATAGGCAGACGCCAAAAACTGCCTTTCAGGAGCCATTCAATAAAGCCGGACTGCACCGGTAATCAAGTCTTTTTCAACGGCTACCACAGAGGAAACTTGCCGGATGCTATCTGGCATTATCCCGATAAAGTGACCGGTACCGGCTGCGGATTTCAGAATTCGGCCCCCGCTGAAACCAAACCTGGATACTGCCTGCCAGATAGCCTCAACCAGAAGCCGACTGGTATAGTGTGCGTTGAGGGTAGAGGCCTCAGCTAAGGCAATTTCTTTGGACGTTAACAGGTTTTCCAATTCCAGACGGGCTGAGCCGTACTGCCGTATCCAGCGTTCCGTAACGGCATCGGCGGTCTTACCTTCCTGCATCAGCCGAAAGGGCTCTTGCTCCCACACCTTGGCTAGGCCACCCCACCCAACATATTGAAGCAATTGTTCCTGCTCCTGCGGTGTTAAATCCGGTTTGGGAAACTGTAAGGACTTTAATAGTCGAATAGCATTCACATTGGTTTTCAGGCGGGCGGCTTCGCCCACTGGAAACATAACGGCATCGGAGCCAATGCGGAAATAGCTGGGAGGGATGGGTTCAATGTCCGCTAACAGCAAGCATTCAGTTACTGCTTGTCTAATACGTTGCTGGGTATGGCTTTGCTCAAAGAAGGGGTTGGCGTAATCGCCGAAAAGGGGTAGCTGGTTACTGACAGACACAGCGGTAACGGATGATCTCCGGGAATGGCGAATCATGATCTTTGCCCTGTCACACCTGGCCGGCCTTGACTGATTTTCTATATAAATATACCCATTAACAGCTTATCTGCCAAGCTATTAACACTTATTCCAATAAAGAAAAACAGCCCATTTCCCCTAAAGCCAACTACTAAAAACAGCCATTGGCGTGCCGTCATAGTCATTGCCTGGTAGGTAAAGCGAATATGCTGGACGGAGTGGCCAGGATAGTCGTCACAGAAAAGCTTAATTGGAAATTCTCTATTTTTTAACTTTTCCTTTGTGCTTCTTATAGGTTCGGTAGCAGTACTCGAAGATCTCCTCGGGGTCCATATTGAGAAAATCGGCCATGAGAATGATACGCTCCAGGGATAAATTTGACAAGCCTTTCTTTCGGCTTTTAAGCCAATAGTCGGCTTTAATACCTATGCTCTCAGCCAGTTTCCCTTGTTTAATTCCTTTGTCAGCCAGTAGTTGCAGGAGGTCGTAATCTTCTTTTTTGCTCATAGTTTCTTTTCATATCATTAAGCTGCAAATGTATTTGGAAATACATAGAAAATGCTGCTGAACATACGTATTACCATTATTTTACCCGAGAGAGTATTTGAAAATGTATTTACACGACTGGCTGCATGGCAATTTATTCGAATACAATACATGGATCATCTAACGTTTGAGCCATGGTTACCAGCATTGGATCGTTCCCAATTTCATTGTAGGTTCATCCAACCCTTATAGTCCAGAGACGTATTTTTCGCTAGTGCCTGTGCTATGGGTTCGGTGATTCCCGCCTTGTCGCTGAGCAGATTTCTCACATCTTTGACCGGTACGGCTACTTGACGGGCAAATTCAGCAAGGGTCAGATCAGCGATGAACAGTTCCCACCGTAAAGCATCGCTGAGGGTACGAGCCCCGATTAGCGGAGGCTCCCGTTCATCGTTAACACGCCGATAGGCTTGTTCGACCAGCCTTTTATAGGCAGATTTTTTCAGGAACTTCTGAAAACTCCTTGCATGCAGCGTGATAATGGTCAGGTACTCCGCCAGACTTTCCAGCAACCCTGATTCAAGATCTTCTCGTATTGACTCGGTTAAAAAGTGCTGATAACGAGATTCATGCAACGTGTAGTAATCAAATAGCAGGTAATAGGCTTCCCAATATGCTTGCGTTCCGGCTTTTTCACTGGTCATCTCCCTCGGTTAATTTTTTCAGAAAAGTTGTTTCATACTCGTTGTACTGAGCTATAGTAGAACTCCGCGCAAAGCAGTAACAGCTCATCAACCTTAGTAGTAAAATAATTTAAGTTGCGAGATAAGAGGTATTGGGTAAGTTCGCGTCAATAGTAAAGGCCAGTACAAACAGAAACAGTTTGAGCAGAAACCCGGCGGCTGTGACCGCATGCAGCTTCCTGGGAAACAGATTCTCAATCTGGCTGATGACACGCTCAATCGGTTTACGATACACCTTCTTGAGGTAAGCCTGCCAGGGTTCATCAAGCCGTTTGGAGTTCTTCTTGCGCTGAATTTTGAGGTAGATTTGCTCACATTCAGCATAGAGATCCTCCTGTTCATAGTCGGTATAGCCACTGTCTCCGTATAACAGACTCCCCGCAGGCAGATCCACTTGCATGGCTTGGAGCGCGGTGGTGTCATGGTAACTACCTGCTGTTACATAGTAATCCACTGGCAGGCCATCCACGGTCGTGATAAGTTGTACTTTGAAGCCGTAGAAATATTCTTTCTTGGCTTCATTGTAACCGTGATAAGCTTTACCTGTCAGCAGTTTACAGACGCGGATGCGGCAGTTGCGGCAGATAGCTACCGGAAAGGAATCGATGATGTAGCGAGCCGACGTATTCAACTCTTTTAGACTTAGGCCTAAACTGCGAAACACTAGTAACAGCGTAGGTTGCAGGCGATGTAAGCGTCGATTAAAGCCTGACTTATCCAAGCACTTCATCTGATGGTGTTGGTGCATATAGGTACAGGCAGACGCATGGTTACCATAGAACTTCAGGGCTGCCAGTAGAGCCGTAGTAGCGATCTGAGCATCATTAACTTTACAGTGCGGATCGGTTTTACGGTTCATAGCTTGGAAGAGATCATCGAAAAAGCAGTAGATTGCAATTGTCTTGTCAGCCATCTTGCCAGTAGGTTTAGAGCGTGAGATACTCCAAAGTTACCCGAGTGGCTGGCAAGGCTCTTCATCTCGCAACTTGAATTAGTAAAATAACTGGAAAAGCCAGTTCTAAAAATCAGGCTTGGTACAAACACCGTTTGGCAAAGGACAAAAGCAAAGAATCTGAGGACGCAGGATAATTTCTCAATACGTTTAAGACTATGAGCAGAAAGGCACTTATTGCAACAGTAGAGCTATATTATTTTCATATAAGCGGGTATATAGCTATTAAAAGTTTACAGTTTAGGAATTTATTTATACTTATTAATCTATCAATATGCTATATTTGTAGTTCGGTTTTCAGCAATCGATATGAAACTCAACGTTCTTGCTTTCTCTCAACCGGACATTCTGTACCAGAAGGGCCTGCTTAAGCTCACCGTGGCTACGCAAGCCTATGAGCAGGCAGTAGACCTGTTGCAACAAACCACCTACGGCACCAAAGGGATTCGCTACCGCCAAACTGGCCAGCAGGAAAAAATACACCAACTGAATAACCCGTACTTTTTCTATCTATACGAAGGTGATGTATTGATAGGGTTTTACTGCCTAGATCAGCGTATAGTTGGTTTCCCAGCCGGATCAGTATCCGCTTTCTATGGCCGCTATCTGGCTGTTCGGGACAATTATCAAGGTAAGGGCTATGGTCAGCTTCTCAAATCTAAAGCGGTCGATTATATCCGCCGGCAGGTCCAACCGCCTTACCTGTTCTACTCGTTCATCGAAGCGAAAAATACCCGCTCCGTTGCAGTATCCACGCATGAACAGTTCGAATCAGTTGCTCAGCTAAAAACGTACATGTTCCGGCGGTACTCACCCACCAAAGATCCTCGTTTTCAGGAAGCCTCCACCATCGACCCGACACGTACTGTGCCCCTGGTTCAACGGCAATTTGCGGGCTATGGCTTTCAGAACTTCATTAATATCAATTACAAAAATCAATACTTTACCCTGGAAGAAGACGGTCAGATTGTAGCCGGCGTGCAGGCGAATCCCATTCTTTGGAAACTGGTGCATATTCCCGGGCCCCTTGGCAAGCTGATCGGCAACGTAGCTCCATTTGTACCTGGTCTGCGCCGGTTCTTTAATCCCTCGCGTCAGGCTTTTGTGGTACTGGAGGGTGTCTACGTGGAAAAAGAGCGTCCGGAGTTATTACCGATACTCCTCGAAAGTGTACTGGCTCACTTTAAGCTGCATACGGCTATGTGGCAGATTGACCAGAACGATCCGCTCATGTCGTTACTATTACAGCCTAAAATGGGCCTCTTCAGCCAGTTTCAGCCGAACGTGACTACACACGTGATGGTCAAAGCAGTTGGCCTTCCTGAAGGTATTAAGCCAGGGCTGGAGCCCGTTTACATGTCCTGCTTTGATTATTCGTAGATCCGGTTTGGAATGATTTACTTGCCTGTTACAGCGTTATGAATTACGAAGAAATCCAGTTAAAAGAATTACTCGAACGTATCCGGCAGCAACTGACCCGCCCATTTTCGAACGTACAGCGCAAGCTGCTTTATTTTCTGAATTTATCATACCTGCTATTCACACCCATTTTCCTGATTAGCGAAAAGATTGCTACCGGTTCTTTCGTGCCGGCACCGATTTTGGGGTTCATTTACAGTTTTGTGTGGATTGCCAATCTGGTTTCGGCCGTATACGCCTATCTCAGCCTGAAGGAGTGCGACATTTTTTTCTTTAAGCGTTCTCTAAACTTTGCAAGACTCAAAAGCAACGAGAAAATTGAGCTAACCCTTCGCTGGACAAGTGTTTTGTCAGTCATGCTGATGAGTGTAGCCAACATGGCGGGCATTGGCAACCCATCCACCGACGCCATCATCACCGACTTTGGGCTGGCTCACTCGCTCATTGTGTTGTCTGCGATGGTCCTCGGCCGGAAAGCGATGGTAGCCTGGACCGGAGTCGTAATCGGTATATTAACCTACGTGACCTTTGGACAGTTGGGCTACTCCTATCAATACAATTACCTGACACCTGCCGAATCGGCCCGCTACGAAAAAGCACTGGAGCAGAATCAGGCTTGGGCGTTAAAACGGCAGGCCGTTTTAAAAGCCAGTCACCTGAACCCTCCGTTGGCATCTCGCTATTTCAACACCTGGTTTATTTTTCTGGGCGTGGCAGCCGCTACGGCTTATTTTTTTGCGGGCGCTGCCCTGGACGTATTCAAAATTATACCCCAGGTTACCGATGACATTAAAGATGCCATTGAAGCCACCAAACGGGCGGAGGAACAGCGGCTCCTGCAACAACAGGAATCATTGAGCACCGAGCTGAAGGCATTGAAAGCGCAGGTTAACCCGCATTTTCTCTACAACACCCTCAATTATTTTTATATCAAGTCGCAGGATGTTGATCCCGAGCTGGCCGAGTCCATTATCAAGTTGTCCGAAATCATGCGCTACAGCATGCGTGATGATTTTCAGACGGCCAATCTACAGGATGAGATTAATTACATGGAGCAGTATATCAGCCTCCACCAAATGCGTTACCCGATGTTTATTAAATTCTCGGTTAACGGTCCGGTCGCGCAGAAAGTCATTCTGCCGTTTCTGTTGATTGGCCTGGTTGAGAATGCGTTTAAGTACGGAAATATGACCAATCCGGACCACCCCTTTGTCATTAATCTGAATGTGTATGAAGACCGTATCGAGTATTTCACGTCGAACCTCAAGAACAAGAAAAAGCGGTTTGAAAGCAACAATATCGGCCTGGCCAACATGCGGCAAAGGCTAGATCTGGCCTACAATCGTTACCAGTTTGACATAAACCAAACCGACGACGTCTTTTCCTGTCACCTAATCATTTACAATTGATGGCGCTTTCCTGCATTATTCTGGATGATGAAAAAATCTGCATCACCCAACTCAGCAAATACATCGAAAAAGTACCGACCCTGACACTGGAAGCTTATTTCACCAATCCCAACGAAGCCCTGCTGTATCTGGAGAGTCATAAGGTAGATCTTATCTTTCTGGATATGGAAATGCCCAATTTTGCGATTGATGGCGTGGATTTCGTCCGGATCATGGGCGGCACCCAGCATTACATCTTTACCACAGCCTATCCGGAATATGCCCTGACCAGCTACGAGTATGATGCCATAGATTTCCTGCACAAGCCCTACTCGTTTGAGCGGTTCTCCAGAGCGGTGCAAAAAGCCCGACAGGTCATTGGGGTATTGCAAAAGGAGGCCACCACAGAGGTGCTGGATGCGTATATTTATGTAAAATCGGAAGGGAAGCTACAGCGTATTTACTTCGAGGATATTGTCTGGATTGTGAGCGAACGAAACTACATCTCCATCTACACAGAAGCCAATCGGATCAATGTCTTGTTGTCCATCAGTGATATTGAAGATCAGTTACCCAAGAAGCTTTTTGCCCGAGTCCATAAATCCTTTATTGTCGCCTACAACAAGATCGATCAGGTTGACAAAGAACATATTTCTGTGAAACGGCAGGAAAAGCCTAAACTCATTCCGCTGGGAGAGCTATACAAAAAGACCTTCCTGAAAGCTATTGAGCAGAAAACGCTCAGAAAAAGAATAGCTAACCAGTGAGGGGGAGAAACTTAGTCGGCCTGTAAAATATCACTCCAGCGGGTAGTATAGCATCGGGATAAATACTTTTGTTTCATGGGCCAGGTCGGGCTAAAACCCTGGCCAGCCAGACGCACCTTATCCCGGCCATAGCGCGTGTTAAGTTTATCGACGATGCGCGTCAGCTTTAATAGGTTCTCATCCGGATCTGCCTGAAAAAACGATTTCTGCAAATGGGTATCCGGCACCAGGCCGGTTAAGATTACCCCTACTTTCTGGTATAGGTAGCCAGGCTGGAAGATTGACGTCAGAGCCGCCTTTGCATAACCCACCAATTCCGGCGTACTGGCTGAGGGGTGGGGAAGCTGAACGGTGCGGCTATTGTAGTACTGTTTTGCCGGCTCACCGTTCGGGCTCCGGCGGTAGCGATTAGTGTGCAGAAATACCGTAATCACGCCGGCCGATGAGTGCTGCCGGCGCAACTTCTCAGCAGCTCGGGCGACATAGGTGGTCAGGGCCTCCGTCATGTCTTTTAAATCAGGGACCAGACGCCCGAAACTAGTGGCTGTACAAATCGCTTTTTTGGGGGCAGGCTCCAGTTCCAGCATTTTGCAGGGCGTACCACGAAGCTCATATACCAAACGTAAGCCATTCACGGTCATGTGCTGGCGGACCCAGTCGTTCGGACATTGGCGCAACTGCCAGGCGGTTTTGATGCCATTACGCTTCAGCAGGCTTGTATATCGATGTCCTATCCCCCATAGTTCCTTAACATCAAACTCCTGTAGCCTGGCATCGATGTCTACAGGATCGCTTAGCAACAAAACTCCGTTTTGCGCCGGCTGTCGTTTTACATACCAGTTTGCAATTTTGGCTAACGTCTTTGTATGCGAAATACCAATGGAAACAGGTATGCGTTGCCATTTCGCAATGGTGGCCCGAATCTTCTGGGCCAAATCGACCAGATCTGGATAGACGGACTCGTATCCTTTCAGATTCAAAAATGCTTCATCAATGCTGTAGACTTCTACCTCTTCCACAAAACGACCCAGCGTACTCATGATCCGCGCACTCATGTCCCCGTAAAGGGTATAGTTACTGCTGAACACGGCGATCTTGTGTTCACTAATGAGCCCCTCCACCTCAAAGAAGGGCTGCCCCATTTTAATACCCAATTCCTTAGCCTCCGGGGAGCGAGCTACCACGTTACCATCGTTATTGGACAACACAATCACAGGCCTACCCTCCAGCGCCGGGTTGAAGCTGCGCTCGCAGGAAACGTAGAAATTGTTGGCGTCCACTAACGCGATCATTTTACAGCGGTTTATGAATGACATAGGTGACTACACCCAGCACCCTGAAATCATCACCCGCTTTAACTGAAATAGGCTGATACTTGTTATTGGCCGGTAGCAGCACCACGCCTTCTTTGGCATAATGTATGCGCTTCACGGTATGGTCACCATTCAAACAGGCTACCACGATTTTCCCCTCCACCGGATCGCGGGAACTGTCTACCACCAACACATCGCCGGCCTCGATTCGATCGTCGAACATGCTGTCGCTGGTGACCCTGACGAAGTAGGTAGCCTCGGCGTTGGTGACACACAGATCGTTCAAATCGCAGACCCGTTCGACGTAATTTTCCGCTGGACTCGGAAATCCGGCTTGCACGTAAGATTGGAAAAAAGGAAGTAGCAGCTTCGAGGAGATGCTTGCTATAGTAATCTCCTCTGGTGAAATAATGTCATGCTCCGCAATCATGCCCGCTGGTTGTTTACTGTTGGGCGCTATATTAAGCGAATGTTAGCGGTAAAGCAATTATTCCTAATCCGGTCTGATGAAGCGGAAGACTGATGTATTTACTAAATCATCGAATAAACCGGTCTGCGCACTGAATATAACAAGTATGGAAATAGCTAATTTGTTAACAGGCATCCCGGCCCAACTGCCTGAGGAATTGATAGAGACCTTGCAAGTAGGCAGCGCCTTTCGACTGGAGCGGATTGTCTCCCGTGGCCACCAGTCACCGCCAGATTACTGGTATGATCAACCGGAACATGAGTGGGTGCTGGTAGTACAGGGAGAGGCCATTCTGGAAGTGGAGGGTCAAACCGACCCTACCCATTTATCCGCCGGCATGTACGTGAATATACCGGCGCATCTCAGGCACCGGGTTGCCTGGACTGATCCAGCGCAGGAAACGATCTGGCTGGCTCTCTTTTACGCAGATAGCCAAGGCTGATAAAGCAGGTTGGACTAGCGGAAATCATCAGCCTGGCAGGCTCGATTGTTTTAAGTTGTGACCAGGCAGAAAAATGCGGTTATCGCGCAAAAAAGCTGAAATCCAAATAAGTACCATAGGCAGGATTGCATTCAGCGGTGTGCCGTGCGAAAGCTCAGTAGCAATGGCACCGGCAAAGTAGCAGCACAGCAGAATGAATCCCAACTTCATGGTTTTAGGGTACAAATACAACAGTGTAAAGCCAATTTCCATAGCGGCCAGGAGCACTACATATTGCGCAACACCTGCTTTGCGGAAGGCTTCCATTGTGTCGGGCGATTGCATCAGTTTCATCATTCCACTGAGGAGGACCATACCGGCAGCCAGCACCGTAAACAGGATTGTCAGAACACGTTTAACGTTAGGATTCATGGGGGTAAATTGGTTTGTAAGGTGAAAGAATAATTCCGGCAACGAAATCAGTATTGGATTTTCAGGGCCTCCGGTAAGGTTGATACATGCTTCATGTTGCCCTGGCGAAATTCCTGATAGAGTCGTTTAATATCGTCCGGCGTATCACCAATGAAAGGGCCATGCGAAACAATGGGGTCATGCTGAGGCTGCCCCGCGTATAGCACCACACGACCGCCTGCTCCCCCGGCGGTTAGTTCCAGGTCGCTTAAGGCATCATCAGAAAACCGGTCCAGCCAACCTACCTGGTGCTGGTGCAGTATTTTTTGCTTTTCTCCTACGGCAACACTGCCTCCTATCACGTACAAGAATGTGGTAAACGAGGCCGGCAACTGCTGGGTGATATTAATACCCGGTTGAAGTTGAATGTCGGCAATGATGAGGGGTACGTAATTCTGGACGGGTGAGGTCAATCCGGCAAACGTTCCACTGTATAGTCGAATGGTGACGCCATTTTCAGTTAGGGTTGGCACATGCTCAACCGGCAAGTCCTGCACCCGTGGAGTAGCCCACCTGTCTTTTGCAGGCAGTGTGAGCCAGAGTTGCAACAGCCGCATTTTGGTCTTGGTATCAATCGTTTCGGTATGAATAATACCGCTCCCGGCAGTCATTAATTGAAAATCGCCCCCTTTCATGCGGTGTGGTGAACCTCCTATTTCACCTTCCAGCAGCAGTGATACTGTTTCGAACCCGGCATGAGGATGCGGACCACCAACGGGCTCATCATCCCTTTTATCGAGCCAATCGTCCATGAGCATAATGAACGGGTCACTGTCGGAATAGCTCACTTGAATGACGGGTCGGGCGGTATGGCCCGGCCCCAGAAAACCCGGCTGAGGGGCAGGCGTCTGTATGCTGACTAATTGGCGTGTAAGCGCCAAATCACTTGGCTTAGCTAATTGCGTTTCCATGATGTTGTTCAGTTAAGCTGGCGCATACAATTGTATGCGCTAACTGCTAAATAATTAATCAAAAGTACGTACCTTTACTATTCATTTGTAAGTACTATACTTTTAGATAGCACTATACTCCAGGATAGTACAGTATAGACCATGGAAAAACCATCAGACGCAAGCCATACTGAGTGTATGTCCATTCTGCGGCCCATCCGGGATGCGCTGGATGTGTTAAACGGCAAATGGAAACTGCCCATTATTGTTGCCTTAACCTTTGGAGAAAAGCGGTTTAGTGAAATCGCCCGGGAGGTGCATGGCATTACCGACCGGGTGTTATCCAAAGAATTGCAGGATTTGGTGATGAACGGCCTGGTAAAGCGGACGGTTGAAGATTCCTTCCCCATAAAAGTGACCTATGCCTTGACCCCACATAGTGAATCGCTGGGGGAGGTCATCGAAGCGCTCCGCAAATGGGGCGTCTCCCATCGGGAGTTCATTCTAAAGAGCCCAACTACCGAAACAGCCCAGCGGGCACATGCCGTGGCAAATGATCAGCTAAACTGATTAAGGATAATCCGAATTCATGAGGTCAGTATTTGTTTACCCGCTACTTTTATTCGCTGCCCTACAGGCACCCGCACAAACCAGGCGAGAGATTTTTTTTGCCGATGTGACCATCTATGTGGAGGGAGGCATGTATTACCTGACCGGGACAAAAGGCGGAAGCGCTGGGCCGCAGGGATTTGCCTTGTTAGAATCAAAGGACCTGAAAACATGGGCAGTACCAGCGAAGTCAAGCGATTCACTGGGTATGATCCTGACCAAAGGCGACCACACCTTCGGCACCATGGGCTTCTGGGCACCCCAGATTTTTAAAGAGCAGGGCACATACTATCTTACCTATACGGCCGATGAACAAACCGTGTTGGCGGAATCGACATCCTTGTTGGGTCCCTACCGGCAAAAAGAAGTGGGACCAATCGATGGGTCTGAGAAAAACATCGATTCCTTTATTTTCAAAGATACCGATGGTACTTATTACCTCTACAGCGTGCGGTTCAATCAAGGTAATTACCTGTATGTCGCGGAGTTTGACCTGAAAACCGGCAAGATTAAACCGCAAACCCTGAAAAGGTGCTTCGACCAGACAGAGCCCTGGGAGGCAACGCCTAATTACAAATCAGCCCCCATCATGGAGGGTCCTACCGTTATAAAATTGAAGAATAAATATTACCTGTTTTATTCGGCTAATCATTTCCAGAACATTGATTATGCGGTTGGCTATGCCGTGGCCGACTCGCCCTACGGGCCCTGGGTAAAATCTAAAAACAACCCGATCATTCATCGCTCGATAGTGGGCGAGAATGGATCAGGCCATGGTGATCTGTTTGAAGGAATAGACAAGCAATTATATTACGTCTACCACATTCACAACTCCCCTGACAAAGTAAGCCCCCGCCGGACGCGCATCGTGCCAGTCGTAAAGCGATGGGACGAGAAAGCCGGTGTTTATACGTTTAGGGTAAAAGAGCACGAGGTTATTGTACCGGTAATGGCCGAAAAATAAACCGCGATATAAGCGATGAAGCTAATAGCTAGTTGACCTAAGACGGGTTAATGACATTCTTTGCATATTTCTTTCATAAACACTTGGAATCTGCATTTGACATTTCCCAAAGATGTATTCCTAATCCGGCAACTGCTGAAAATACGTACTGCGGGTTTTCTTCTTTGTGTAAAACTGGGTAGTCTCCAGCGTTTCATGCCGTAGGTGCTGCTGCACATGCTCCAAACTAACACCCTCTTCCAGTAGCAACTGACCAGCGGAGTGGCGCAGGCTATGGGCCGACATCCCGCTGCGCTTGAGCCCCTGTTTGCGCAATTGCTTATCGACCACATACCGGATCTGGTAGGTCTTTAGGTCGGGAAACAGGTACTCACTTTGATGCTCCGGCTTTAGTGGCCACCGACCAATCTCTTCCAGGTATGCCTGCAGCAGATCCCGGCAGGCGGCAAAGAACTTGATGGCCTTGCGGATGTGTTTGCCTTTACCCAGCACCAGCAGTTGCCCACGGGTAAAATCCAGATCGCCCAGCCGCAGGCGGGTTACCTCTACCGTCCGCAGGCCCTCCAGGCCCAGTAAGGCCAGCATCGCTTTGTCGCGGGCTGACTCGGTACCGTCCAGCAGTTGCTGGCGCTCGGGACGCTCCAGGCTGTCCTTGTAAAAGGTGCGTTCTATAGCTAAACCTCTCACGTCGGCAATGTCGCGCAGGGCGTTGAGTTGTTCCGGCTCCAGCTTCAGTTCCTCACGCTTGCGGATGCACCAACTCGCCAATTGCTTGATGGCCGACAGGTAGAGGTTGACAGTAAAGGCGGAGTAATCGGTATCCTTCAGATGTTGCACAAAATCAGCAACGGTGATCCCGCTCAGGGAAGCCGCAACACCCACCTGCTGTTGTTCGGCTACGTAGGCAAAGAAGGCATTGAGCGCTTTCGTGTACGTTTCTTTGGAGTGCTCACCCCGGAGGTTTTTGGCTTCGCGGATAAAGCGCAGCACCAGATCGTTGGCTGCCGGCGGAATTTTAGTTTGTTTTGAATCAGCTACTACTTGGGGCTGGCCGATGGCCTGGTAAAAGAGCATAAACTTGCGCAAGGGAGAGACGCGGTTGGGAGGCAGTTCCGCCGTATAACGGTTGAAGCTAAAGGTGTCTATACCCAGCTTCTCCTTCAGGCAGTAGCGCACGTACGCTTTGGCATGTCGCGGGTAGTTGCTTGAGGTAGGCAGATCGGCCGCAAAGTAGCGGATGAGCTGACTAACGGTGTAACGGGTCTGAATTTTTCCCAGTTCTGTTGAGGAGGTGTCAGTGAGTTTGGCTGGCAAGGTCATAGCAGTAGCAACAGCGTTGTGCGGGTAAATAAAGGAAAATTTCAGAATTTCACCAATTCTTATAAATGGGATTTTACAAGACGGCGAAAAAATTTACATTATTTAGTTTTTGTGGGTGTGTCTTAACGGATGAAACAAATGAAATTTCTGATTATTTCTATCTATTAGATAGGTAATACCAACAACAATGAAGGTTTACCAAATAGCTCGACTTACTGATCGTAAAGGGTAGATAACTTAAAATGCTTCCTCTATCTCAGTACCTATAGACGTTGGATTATTTAAGTTTTCAGTTTCTACGTTTGGCTCAACATTAGCTTCTACATCATCAGCCACAGTTGTAGAAAAAAACTGCTTTTCAATTTCATCTTCAGGGAATAGCCTTTCAACCTCACTCATTTTAAGCATCTGACTAAAAAAATCTCCTGCTGGTCCGAAGTGTAGAATTATCTGATTTGAATTTTCTAACTTCAGCTTCTTTGGTATAATATATTGGTCAGCGATTTCACGCATATATACTTCCCGATCTTCGTCAGAAAGTGCCGCTAACTCTTCGGGTTTTTCGTTATCACTCTCTGGGTAACGGCAAATTAAAATTTTTTGATTTGGATTGTTTTGTAAAGACTGGTGAAGTATTCCATTAATATGCTCATCGCCAAACCCATACCCACAAACAATTATGAGATTTGCATTTAACGTAAAAGTCCTAAACTGATAAACGTAGTATAAATATGGATCATGTGCTTTGACCTTCTGCCGTGTCCCAAAAATAAGTTCTTCAACTGAAGCTCGATTTGATTTAGTCAATTCTTTCTTATCATTTCTTGCCCAATCTATAGATCCATGCATTTTATAAAGAAATAAATGCTTTAACTGTTCATTATAATCATCAAAGTTCTTAGTACTCCAAACACAACCTTGACGCTCATTTATTCCAAAGCCACGTTCTAAATATACATTTTTAATATCTTTATGTTCGTCAAACGCCATTTCAATACATTTATCATAGTTTAATGTAAATACCCGTAACCCTGCCCCTGGGTTTTCTGCTGCAAATTCCAACAAACTTCTGTAGTAGTCTAATTTCATAATATTAGGCATTATCCACTCTTTTAACTTATCTTCTATTCTGTCTCTAAAATTTTTTATATCTCTAAAACCATATAAATTTTTAAATAATTCTGTAAAATCTTTGAAGAAAGGAGATAGATTATGGGTTCCGTCAAGTAAAAGCACTAATTCATCTAGATTACTTACTAGATCTTCAATATTTAAATCGCGGTATTCTACAGATCCATCTGATAGTTCTACTTTACCGTACAACTTCTTCAAATGGTCATATATGGGTTTATAACTCTTCCAGTCTCCTGATTCAGTATTTAATAATTCATTTATTTCTTGAATCATTTTTGCCGTGTGTGGCACTCCTGCTTCCAGGCTAGCCCCAGCACCTAACAGCAGAATTATACTACCATTTGTACTTCTAAGTGCGCTCCGCATAACTATAAAAACCAAGGGTTTATAAATTCCTGTTGTAGAGTATCAATATTTAAGTACTCTTTAAAATCCTTAATATAGTTTGACACAAGCTTACAATACTGAATTGACACAGGTACGGCTTTAGCATTCATTCCTCTCCAGTTAGCGCCTGAAAGGTTTAGTAAGTCTTGCAAATATTGTTTTTTTCGTACGCTATCTAAAACAGCATTAGTATAATAGAAATCAACATAAATAGGCCCCGAATATCTCTTTGTTGGATTATCGCTTGATTGGTTTAGGCCATCAAGCCATAATAGATATTTAGAATCTGATAACTCCACATATTGGTTTTTTGTAGGAGTTAAATGGGCTTGGCTTTGGTCATATCCCCAAAAATTATTTTCCGTATTAATTCTCATTACAACGAACTCTATTGCATTCTCAAAACTTTCTATTACTTGCCGGATAGCATTTAGTTCTTTTCGTTTTAATTTAAACGATACGTGAAGAACTACTTTAGTATATTGATTTTGAGCTTCGTTAAGAACTGAAGCTAATCTTGTTTTCAATGTCGTAATATATTTAACTTGGTCCTTCTCAGCACTTAAAACTTCTAAGCTTTTATATATTCCTCCTGTATCAAGTAATACTGAATAAGCAATATATTTCTTATCCTTTGAATTCATTTGACGATGAATTGTTTGACTTACACCTATTACTAAGCAATTCTCATATGAAGGTTTTACCCTCCAAGGGTAACCGCCAAGTTTTGCAAATATAGCTAACGCCAAGTTCGGAATAGCGGAACTCAATGAGTTAGAATTCGTTATAGTGTTATAAACTGCAAATTGAACGGGTATATTTTTTTGTGCAAAGCCATACTTAATCCTCAAATATCGCTTTTTACTTTCTCCTTTTTCTTCTTTAAATGGGTTAAAAGCAAGAATAATTATATGTTGATTTGGATGCCGTTCTTTCAAACGAGTCGCTAAATCTTCTATGGCAATCGTATTTTTGTATTTACTAGCGTCTAATCCTCTAATATTATCTTGATTTATACTTAGTGAATATGTTTGCTGCAATCCTTTATAGAACCGGTTATCTGATGAGATTAGTGTACTATATAATTTAAATGCTTTGTCTTTCTCATCTTCATTTCTGTAAAAATAAAATACAACTGGCTTTTCCACCTCTTTATAAGGACCATACATATTTAAGCCTACAGATGGAGTACTTGCAGTCTTATTTCCTTTGAAAAGGTATTCCCTAGGCATCAATGGTTCAGAAGGGAGCTGAACAAAACTTTCAAAATCTATTAGTTGTTTGGAAAATAATAATTTGTAATACTTTTTAGCAAACTCCTTGAGTTTTTCAAATTTATCCAAACATAATTCCTTATTTGGCCTATTTTCATTATCTAAACTAAGACTTAGTTGTTGAATTCTCCGGTTAAATACTTGATTTGGATTACGATCAAATTTATAATCTATTAGAAAACCATACTCTTTATTTTTATATAGATAATAAGGTGACAACCATAAAACCTCACTTCCTTCAGGATGTATTTTTAATACAAATTTTATTTTATTATCGCCATATTCTAGATTTATTTTAAAATCATCGCTTGTCAATATCAATTGACATTTATTTACTAGTAAATAAAACAAATATCTTTTGGTAAGATTTACATCTATTAATGAACTATATTCTTTAGGCTCATAGCCCTCTTGTTTCTCAAAACTTAACCAATAATATTGTTTTATTTCTAAAGTATTTTCATCTATTGGTAGTTGTAATGAAAATACAGTTTTATCTTCATTACGTTCTTCCATATTGAACTTTACTCTTCTAAAAAGAGGAATGGTAAATTCCTGTTGTTTTAACGGTGCAAAATTTATAGTAATTGAACTCATGCAAATAATTTTAATTTTGACCTACCTCATTACATGATTTTTGCTCTTCTCAGCAAATACTAAATTGCTACTACTTTTTTCTGATTTTTATTGTGTAAAGCATTATTCCCCACTCTCAGGCTCATCCAGCAGTTTAACCAACGTTTCTGAATCTGGCAATACGTCGCGGTAAGCGCCGGGTAGTTCGGTTGAGAGACGGTAGGTGGCTACGCCCATGGGGGTTGTCACGCCCTTGAAGGCATACTCTACTTTGACGTTGCTCTTCGTCTTGCAGAGGATAATTCCGATAGATGGGTTTTCATCGGGCATTCGCTCGTTGTCGTTTAGCGCATTCAGATAGAAGTTCATCTTGCCGGCGTATTCGGGTTTAAACTCCCCTTTTTTCAGGTCAATGGCTACCAGGCATTTCAGGATGCGATTGTAAAAGAGTAAGTCGACATAATATTCGTCGCCATCGACCAATTGCCGGTATTGACTGCCGATGAAGGTAAACCCTTTACCTAGTCCCAGAAGAAATCGCTGAATGTTCTGTACGATATGCCGCTCCAGTACGCGCTCGTCGTCGGGATCGATGTTGATGAAATCCAGCAGGTATTCGTCGCGGAAGGTCAGTACGGCGGTGTTTTTGAGCGTTTCGGGCAGATACGTACTAAAGGTATTCGGCATCTGGCCACGGGCGCGGTAAAACTGCCCGCTGATGGCAAACTCCAGCGTGTCCACGGTCCATTGATTTCGTACCGTCTCCTCCATATAGAACCGCCGTTCGGTCCAGTCTTTACAGCGGCTCAGCAGCAGGATGTGGTGGGTAAAACCAATCCCTAAAAAGACATTCTGGATGAAGGCGGCATCGACGTCGGTAAATTGTGCAGTTGCCAACTGCACAATTTGAGGATCATCCGTCGCGGTGGGGTTCACAGGCTCCAAACTGGCCAGCAATGGTGCGTACTCGATGGCTAACTGCCGCATATTAAACAGGTTGCGCCGGGAAAAGCCGCGCAAACCCGGTAACGCCTGGCGCAGGTCGGCCGATACGCGATCGGCAATGCCGGCACCCCACTCGGCTGCTTCGATCTTTTGCGCCAGCAGATGGCCGACCAGAAGGTACAGCCGTAACTGCTCCTGATTGACGGCTTTGGCGGCCCGGTACCGGTGCGTTAATATGTTCCGCTGAATCTCAGCCAGCAACTGAGTATAACCGGCTGAATCGTCCTTTAGTTTGTTGTCCTGCATGCAAAAGCACCGTCTGTGTGGGCAAATTAGGCATCCGGACGGTAAAACCAAAGTCCGAAAAGATATTTAAAACCGGGCAAATTATCCGGCTTCTGTTATTTTTGACGGTCTGTACCTGCCGCCATTACCCACTGCCACGATGCCGAGTTTACACTGGATTGGAAAAGAGAAAGTTATCAATCACCACCACGAGGTACCCTTCCGGGTCCTCGACCATCAATATACGTTTACCGCAGCGGACAGCCCCCCGGCCGGCACCCCAGCCGGTGACCAGCCGGACCAATCGGCTGCGGACAATCTGATTATCCACGGCGATAACCTCGAAGCGCTGAAGGCGCTATTACCCCAATACGAAGGCCGCGTCAAGTGCATCTACATCGACCCGCCGTATAATACGGGTAACGAAGGGTGGGTTTATAATGACAATGTCAACGATCCGAAGATAAAGCGCTGGTTAGGGCAGGTTGTTGGCAAAGAAAGTGAAGACCTCAGCCGCCATGATAAGTGGCTGTGTATGATGTATCCCCGGCTGGTGTTGTTGCATCGATTATTACACCAAAATGGAAGTATTTGGATTTCTATAGACGATAATGAACATGCGAATCTAAGGTTAATCTTAGATGATATTTTCGGTGGCAATAATTTTGTAGCAGATATTTTATGGCAAAAAAAGTATACTGTTGCTAACGACCACAAGACTATTGCACCAATGCATGATTACATCCTAGTTTATCAAAAATCGATAAGCTGGCAACGAAATTTGTTTCCGAGAACTGAGGATAAAGACTCACAATATAAATTTCAAGATGAGCGAGGAATTTTTCGCGCCAGCGATTATACATGTAATAAAACGGCGGAGGAAAGACCAAATTTATTCTACCCAATCATCCATCCTATAAATGGAGACGAAGTTTGGCCAAAGCGAACAAGAGTCTGGGCCTATTCACAGGATGAACACAAAAGGCATTTGGAGGAAGACCTGATATATTGGGGAAAAGATGGGAAAGGTAAAGTACCTTCTTACAAGCGTTATAAAGATCAACTCAGAAATGCAGATGGTGTTGTCCCACATACCTGGTGGGATTTTCAGTTTGCAGGTCACACTGATAGTGCAAAAAAAGAGATAAGATCAATATTCTTTGACGCGACTTCATATTCAAACTTTGAAACCCCAAAACCAACAAGTTTAATCGAACGAGTATTACAGGTCGGTACGCATAAAGATTCTATTGTTCTTGATTCTTTCGCAGGAAGTGGAACAACTGCACATGCCGTCCTAAATCTGAATAAAGAAGACGGCGGAAACCGCAAATTCATCTTAATTGAGATGGAGAATTACGCGGAGACAATTACTGCCGAACGGGTCCGGCGCGTCATGAATGGCTATGGAGATACAGCAGGTACCGGCGGCAGCTTTGCATATTATAAGCTCGGTGAACGGCTCTTCGACGAGGAGGGAAATCTGAACCCCTGCGTCAGTACCGACAAAATCCGGCAATACCTCTGGTTTACCGAAACCAAAGGCACCACCCTGGAAGCTTCCTCCGATGAACCGTACCGTTTGGGCGTATACGAAAATACGGCCTATTACTTCTGCTACCAGCCCGATGCGGTTACCACGCTCAATTACGACCTGCTGGGCACCATCCGTACCCGCGCCGAGCAGTACATCATCTACGCCGATGCCTGCGTGCTGCCCGACGATTACCTCCAGCAGAAGAACATTATTTTCAAGAAAATTCCCCGCGACATCACTCGCCTGTAACCACACCCCAATCCCATGGAGCTTAAACCCTACCAGCAGAGTGTTATCAACGACCTGAGTCTGTTTCTGGATCAGTTGCAGCAGACCAATGGCCGGGTGCGCGAGGCATTCTACGACTTCTGGCTCAGCAAAGGATTCCGGCCGTTTCCGGGTACGGCCATCGAGCCGTATAAAAACAACGTCAAAGACGGAGCCGACCACCCCGTGCCGCATATCTGCCTCAAAGTGCCCACCGCAGGCGGTAAAACCTTCATCGCCTGCAACGCCCTCCGGACCATCTTTGAGAAGGTCGAGCCCGGTGCTGTTTCTGCCAATGTGGTGGTCTGGCTGGTACCCTCCAACTCCATTCTGCAGCAGACCATTCTGAATCTGCGCAACCCCGCTCACCCCTACCGGCAGAAAATCAATTCGCATTTTCAGAACCGCGTCGAGGTCTTCGATAAGCAGGCCATGCTGAGCGGAGCCGGCTTCAACGCCACCACCGTGCAGGGGCAATTGAGCATCATTGTCATGAGTTTCGATTCGCTGCGGGCCCGCAACAAGGAAGACCGCAAGCTCTACCAGGAGAACGGCAACAACATCAGTTTCGCCCAGGGCGATACCACTAATCCGTACGTGCTGGAAGGTACCGACGAAACGGCCGTGATCAACGTCATTCGGAGCCTGTCGCCCGTGGTGGTTGTCGACGAAAGCCACAACGCCGAGAGCGAGCTGAGCGTGGAGATGCTGCGCAACCTCAACCCCTCGTTTATTCTGGACTTAACGGCAACCCCGCGCAAAAACAGCAACATCATCAGTTTTGTGGATGCGCTGGAGCTGAAAAAGGAAAACATGGTGAAGCTGCCGGTGATCGTCTACAACCAGAAGAAAGAGCGGACGGAGGTCATCAACTCCGCCCTGAGCCTGCAACGCCGACTCGAACTGCTGGCCAACGACGAACGCAAACAAGGTGGCCGCTACATCCGGCCTATTGTGCTGTTTCAGGCCCAGCCCAAAACCAGCGAGGATAACCAGACCTTTGAGAAGATCAAGGAAACGCTCATCCGGGCGGGTATCCCCAGTGACCAGATCAAGATCAAAACGGCCAGTATCGATGAGCTGAAGGGCATCAATTTGATGTCGCCGGAATGTCCCGTTCGCTACATCATCACCGTCAACGCCCTGAAAGAAGGCTGGGACTGTCCGTTTGCCTACATTCTGGCCTCGCTGGCCGACCGCTCCTCGGCTGTGGATGTCGAGCAGATTCTGGGCCGGGTGCTGCGGCAGCCGCACGTCATGCGCCACAAATCACCCCTGCTCAACCTGAGCTATGTCCTGACGGCCTCCTCCCGCTTTCGCGAAACCCTGCAAAACGTTGTCAACGGCCTCAACAAAGCCGGTTTCAGTGCGCGGGATTACCGGGCCATCGACGAAACCTCAGACTCCGCCAACCAGCCAGTGGCAAAAGCAGCCGGCGATCCGCTGGAGTTGCTGTTTACCCTGCCGGCACCGACACCCGAGGCCAGCCCCAATAACGGTGATGCAGGGGATGAACTGGACCCAGCCGCCATCCACTATGCCGGCAATATTGCGGCCAACGGCTCCGCCAATGCTATAGGTACCGACATCACCGCTATTGAGCAAAAAGCCCTGGCCGAGGCTACTGAGTACGACGAGCGAATCAAGCAAATGAGCGATACCCCATCCGCCTTACCGCCGGCGCTGACCGACCTGGTCGACCAGTACCGGATCAAAGACCAGTTTCAGGAGCTGGCCGGCACCATCAGGCTGCCGCAGTTCTTCCAGCGCGTCTCCACCGGCATTTTCGGCGATGAGGAATTGCTGCTCCGTAAGGAAGCCCTGCTGGCGGATTTCAACCTGCGCAAAGCCGACCGCAACATTGATTTCGGCAGCGTCGATTCAGAACTATACAAGGTCGACCTGGAAGAAGCCCACAAAGGCGAATACACTCCGCGCTTCAGCCATATCGACGGGCAGACTAAAGATGCCCTGCTGGCCAACATCCTGCCCAACCAGACCCGCGAAGGGCAGATCAAAACAATGACCAAGCAGATGCTGCGCCGGCTAGGCAACCTCAAACCTATTTCCGACAAAGACATTGAATGGTACGTGCGGCAGGTACTGGAAGACCTGACCGAAGCGCAGTTTCAGGACCTGATCGCGCAGGAATTCAGCTACAGCGAGCGCATCCGCCAGAAAATCGAATCGCTTACCACCACCCATGCCGAAAAGACCTTCCGGCTGTGGCTCGATCAAGACAAACTGTTTCTGCGCCCGTCTTACGCATTACCAGCTACGATTTCTCCCACCGAAACCGGCAAGGACATCATCAAATCGCTGTATGTCCATGAGGCCAAATGCAACCCATTCGAAGAAAAGGTCATCGACGCCATTGCCAATCTGGAAAGCGTCGCCTTCTGGACCCGCAATCTGGAGCGCGGTCGAGGGTTCGTCCTCAACGGGTTTATCAATCATTACCCGGATTTCATTGTCGTCACCAAACGCGGCAAGATCATCCTGGTCGAGACCAAAGGCGACCACCTCGACAACACCGATACGGCCGAGAAAATCCGGCTGGGCAACTTCTGGCGCAGCAAAGCCGGCAACGACTATCGGTATTACATGGTCTTCGAGACCAAAGAAGTACCTGATGCCGTTACGCTGGCCACGTTGCTGGGTACGATTCGGGAGTTGTGACTAGAATACTTAAAGTCTCTACAGGATTTTAAGTAAATTCCCTGATTACTTTCAAAGCTATTCCCTACCATGTAGTCAGGGTATAGCCTTGAAAATAACAATTATTTCTTTCCGTTCAGTTTGGCGCGGGTTGTCATATTTATGGTACGCTCAACCACTGATGCATCAGCCGTTTTAATAAGACGCATGTCCGTTGATCGCTTTTTAACCGTTTCCAGATTATCCTCAATGTACAGGTAGTATTCCTCTTTTCCGTCGCGGTTAATGCCGGCTGAGACTTTTCGGGTTTTCAATTTCTGAAAAGGAACATCCGCAGCGTAGGCAATGAGAAATTCGGGGCCAAAGGGTGGGCCTGCTGCAATATAATCTTTGTCCCTGGCTATTTGCTGCCACTGGTTGGTAGTAAATTCACTAAGCCGCTCTGAATCCTGTAGTAAAAGCAGGTGATTTTCGGCATCCCGATAAATCAACCGGATATAACAGGGCCGATTTGCCCGGACATAAACCCGCATAGTATCGTCTTCTGCATAGAGCAGGTTAGAATCTCCCCGATCAGTTCGTAAGGTGAACCCTAGTCGTTTAGGATTGGGAAGAGGTTCATCATTTTTTAACGCATTATTGACCGCCGTTACAGAGGCAACCGCTTCCGGTTCTGGCTGCCACGACTCGGCCGAAATATTTTTACGAAGAATACGGGCCGTGGCCGGTTTACCCACTGCTTCTCCGTTTCGGTCGAAAAGCCGGGCCGTAAACGTCAGAAAATTTCCTTCCTCCTGGTAACTGCCCTTCACAGCCATCAATTCCTGAGCCCAGCTTCGTGACGGCGATTCTACCTGAATCGCCGGGTTGAGCCGACGAAGTTCGTCACGCAACGTAATCGTTGCCAGCTCAGCCAGGGGCGTAACAATGCCTTTATCGCCGTATCCCAAATTCTGGACCTGCACCTGTTGGGTAATGCCCGCCGGAATAGCGGACGAAAGTGTTTTTGACATTTCCTTCATAATATCGGCAAGAGTCACATACTCGAGTGGATTGCCTTCTAATAGAGAAAATGTGCCGGTAGCCGGAGCCGGTTCTGTATCCATTATCCCAATCTTAAAGTTTCCGGCCAGATTACCCTGCATAGTGAAATAAACTGATAGACGGCAGGGAATAGTTTTCATAAACAGGCCCATGCCTTCAGGGTTACCTTCAATTGTTTTTTTGGTATACACTTCCATTAAATAACCGTTTGCAGTAGTCCTAATGTTGGAACTGAAACGAATTTCCTCTTTATCGGAATGTATTTTGAATTGCTTTATTCCCTGCCGGTAATAACGTAAGGGAATACCTTCGTAATAATCTTTCGGATCAAGTAAGCGTGAACCGGACACGGCCGGCAGCAGATCGTTATAAAAACGGGTGTCCGGCAGAAGATATGAGTTTAGATACTCCTCAAATTGCCGGCGGGTAACGGGATCCTGTGCGCTCCGCGGTGGGCCTACTAATGAACTTAGAATAGTCTGAAAAGACGAAAGGCTTCTATAGACTTCGGTAGCCGCCAGTCGTTTCTGGGCTTCGGTAAGCGTGGACTGCGCCTGAAGTAAACCAGCATACAACAGGCAGCAAAGCAAAATAAGTGTTCGCATAATTTTGTACGGAGATTTAAATTGAAATTAGTTTTAGTGACTACCAACGATTAAAACCAGCTACGCTCATCCAAACTGTTCGGGCGTCTCTTTCCGGTCGCGGGTTCGGCGCTCCGCCGGCCGAACCGCTCCCTGCATGAGCCGCCCTCACTGCCCCCTTGCTCAACCGGAATTGGACCGGATGCCTTGCTACTGAACTGGGGACACGACACGGAAGCCAACGTAGTCGCTCCGGGCTGCGGGGGCGTCGTTGAAGCGGAACGCCGACCGGCAGAACTGCGGTCTGTTGATCCAGCTACCGCCCCGCGATACCCGATAAGTGCCCGTTGCAGGGCCGGCAGGATTGTGGCTACTGCTACGAGCGTAGTAGTCGCTGCCGTACCAATCCTGGCACCACTCCCTTACATTACCCGCCATATCGTACAGCCCCAGCGGGTTAGCACCGAAACTGCCCACCTGTACCGTTTTTTCGCGATACTCACCGGCGACCGAATACACCTCCTTGTACCGCTCACTTCCATCAAAGTTCGCCTGCGCGGGGTCCAGTACATCCTGCCCATTGCCGAACCGGCTCCGCTTGGCCACCGCGCCCCCGCCGCCGGCATACTCCCACTCGGCCTCCGTGGGCAGACGGTACTGGCCACCCGTGCGGGCATTCAGCTTCTGTAAAAACACTTGTACATCTTCCCAGGATACTCTCTCCACGGGACAATCCGGGCAGTCTTTAAAGTGAGACGGATTGCTGCCCATGATGGCTTCCCACTGCCGTTGTGTCACTTCGTACTTACCCATCAGAAATGAGCTGACTGTGACGGTATGCACCGGCTTTTCATTCTCGAACCCTTCGTTGCGGGTATCGCCCATCTGAAAGGTACCGCCCGGCACGTAGACCAAATCGGCAAAGGGCAGTTCCAGAAACTTCTGCGGCCGGGTAGTTGAAGGCAACAACGAGGGAGTCTCTTCCGAGGGTTTAATCACAAACACAAACTCACCTCTGAGTTCATCATATCGACCCGGCGTCTGTCGGCCCCCGCTTTTTGCTTCTACCACTTCGGCGGTCTTGTCCAGTATGGTCCGGATACCCAGGTTCGGCTTTGTCAGAAACTGTAGCAGTGCTTCGGTAAATAATCCGTTGCGAGCTGTTACATTATCATCGGCCGTGCTTCCTTCACGCGTGGCAAATACCACCATACTCCCACGGGGATTGTTGGTAGGCCGCACCAGCCCTGCCGTCAGCTCACGACTATTCTGTTCACAGGACTTCAGATCAGGCAAGTTTCGACAAGCGTCCAGAAACACAAAACTGTTGCGCACCTGCCGGGTAGCTAGGTCACTCAGAATACGGTTCAGCGAGATGCCGTACTCTTCTAATTCTTCCAGACACCGAATCTGCGTATCGATTGGTAACAGGTAGTTTTTACCGTTATAACTAAGGCCATGGCCCGCGTAGTAAACCAGAGCTACATCGGTGCCGGTCAGTTTATCGCGAAAGCGATTCAGTGCCGTTACCATAGTGCGGTAGTCGGCGTTGGGAACGGTATTTACCTCAAAACCTAAGGTTTCCAGGGCCCGGCTCATGTCCTGCGCATCGTTGAGGGGGTTCTTCAGCGACCTGACATGCTGATAATCCTTATTGCCGATGACCAGGGCCAACCGCCGTTCAGTACCGGCCGGAGCCGTGCCTTCGGCAATCTTAATGGTGCGCTGAGACCAGGCTCTGCCGGTCAGACAAACCAGCAGTAGCAGCAGGTAAGGTAGTTGCGTTATAGAATAGCTGGTCATGTCGGTCGCTGAAGCATTATTTAAACTCGTTTACTAGCACGAATTTATGGAAGTGAGGCTACGATACGAAAACCATAAACGCTACCTTTACCAGTTGAAAAATACGGCAAACGGTGAGTTATCCGGCAGCTCTCCGGAATATCTGCCCAACTGCCACCCCGAAGCACGCGATAAACTTTTTCGGTTGCAGAGCCAGTGGGGTTTACATTCGCACTATTCGCATAATAATCCTTGTCATACGCATCCTGACACCACTCAGCCACATTTCCCGACATGTCGAACAAACCCAATGCATTTGCTGGAAAGCTCCCCACAATTCTTGTCTGGCTTGTAAGCCCGTCGGTAAAGCGATTGATAGCTGCCTGTAGAGTGCGATAATCCGTATTGTAAGCAGGTGTAACTGAAAAGCCCAGTTGCTTCAAAGCTTCGCTGATGTCTTTCGCATCGTTGACCGGATTAGTCAGGCGATTCGCAAACTGGTAATCCTTGTTACCGATGACCAACGCCAGCCGTCGCTCACCCGGCGATGACGAGGTGGTCTTAAAAGTTCTGGTTCTGGGCTGCGATAATGTCGTTAATGGAAGCAGGAGCAGCAGGAGTATCTTTATAGGGTACATAGCAGGACCAATAAGTAGACCTATATCCTGAAGAAATACCAAAAATGCGGGCTTCTTCAGGATATGGGTCTGTAATTCTTCCTTCTTTCAGATTATCTGCTTCTAGCTGATTATCTATGCTCAATCATCACCAGCATGGGTACAATGCTTCCTTTCGCACCAGAACGTACCTCAAAAGCAACCTGATTTGGCCTGTATTGAATATCAGCCGGGGCAATTAGTTTACTACCCAGCGCGTTGTATACTTTCTCTTTAAAGTTACCCTGAGCTGATTTGATTTTGCTGACAGTTTCTTCAAAAGGCAACTCTTCTTCAGACACCAGCACCAGGAAATAATCATTGCCAACCTGCGTATCCATCTTAAATGAGCGATTGTTGGCAGGTAACACTACGGCCGATTTGCCAGGCACCAGCGGACTGATGTTTTCATTGGTTCCCGAATAAGGGAACAGCTTTGTAGTGCGGTTTACGTCGTCCGAACCAATAATGTACATGTAAGCCGGTTTGCTGTTATTCACCGTAAGTTTAAACGAGGTTCCCGAAACATAAGGCTGTCTCATTTTGTAGGTAATCATATCAACAGAACCATTACGGTCGTCTACTGTATCCAGACCCCGTTCCTGAATTGATTCTACAGGCATATTCCCCCCCTGCGTTAAGGCAAAGTCCATACTCGACTGGAGCGCAACCACTTCAGGCCCGGGGCCAGGACCTGGCTTTATTTCTGAGTACACCTGAAACGCATACTGGGTAAAACGCACAACATCGTTATAATTGCCCCAGGTATAGCCTTTGTCTCCCCATCCCTCTCCCCAACTGTTGGCAATAAGAAAAGAGCCTCCAAACTTCTCATCATCGTAGCCAATGATCGTCAACGCGTGATAACCGGCAATGGTGCTGTCATTTTCTACACTTTCTGCCGGCGATGCCTTCCAATTTTCTTTAGCCGAAACAAAGGAGTAAGGAATGGCCATACCGATAGGCACCGGATTCTCCCCCTGAGACAAAGCCTCTTTTATTCTAGAAATCTTGTCGCCGGTTGCGGCTTTGATATCAAACAAAGTCTGATAACCTTCAATCCGGTACTGAGCGGCTTCGGAATCATAGCGGCTTACATCCGTACCACATCCCGGATACGGTAACCGACTGTGTAGAACATTTCCATACTTTTTCATCGCATCCAGCGCGTCGGCCGGAAAGCTACCCCGCTGACAAGCATTATCTGTTCTTTGCTTTATCTTTTCGTAAATGTAAGTCGGTGAAAAGCGTATGGCTTCAATAGCAGACCTATTTCCCCGCAGGTTCTGCGTGCGAGCCTCTATCATGGTACGCATGTAATAGGCAGTTGACCAGGCAGTACAGGTTCCGAACTTGCCCTGATTACCAATGGCGGGAGCGTACTCTTTGAGACTATAAGCCGGGGGAAGAACCCCTCTGTATCGAATGCCCAGAGATTTTTTTTGCAATTCCATGTATTTACGGTCATTCCGTAACATGCCGAAACTGTATTGCTGAGCATTTACGGCCTGAGCAATCAACAGTATACATAGAATAAGTAGTGAGAAGCGAAAATACCTGATGATGGGTTTCATGTGTTTACAATGGTTTACTGAAATGAGATAATTGAGTGAGTTATGGTGCTTATCGTTATTTTTCCTTCAGCTTTACCGACGCCAACAGCCAGTAGCCGGCAGGAGCATTTTTGGGTTTGTTTTTAACCGGTATGTAAGAAGCAGTGGTTACAGTGGTGGTTATCGGCAGTTGACGCATATCATATTGTTTTACATCGTGATATGTTGTGATTCGGCAGTACGGTTTACCCAAAGCGTTAACCTGGAAATTATCATAGAAGACAATATCTGCCTGCTGTAAATCATACTGTACCTGCTGCTGCCGAGCACGGATCAGGAATTCAGTTCTTTCCAGTTCAAGGGTCTTGCCGTCTACGGTTGTCAGGTTAATAAAGCCACTAGGATTAAACAAACCCTCAAACTCAGACTTTATCTTCTCGAACTCTTCGTCGCTCACCTGCTTGGTTAATCGATTGGCCGTCTGCAGCACTGCATTTGTTTTCTGGGCGGGTGTCCAGGTAATCATAGGTACATTGGGTTTTTCGGGATCAACAGGCGGGGCAGGGGGCGTCGGCGGATTGATCGGATCGGGTGGTGTATAACTACCGCCGAACTGCTGAATATTCTGGATGCGCGCATACCGCACGTTTTGTTTGCCATCGGTATACACCAGCGCAAATACATTCAACGTATCGCGTACTTCAACCTGCATTTGGCGGTTAGGGCGTCCGGCTACCCGTACCGGCAACTGTAGTCGGTACCGGTGTACCTGCCGTAGTTCCTGTTTGGTTGAGTCCAGAGAAGCAATTTCCATTTCATCGCGGTCGAGCTCATAAGCCAGATCGCTCTTGTAAAGACCCGCCAGCAGGCGCAGAAATTCGCCAGGTTTCAGAACTGCCTTACCGGCCAGAGGAGCAATCGCCTTATCCGGCATCATGTTGGCCGGTGTAATATGGTTGGCAATACTCGCCGTATCACTGAGAAAATACACCTGCACAAAGTCACGAACCTTGCCGTTGTTGGGAGTCTTGTTAACGATTGGGATAATAGCCGTCAGATCGCGCTGAAACCCCTTCAGCAGATTGTTTAACGCCTTTTCGTGAGATCGCGGCCAGTCGGCCGTAAAACGCTGGGGCTTGGTCGTATCGGCAGAGACTGCCTGGCGGCTGTAGCTACTGGTATCCGGCTCTCTGTTTCCGGAGGTCGACTGAACCGACATCCAGGGCAGCAGCGAAACCATAAACAGCACACCCCGACTAAAGAAAGTTTTAAGGATCAATTGGTGGTACATGGTTTGGTTTGTGTATTACAGATGAAAAATAAGACTTCTAATCTGCCAGTAGCTAAGTCCGGACCCATTAATTCCGGCGGGTACCGGCACCGGATCGCGCCGGCGGCTGCCGTACCAAAAATCTGTATCGGCCGATGGCGTTACGTCGTTGAGTTGGGTACGTTCACCGACCAGGGTACCATCGGCACTGGCATGAATCTCGGTTACGTAATCCAGCGAGTACGACACCAGACCGGGGCTCCGGTCTGTCCGGCCGCTCCATTCTGGTAGCTGCTGACAATTCTTAATAGAGATGGACCGACGTTCCTTATCACTTACATCCACAAAAATTGTGTCGGTAACCAGAAGATGCTGAAGTTGAGTACAGGCCTGTCGGCGCAGGGAATCGGGCTGTCGGGTGTCCAGCCAGGCCGATGCTAATATAATCAATTGTTTTTCAATCTGCTGTGCTTTCCGACGGGTAATCGGGTCGGCGTAGAGCCATTTTTCGGTTCCGGCGATGCGGGTTATTTTCCAGCCGTTTACCGGACCACTGGTGCGCTGCCATTCAACCAGACACCATTCACCTACCCGGTGCGGCTGGCGGGTATCGGCCCGAATACCGCGGATACCCAGGGGGACCCGGAGCTCAACTACCTGCTTAACCGTATCTACCCGCTGCACCATCACAGTATCCATTTCTACCCTGAACCCCAGCCAGAAATGCCGGGGCAGTTGCCGCACAAAATTGCCTGCCGATATAGTAGGGTGCTGCTGCTGGAAAGTAGCTCTCGGAGCAAGAAGATCAGGCATGGCCAGGTTGGGTTGACCCATAAGGGCAAGCCAGGAAGCCTGCCGCTCTGCCCACTTTGTGGAATCAGAACCGTTCAGCGCCTGTAATCGTTGCTGAAAAAGTCGCATCCAGGCGCGGGCGCTATCAGCCAGCGCAGTGGCATTAGGTCCGGTGTTGGGTTGACTTTCTGACCCAGGCCTGTTCTGCGCACACGCAAGCTGGCTGGTTAACAGGCCCAGCAGTAACAGCCGGCTGAAGAATAATTTTTTCACGGTTTAGCAGGTTTCAGAATGGTGCGGAGAGGTAGTGGTAGTTCCGACATCGTATGAGTATCGAAAAGGTCGGCGATGAGCCAGCCCGAATTGTTTTTTTCCCGGACATATTCGTCCAGTTGCAGCACCCAGCCGCGGCCGGTGTCAACATAAACCAGCGTGTTCATGGTCGATTCGGCCAGCAGCTGGCCCGACCGCAGGGCTTTCTCAATGGCCACTTCGTGCGGCTGCGGCCGGAGCGTATCGGCGGCAAACCGCAGCAGACTCTGGTCGTCTTTCAGGCCGCGCAGCAGCGGCAAAAAAGCAACTTCGTGGGCGTTGGGCGGCAGAAACAGCTTTTTGACCGTGTCGGCTGGCGGGCTACCTACTTTTTTAGCCGCAGGTAACAGCCGCAGCCGGTCGGCACCCACTACCTGCCAGTAAGCCGCGCTGTCGGTGGTATACCGTTTTTGCAGATACACCCGCAGGGTATCCGTTCGATTGCCCAGCCATACTTTCACATCAACCCTGGCCAGCAAGCGGACGGGTATCGGCAGGGGATGCGCAGGCTGGGTTGTTTCTTCGATGAAGAGACTCACCCGCCGGCTGTAGACCGACAGCATACCTTTTTTCGAGGCTTTTAGCCGGGGGTCATCTTCGTTGAAAAGCGCCCGCAGGGCTGAAGCCGGGCTGGTAGCGCCGGTGAGTGTATCGATTGCCGAAGGCGTATGGGGTTTGACGGCGCGGTTATACCGCGCCACAAAATCGCTTACCGATTTGATCTGGGCCTTCATCCAGTCGGTAGGGGGTTTGCGAACCACCGTGACGGAAGTGGGCGCGGTGGCGCTGCTGTCTGCCGCGCGGGGTGTCTGGGCATATGCCTGAACACACACTACCAACCCGATGAGTAATTGCTTTATCCCGATCATACGTATTCAGAAAATTTTTTAAACGAAAAGGTCGGCGTTATACGGCTCGGAATTTCCCGTTCGGGCGTCTCTTTCCGGTCGCGGGTTCGGCGCTCCGCCGGCCGAACCGCTCCCTCCATGAGCCGCCCTCACTATCCCTTTGCTCAACAGGAATTGGACCGGATGCCTCTTTACTGAACTGGGGACACGACCCGATAGCCAATGATGTTGTCCCGGAGCGCCGGGGTGTTGTTGTAGCGGTTCGCCGACCGGCAGATCTGCGGTTCGTTGAACCAGCTACCGCCACGTAATACCCGATACGCGCCTGTTGCAGGACCGGTCGGATTGATCTGGTTATCACGATCATAACTACCATACCAGTCCTGGCACCACTCCCACACATTGCCGCTCATATCGTATAAACCCAGTTCGTTGGCGGCTTTCTGGCCTACTTCGTGCGGCTGCCCCCCACTATTATCACCGTACCAGCCGGCTTCATCAACGCTGTTGCTCCCGCTAAACTGATATGACCGGCTGCTCTGCCCGCCCCGGGCGGCATACTCCCATTCCGCTTCGGTAGGCAGGCGGTAGGGTTTGCCCGACCGGCGGCTCAACCATTCACAGTACGCTTCGGCATCGTGCCGGTTCACACCCACAATCGGCAGGCGGCTACGGACACTGGTGTAGCCTTTGTCTTTGTAATATGATTCAGTGCCCGTTTGTATATGATACTTATTTCCGGCTTCCAGCCATTCGGGGTAATGGCTACCGGTGGCCTCTACAAACTGCATATATTCGCTGACGGTCACTTCATACTTACCGATCAGAAAGTCGTTTACGGTTACGGTATGCACCGGCTTTTCGTCGGCCTCCCCGTCTTTGCTGCCCATCCGGAAAGTTCCGCCTTTTACCCGCACCATTTCGGGGCCTACCGGCAGGTCGGTGGGGCTTGCCGGGGTCGGTCGGGTGTTGTCGGGTGCGGAGGGAACAGGCTTATCCCTTTTCACGAAATAGAAGGCTCCCAGCATCTTGTTGTAGTCGGCGGGCAACTGGCGCTCTCCGCTGCGGGCATATACCCCCTGGCGGGTATTCAGCACTATGTCGCTCAGGCTCAGGTCGGGCACCGTCAGGTATTTGAGCAGTTCGCTCGTAAACAAACCATTGCTTTCGCGGGCGTTGTCATCGGCGGTACTGCCTTCTTCGGTAGCAAACACCACCAGGGTGCCCGGCGGATTGTTCGGGATAACGAGCCCTTTCTGCGGGGCCGCCTTATCGCCCATATTCTTGGGAAAGGGGTTGCTGCGGCAGGCATCCAGAAACACAATGTTGTTCCGGACACGGGCCGCTTTCATCTTTCCCATGATGCGGCCCAGCCGCAGGCAGTCATCTTCGGCGTCGGAGAGGGTCTGCAGGGTTGCGTCTACCGGCACCAGATAATTTTCCCCGTTAAACTGCAGCCCGTGGCCGGAATAGTAAAACAGGGCCACATCGTAGCCGGCCAGGCGACTGCCGAAGTCGTCGACCGCCTTCCGGAAAGCCGACATCGATAGGTTGGTAGCCAGTATGACATCAAAGCCCAGTGCATCCAGCGCCTTGCCGACGGCATTGGCGTCATTGACCGGATTGCGCAGGCGGGCATCCTGACGCAGATAATCCTGGTTACCCACCACCAGTGCCAGCCGGCGTTCGGTACCGGCGGGAGCGCTCCCGCCGGCTATTTTGATGGTGCGGGGCTGAGCCATTGTGGTCTGGCTCAGCCAAACCCCAAATAGCAGCAACAGAAAACGCAAGGTCTTGCAGGAAGGGTGATTCATGGGTACTTAGGTTACCGGCAGCGTACGACTACAAGTTTACAAATAGTTACTTTTTAATCCAACACGTCAGAACAGGTATAACTACGTGATCATTAGCCCGTAGAACTACTTACTTACCAGCTATCCCTTGAAAAGCTTATCATGCACCTTTGCGTATAGGTATGCCTCGGCGGCCGACCGGTAATACATACGGAGCGGGGTAGCATCCTGAGCCGGCAGGTAATTGATATACAGATTTTGTACCGATTCACCAGCAGCAATTCGTCTGACCAGAATACCCATTGCCCTCGACGGCAGATGGTGCATGGTAGCCGTCATCCCGGCCACAAAAATCCGGAAGTTCCGGCGGGCTTCTGAGCCGGATTCGTAATACTGCCGATTAAACCTGGTCAACAGTTCACCTCTGTTCAGATTCAGGCGGACCGAAAGGCGCTCCCAGTTGTTGTAGGCAAACAGGACGGCAGCCAGGGCATGGTCCTCAATGGTCCGCAACTCTTCTACTGAACCGAAAACTTTGAAATCACGTGTAAGTATTTCGTTTTTCTGAATGTCTTTGAAGGCGATGTTCGTAAACTGGAAGGGACCAAAGCTGAGCATTGTATCATGGCGGGCCGGAAAATAGCTGATAAACGTAGAGCCTCCTTCCTGAAGCAGCCGGTCGAAATAATAGGTCTTGAATATAGGATTCACGGGTAATTCTCCCTGTGAGCCAGTGAAATGGGTTGCAGGAATCAGTTCGTGAATATTATAGCCCAGCAACACATTAGCCGTAAAGTTTTCCATAAAAATATTCATGAACGCCCGGCGTTCCGGGCTGTAACGGGGTAGCATCCGTTGGTGATAAATCCGGATCGAGTCAAGTACCGGCTTCAGAACAGTTGCTCTGTAGGTATCCAGGTTCATAGGACGGGGATCTGTGTTCATCCGCTCGACGGCCTTCAGCTTCAGAGCATCGAGGTAGTTCCTTAACGCAGGCCTGTTAACATCAATCTTGTTTTTGACAACTTTGTAGTTCCACATGGCGATCATACCCTGCTGGTACGAAAAGGGGGCCTTTTTACTCCCATGCACCCCCAGCGGCAACGCGAAATCCCGCATATCGATCCGGCTAATCACTCCGTTGTCTACCAGTTCCGACAAACTCTTGTTTTTCAGGTAGGCCGCTATCTTTGACTCAGCCGCAGGGTTTACACTCTCAAAATGCTCGTTGTATAAAGAAGCGGTTATGATGTAGTTTTTATCTAGGTCTTCCTGGGGCTGACTGCTGCCTGTAAGAAATAAAACCAGGGCGATAGTGCCAGTCCCTTTTGCAACGCTACCCATCGGCAAAGCCAACTTTCGCCCGTATTGTCCTAACTGACCCAGAGCTTTCTGTCCCTGAACCGCTATTTTGTTGAGATAATTGATAAGTACCATTTTCCTGTAAGAACAAGGTGAGACACATTCACGCCCATTTAGGCGCCTTTCTAAGCGTGAATAAGTGTTTACCGGGTATCCTTATCAGGGGAGATCCAAATTATTTTGTATCGAACCGCGCAGGCCTGCCATAACTTTAGATGTACTCAATAATTTGATTCATACGATCATACTTGCATATGCAGTGTTGTACAGCTAGATTTACCTAGTTTAATCAGTCTAAATCATTCTCTGCTGCACATCTTCTTATGCTAATCTTCGGCTCCCGGTCTTCTCATCTTAAGACCGTTCCTACCACTATCAGCTGCGCCAGTTGCGGCACACCTAATCAAACCCAAATCAGTGTTTATGGGCGCTATCTTCATGTTTTCTGGATTCCGCTCTTTCCCATTGGAAAATCGGTCGTAGCCCACTGCGAACATTGTCAGAAAACTTACAGGCCGGCTAGTTTGCCGCAGGAGTTGAAAGAAGCCGGAAGAGCAGCCAAGCGGCAGGCAAAAGCTCCGTTCTGGCACTACCTGGGTTTAAGCACAATTATATTGCTGTTGAGTACCCTCATTTACATAGGATCTTCGACTACCGACAATACTGAGCTTTATTTTGCAGACCCCAAACCAGGTGACAAATACATGTATAAAGTAGAAAACGACGGCGATAAAGTGTATTCCTATTTTAAAATAGCGACCGTCGGTAAAGACACTTTATGGGTTCATCTAAACAAGTATTTTTCCGAGAAGCAATTCCGCTCTTATAAAATTGATAAAACAGATAATTACGAAGAAGAAACAGTGGCAATGCCCCGAGCAACCATTGCAAAGATGAAAACTGATGGAAACATCATGAGTATTTCAAGGTAATTGCCGCAACGTAAAACCTTTGCCTTTGGTGTTAAAGATAGCAAACATAGCTCACAGAAGCTTGCTGTAAACTGATCATGGAGCTTTTACAAACAAGGATCTGTGAGCTTTTAAGGGGTTTTATAAACAGCGAAATAGTATAGTAAATCCGTCGAGCTTTAACGGCGTTAGAAGTTATTCAGGACTTCCGCCGATTGTGTTTCTTTAGGATTAGGTCCCCACTTATTAACACCAGGCACACTATCCTGCACGTAGAAGATTAGGAGTACAAGACCTCCCAAGGGTATTAACGTCAGCAACAACCACCAACCGGAGCGGCCGCTATCGTGGAGCCGCCGGACCGCCACCGCCGTGCTGGGAATGAGCGTGGCCAGCACGTATATGCTCGTTAGAACGCCAAAGCCATTTCCGCTACCGATTATGATCACATCGATCCCGATCAGTAGCACAATGAATAAAATGTTAAACAAAACGAAAAACCAGTATTCGCTACGACGGGTGCGACCCCGGAAATCAGCAAAATTGCGGAGAGCATTAATGTAGGCGTTCATGTAAGTTAAGAAAATAGTGAAAACGTAAAGTGAATGGATTATACTGGGTAATGCTACTAAAATAAAAGAAGTTTTTCAAGCATATCTCGCTTTTTCGGATGTTTAACTGACCAATGCTTTATCTTTATCAAACAAGTGTAAAATTGGTTAAATTTTAAAACTGGTCACGAACGTAATGTGCGTGACCAGTGTAGCATTAAAATCTCTCAATTTTATTTGTTTACTGATTATTTGTCGGCAAAAACCGTATCGTGAACTTTCAAAAACAGGTAGGCTTCGGCTGCGGAGCGATACACTTTTGCGAGTTGGGCATTATCTTCTTTGGCCAGGCAGGTATAGTATAGCGTACTCAAATTGTCGCTTTCGCTAATCTTTTTGGCCAGCAGATTCATTGATACCGGCGGCTGATGATGCAGACAGGCCGTCATGCCGGCAATAAAAATCCGCAGGTTGCGTGTGTCGATGTTATCGGCGAACTCGTCGTTGAATTTTTTCAGCACCCCCCGGCTGTTGAGCAGCATCGAAAAGCGTTCCCAGTTGTTGTAAGTGAAAATAGCTGCTGCCAGCGCGTGGTCCTGAATTGTCGTAAGATCTTTGGTGCTTTCGTACACTTTAAAGCTTGCCACCAGCCGGGGGTTGCTTTGAATATCGCGCAGGGCAATATTGGTAAACTGATAAGGGCCAAAGCTAAGCAGGGGATCGTACCGCGCCGGGAAGTAGCTGATAAACTCTGTACCTGCTTCCTGAAGCATACGGTCGAAATAAAATGTTTTGAACAGGGGATTAACCGGCAGCTTCTCTTTTGTTTCCGTGAAATGGGTGGGCGGAATCAGTTCGTGAATGCTGTAGCCCAGCAAAACGTTGGCCGACATATTTGCAACAAGCAGGTCCATAAACCGACGTCGTTCCGGGCTGTATAGCGGCTGCATTTGCTGATGATACGCCCGGATAGTGTCCAGTACAGGTTTGAGCACCATGGCCCGGTACGTATCCAGATTCATGCGGGCAGAGCCCTCCTGAAACCGGTTCATGGCCTCGGCCATCAGGGCATCCAGCTCATTTTTCAACTCCGGTTTTCGGCTGAGAACAACCGCATTGCGCTTCAACTTATCAACCCACATGGCCTGCATACCCCGCTGGTAGGAAAGTAGGCTGTCGTTACCATGTACGCCGAGGGGTAAGGCAAAATCGCGCATGTCTACGCGACTGATGACACCGTCGGTTATCAAATATTCCAGGTTTTTCCCTTTCAGATAAGCGGCCATTTCGACTTCTGCCGCCGGGTTTATACTTTCGAACCGCTCATTGTAGATGGGGGTCGTTATGAGGTAATCTTTCGGTCCGTTTTTCTGAACCGCGCTGATGTGAACCCCAACGAGCAGGGTTGCTACGGTGTACAACCATTTCATAGGCTTACAAAGTGTTTGATCTGACTATTGATAGTACGATTCTTTAGAAGCTTATCAGTAAAGGATAAAAATCTTTTACCTATTTGAGTTTGTTTCAATCTTCCCGGATTGCTGTAATCTTTACTTTTAAGGGCAGTTTACGGTAAATAAAGGACGTTTCCGTATGAAAATAGTTAAAGGAAAAGGTTATGTCTTTCGAATTTACAGTAGTCATCCAGCACATTGCCGCTGAAATCCGTTTCGTATATATAGTAGCCGATCGGCTCCAGGTTACCAAGCCAAATTTTTCTTGTGTCTTCAACGTACAGGCCGATTCGCGTTCTTATCACTGAACCCACCAATTTGTTTAAGATATGATATTCAAACCCGTCAAAAAAATACTGGATATCGTCTCTGTTATGGCCCCCAAAATCGTTCTCGTTACTATCCTCCGTATCAGCCAGTATTTTTCGAAAACTCTCAATGGCTTTCTGTCTTAAATCCAAGCGTCGGCATCGGTCAGTCAGCAAGATGTCAAGTTCTTGGTCGGTCATGTACTATAAAGTTAATCGCCTTCGGGTGGCGTATTCCGTGATGAGCTGTGGATTTTGCCTTTGCTGGGTGCGCTCCTTAACCTCCACCGCAGCATCCTGAAAAACGGACTCAATAGTCTGACCGGCTCTGAGGTAGTTTAGCAAAGACTCAGTGTAGACACCGTTGCGGCCCGTGCCGTTCTGGGCTACGTTTTTCCAGCCGGTAGCCATGGCCAAATACATGTTGCCTTCACCAGCCAGATCCGAGATTACCTTGAAGCCCCGGTCATCGTCGGCCCGCACCGTGGCCGGCCAATACCGGAAGGGATCATTGCGGCAGGCATCCAGCACCGCCACACAAAAGGTGGCCCCACTGGTCTTCAGCTCATTGAGCAGCATCTGCACGTTGATGGCCTCTAAATTGGCATCACTGGGACGGGTGAGCCGCGCATCGGTGGGTATAAGGTAGTTTTGACCACCCACCTCGATGCCATGACCCGCGTAGAATACCATCGCTACTTCCGTCCGCCGGTCAATCTGCTGACTAAACGACAACAAAGCCTGGCGCATGGCCTGCTGGTTGGCATCGGTATGTAGCAGTACTTGAAAGCCCAGGCTCCGCAGGCGGGCAGCCATATCCTGAGCATCGTTGAGGGGCCGACCCTGCAACGAAGAGCCATATTGGTAAGTTGAGTTGCCGATGACCAGCGCCAGGCGCTTGCCGGAGGCCGGTGCAGGGGTTGCACAGGTTTGGGCCTTCTTTTTATCGTCCAGATAGAAAGTCTGGTTTGGATCCAAGGCTTCTCCCTGGCGAAACAGCTCCAGTGCCTCAGTACAACGGTTAAGATTCACCAGCGATCGCCCTTTAATAAAGTAGGAAATTGCATCTTTAGGATCCAGCCGAATGGCTTCATCCAAGTCAACAATTGCTTCCTGATGACGACCTAATTTTCTCTTTGAAATAGCCCGGTTTATATAAGCATTTCCATATTTAGGGTCCAGTCGAATAGCTACATCAAAGTCATAGATCGCCTGCTGGTACTGACCTAACTCATCTTTTGCCCAGCCCCGATTGTAGTACGCTCTGGCATACGTAGGGTCTAAGCGAATGGCTTCATCATAGTCGGCAATGGCTTCCTGATGACGGCCTAGGTCCTGTTTGCTGTTCCCCCGGACAATGTATGCATTTAAATATTTGGGGTCTAAGCGAATAGCCTCATCACAATCGGTAATGGCTTCCTGATGGCGGTTTAGCTTCCGTTTGCTTAACCCACGATTATAGTAAGCAGCTGCATACTGAGGGTTTAGTTGAATAGCTTTCGAGAAGTATTCAATTTCCTCGTGATGGTCATTGGTTGCCATTCCTTTATCAAACCACTCCTTAGCGGTGGTCTGCGCCAACGTGGAGAGTGTTCAGTAAAGTGTGTCAAGTAAGAATGTCTTAACTTGACAACAAAATGGGAAAGGGGAAAAAAGACTTTGATTATGCCAGCTTCCGTCAGGAAGCGATTCAACGCCTGATGGCAGGCG
>NZ_BAABHB010000016.1:0-149698 GCF_039541875.1 Nibrella viscosa | reverse complement strand
TCGCCTGCCATCAGGCGTTGAATCGCTTCCTGACGGAAGCTGGCATAATCAAAGTCTTTTTTCCCCTTTCCCATTTTGTTGTCAAGTTAAGACATTCTTACTTGACACACTTTACTGAACACTCTCCAAGGCGGGAAAAAATGTGGCTAGCTGAACGTGGGCCTTTGAAAGAAAACCTGTATATATACATTGTAATCGTATCGAACTACGCTTTATATTAATCACACTTATACAACATCTTCTAATGAAGCAACTTATTAGCGTTTTGTGCATGACACTATTCCTTGTTAAAACACTAGCTCAAGGGCAGAACTTCTCAGTAAAGGGACGTATAGATTATTTGTCAAATCAGCCTGTTCAGTTGATACTGTTGGATGAAAAGCGACCTCCAATAAAGTCCCAAACAGACTCTAAAGGCAACTTTGAATTTTCTGGAACAGTTGGTGAACCAAGCCGTGCCGGAATAGCCTGGGGAGAGCCCATGAAAGGCATTCCATTTGTTTTAGCTCCACAGGTAATCAATATTCAAACAGATACTGCTTTAAGCAACCCTCGTATACTATATTCTAAAAATGACCTCGGGAAAATTTACCAAGAGTACCAACAATTTGAAAACCAGTTTCTTGAAGCGTTCAAGAAGTTAGACGGGTACCGAGTAGAGGCTAGCTACAAAAACAAGCAGGACTCTGTCGCCTACTATGCCTCTGAGGTTAACGATCTCGTAACGAGCTCGCTTTCTGAATTGAGAGCAAATTTAGTTTCTGGCCGCTATCAAGGATTAGAAAGCTTTATAGCTTGGCAAGCATCAAGCTTAATAGGCTGGATAGATCAATTTCCTTTTTTTACCGACTTGATTAGCCTTCCCTTAATTAAGGGCATCTATAAAGAAAAGATTAGTGATTATCTAGTTCATAATCAATTAGCTGGTCAGCAAACTCCTACGGTAAACATCATCGATTCCGAGAGTAAATTATACTCCCTTAATTCATTAAATGAAAAGTACTTACTTATTGATTTTTGGGCCTCCTGGTGTGGTCCTTGCATAGCACAGCTACCTTCACTAAAAGACCTATATACCACCTATAGTAATAAGCTAGCTATAGTAAGTATATCAATAGACGAAGATAAAGAAAAGTGGCGCAAAGCTTTATTAAAGCATCCTACAAAGTGGATCCAGTGTTTAGATAAAGATCAGTCACAAAGTTTGAAAACCTTTTTTAAAGTAGAAGGTATTCCAGATTATATTTTAGTAGCTCCTGGGGGGAAAATAATAGACACTCATTTAACAATTCCTGCTGTTATCGATGCCCTAAATAAACCTTAATATTTGTAAGAATTATGATAAGAGTAGCTACATAAACCTTCTTGAAGAAGTACAACAAGCTGGCCACCAGCCGAATTGCACTTTTTCAACGCCAGTTGCTTAACAAGCATTATGTTAAGAGACTTTTCTGAGAAGAATAGCTTTTATATACCAACTATATACCTAAAGAAATTAATATTTATATACTGCGAGTGTGAGTTGTTAAAACGTATAAACCAGTTGAGCTTGTAAGCTGACTGTGTAACGGTCACTATTGTTAACATCGAATTGTTCCTTACGGAATTTATAGCTAAATATTGGCTGAGCTGTTATGGAGAAATGATTGTTTAGCCGGTAAGACGCACCTACGCCAACTACCCCATACACTCGTTTATAATTGAATTTTGTTAAAACGCCGTCAAGGGGTAACTCTCTTACGTGACCATCCTCTTTAGTAAATGCTTTTAAACGTTGATGACTAATCCAAGAAATCCCTGCCGTTAAGTACGGAGATAATCGCTTTAATGAAGGACGTAAATTGATGTATAAAGGCACTTGTAAATAGTTGTTTCTAAGGAAGTTCGAACCATCACCGTCAAGTTTTATGGATAAGTGTGCTACTCCTGAGGAAAGTGACCATTTTGGAGATAGTTGATATTGGCCCATTACCCCTACTGAATACCCATAGGTAGGGTCGGGAACCGATTGACCAGACTGATTAAAATAATAGCTTGGGTGCCATTTTACTAAGCTTGTGGTAGGAGCTACAGACCATCGGCTTTGAGCCTGTGCCTGGATGTATATTGAGCTTAATAAGCTAACAATAAGAGCTTTAACTGCGAATAATTTTAAAGGCTTCATACTGGGTGGATTTGAACGTTTTCAATAAGTTGCAATATAAATGTGTTTCTCTTACTCCATGCAGGGCTCAAAAGAAATTATTAAATGGTTACAAGTCTAGTCGAGTTGTATAAGCGAGATTATGTAAAGCGGAGTCTGCATCGCAGACACTTACTAATAAACTATTTCAAGGGATGCACAGTCTTCATGATGAACGACGGCCGAAAAAGTATTCCTTAAGACACAAGATTGCAAGCCCAAACATCACAACTGTGCCAATCAGGTGTGCAACATCTCCCCCTGTCATGTTCTCAAAAATGGGACGACCTATCAGGCTTGAAAGGTTGAAGCGAGACTGCTCGCTGAACTGTGTCAGCCGGGGTGTTAGTCGAAGCGATGCGGTTTGATGCGTTCTACATGGTTCTGGCCAGACCCCATTGTGATACATCCTGCTTGTAAACTACAACATTCGGTGATAACAACCAAAAGCCAAAACGATCTATAACAACATGCATCGATTCTCTTACTGATGCTATTTTGCGCTTGTACTGCCCATCATTTTGAGCATGGAACTGCCTGTTTCGTATGCTAACGCTGCATAATCAGAACGCATTCCACCAGTCGGTCCGTATTGCTGCCGTGCCGATGGTGTATGGTTCGCCAATGCGCGGTACCGTCACCGGAACGTGCAGGCTGTCGGCGGCTTTCCGATACAGATTGACCGGTTCGTTCCAGGCATGCTCCGACTCCGCATATTTGGCCCAGTGAATGGGGATGGTCATAGCCGCCCGCAGATCCAGCGCGGCCTGAGCAGTTTGCACAGGAAACATATGACTTTGCGGCCATTTTTCATTGTACTGCCCACATTCCAGTAAAGCCAGGTCAAAAGGTCCGTATTGCTCACCGATCAGCTTAAAATGCCGGCTGTATCCGGAATCACCGCTGAAAAAGAGCGTATGGCCATCCGCATTTATCACATACGATGCCCATAAGGTCTTCCTGACTTGTTTGAACGTCCGGTTAGACCGATGGTGGGCCGGGGTGGCGGTTATCGTTATAGCCTCTGCCAGCGTTACCGACTCATTCCAGTTAAGTTCGGTAATCATATCGTCCGGAAAACCCCAGCGCCTGAAATGAGACCCTACGCCGATTGGAACAATGACCCGTTTCACTTTTTTTCGCAGTCTTTTTACCGTCAGGTAATCCAGGTGATCATAATGATCATGCGAAATGACCAGCGCATCGATCACCGGCATGTCTGTGTGGTCATACACATGGCTCCCCTTAAAAGCCCTGATAGCCCCTTTAACTGGACCGGCAAAGCCACTAAAGCTGGGATCAAAGAGAATATTCATGGCACCCGTTTTCAACAGAAACGAGGAGTGGCCGAACCAGATGACCGTCGGCTTATTGTAGGTTGTGTTGACCAGGTCCGTTTTAACGGCTACGAGCGGTTTTGGCGGGAGCAGCTCTTTGGGCTGACTTGTAACATACTTTAGCATCCGTAACCAGCGCGGCCCTCTTCGTACCGAGGTGGTGGCCGACCGGACAGTCTGAACATTTTGAGCGATCTGCTCCAGATTCTGAAACGCTCCATCCTGGTAATTAGGCAATGCTTCTATTCGCTTCAGGGCCTCCCCGGATGGATTTTTACCTAATGCCCGTATCGGATTGCACCCCTGCGCCAGCACCACGGCAACAACCAGCGTACCTCCCATTAACAGTTCCCAAATACGGCGCTTTATAGGTATCAGATGATTTCGATTCATACGGAATGGTGCCTGACGGCTCTGTTTCTTTGACACAACATCACCAGAGCCACATGGTCTGCGTCAGGGGGCTTCTGATTTGTTCTGTATCAACTTGTTTCCGGCACCCATGGTTACAACAGTCCCTGTTTCATTTTCGCCGGCGTAGCCTCCCTGATCTTTACCTTCTTCCGGTTATCGTCCGCCAGAACGTTAAAAAGCAGGTAACTGGAGTCGATGCCGGCCTGGAATATCTTTTCAGATACCCACATACCGTAGCGTGGTTTCCTCCTGCGTTAGTTTGTGCTTCTGCAGACGAAGCGGCTTGGCACCGGGTGCGGCTATACCCGGTGCGTAAAATGCGGAACATAGTCCTGTGGCTACAAGCGCTGTAGTGTTTTTCAGAAACGATTGTCTCTTCGGCAGAATGGCAGTGGCGTAAGGGTTACCGGCGCAAAGTCAACAACTAGATGATGATCGTAGGCAACTGAACCGCTGGAGCAGAGCAAATTTTACCCCGGTAGTCTCCCCTGTAGCCCGCCCGTGTGGAGAGCCACTACGGTAGCGCCAATGGGGAAGTAGCCCTGACGGGCCAGATCAAAAAGGCCAAAAAGCATCTTGCCGGTGTAGACCTGCTCGATTAATACGCCGGTTTGCCGCTCGAATTCGTGCATGAACCGGAATAGCTCGGGCGTGGTTTTGGCGTAACCGCCGAAATGGTAATCGGTTAAGAGCTGAAATGGCTTCACCGGGAGATCTGCCGGCAGTAGCCTATTCACATCATCGATCAGAAATGACCCACCCTTAAGCGCCGAAAAGCCGAGTACCTGCGTCGGTTCGGATGCGCCGGCAACCAGACCGGCCAGGGTGCCGCCCGTCCCGACGGGGCAGCATACGTAGTCGGGTATCCGGCCCAGTTGATGCTCAATCTCCGGCATTACCTCCGCTACACCCTGCACCGCCAATACGTTGCTGCCCCCTTCCGGAAGCCGATAGAAGCGACCAAATCGGGTTTCCAGTCGACTGGTAAATTCGGAGGTATCTTTCAGACGATAATCGGCGCGGCTGACAAAGTAGAGGTTCATGCCGCACGAACGGGCAAACGCCAGAGTGGGAGTGTCGCGCTCCCGGTGCTCGTCGCCCCGGACAATACCGATGGTATTGAACCCGGCCAGCTTACCGGCTGCGGCCGTGGCAAACAGGTGGTTGGAGTAGGCTCCGCCGAAGGTCAACAGGGTATGGTGCTGCTGTTGCCGGGCCGCGATAAGGTTGTATTTCAGCTTACGCCACTTGTTGCCCGATACCTGCGGATGCAGCCGATCATCCCGCTTCAGGTACAGGCGGATGCCGGCCGGCCCGGATAATTGTTGCAGGGGCGATTCACGTTCGGGGAGCATTGTTACTTTTGTAATAGAACGCAGGAATAGAACGCGGATGACGCAGATTGAGCGGATTTAAAAGGATTTTTTTTTAATCTGCGTAAATCAGCCTAATCCGCGTCATCCGCGTTCTATCCGTCATCCGCGTTCTATCTTTTATGCAAGATACCCCCGATTTCTCAGACGAAGAAGAGTTATACGAGCACCACCGGATTGTGGTCGATAAAGGGCAGGGGCTGCTCCGCGTCGACCGCTACCTGATGGATCGCATTCAGAATGCCACGCGCACCAAAATCCAGGCAGCCATCGACACCGAGTCGGTGAAGGTCAATGACCGTCCCACCAAAGCCAGTTATAAGGTAAAGCCGCTGGATGTCATTACGGTGTCGCTGCCGCACCCGCCACGGGAGACCGACATTGCCCCCGAGAACATTCCGCTCACCATTGTTTACGAAGACGCCGACCTGCTGGTGCTCAACAAGCCGCCCGGCATGGTGGTGCATCCGGCGCATGGCAACTGGAGCGGCACGGTGGTCAACGCGCTGGTGTACCACTTCCAGCACCTGCCCACCTCGCAGAACGGCGCGGCCCGGCCGGGGCTGGTCCACCGCATCGACAAAGATACCTCCGGCCTGATGGTGATTGCCAAGACCGAATACGCCATGACCCACCTGGCCCGGCAGTTTTTCGAACACACCATCGAGCGCACCTACAACGCCCTGGTATGGGGGATACCCAACCCGGCGGCCGGCACCATTACGGGCCACGTGGGCAGAAGTGTCAAAGACCGGCGGGTAATGGCCGTGTACCCCGACGGTAGCCAGGGCAAACATGCCGTGACGCACTACAAAACCCTGGAGACCCTCCAGTATGTATCGCTGGTACAGTGCAAGCTGGAGACGGGCCGTACCCACCAGATCCGGGCGCATATGAAGCATATCGGCCATCCGCTGTTCAACGACGCCACGTATGGGGGCAACCGTATCCTGCGCGGCAGTCCGAACGGCAGTTTTAAGGCGTTTGTCGACAACGCCTTTGCCCTGCTGCCCCGGCAGGCGCTCCATGCCAAATCGCTGGGTTTTCAGCATCCCCGAACCAAGGAATGGCTGCAGTTCGACTCCGAACTGCCCGACGACTTCAAAGCCGCGCTGGCAAAATGGCAGAGGCAGCAGGGGTCGTAATCATTTCCGGCGGAACGGTCACTAATCGGCTATTATTCCGTAATTTTGTGCGCTAATTTTTCCACCGCATGATTACAATTCGCCCCGGCACCCGCGCCGATATTCCGCAGGTTTTTGAGCTGGTTATGGAACTGGCCATTTACGAAAAAGCCCCCCACGAAGTAACCAACACGCCCGAACAGATGGCCGAAGACGGCTTCGGCCCCAACCCATTGTTTAGTCTGCTTGTAGCCGAAGACACCGAAACAGACCGTTTGATAGGAATATCCCTGTATTATTTTCGTTATTCTACCTGGAAGAGCAAGCGTCTGTACCTGGAAGATATTATTGTGACGGAAAGCTACCGGGGCCGCAACATCGGCCGTCGACTGTTTGATGCCACCATTGAAGCGGCCAAACAGACCGGTTGTACGGGTATGATGTGGCAGGTACTCGACTGGAACGAACCCGCCATCGGCTTCTACCGGCAGTTCGGTACCCGCTTCGATAGCGAGTGGACCAACTGTCATTTAGACCTTTAGCTCTATCGGCTTTAAAACATTCCGGCCCGAAAGCCGTATCTTTGTGTAAGTGAATAGTAAACAGTATGCTTAATAAAAGACGGAAGGCGCTCAAAATCACCCTTTGGACGCTGATTGCTTTGTTTGTACTGGGAAGCGTCGGCGCGGGCGTCGCCTATTCAAAACGGGAAAGACTCCTGGAGGCCGGCCTGGAACGGGCCATCCGGAAAGCCAAACGGGACTATAACCTGGATGTTCGGATTGGCCTGGCTCATTTTTCCAATCCGACCACCATTGCCTTCAACGATATATCGGTTGTACCCGCCAATCGGGATAGCCTGCTGCGCATCGACCGGGCCGAAATCAGCGTTAAGTTATGGCCGCTGCTAATCGGCAATGTCCGGCTGGCTAATCTTACCCTCGAAAATGGAATGGTGCAGGTTGTTAAACGCGACTCCCTGACCAACATCGATTTTCTGCTGAAGCGCAGTAAAGACTCCACCGATACCAACAGAAAACGAGCTGACCTGGGCAAGGTAGCCGAGAACCTGGTCGACAATATTCTGTCGAAGATCCCCGACAATTTCGACGTCCGAAACCTGGACCTGCGGTTTATCGACAATGAGCAGCGCGTGAGCCTGCTAACGCAGACGGCAACCATTGACGACGAACATGTAACCTCAACGCTGAAACTGAACGGCAATGAAGCCACCTGGCACGTTACCGGCACCGCCGACCCCGGCGACCGGCAGTACGATCTGGCGCTTTATGCCGACGGGCAACCGCTGGAACTGAGGTATCTGCAGGAGAAATTCAAGCTGAAACTTCAGGCCGACACCATCCGCGCCGAGTTGGATGAATCGGGTCGTTCGGGGGGCGTATTCCGCATGGAAGGAGCAGGTTCGGTCCGGAACCTGCGGGTCAACCACCCCGCCATTGCCCGCCACGATGTCGTGGTCGAACGGGCCGCTATGGATGCTAACCTGTTTGTGGGCGAAAACTACGTGGGCGTCGATAGCTCCTCAACCATCTACCTGGGTCAGGTCAGTGCGCGGCCGTTTATCAAGTACACGCTCTCTCCGGATAAGGTATATGACCTGCAGCTCCACACCGATATGCTGGATGCGCAGGCTCTGTTCAACGCCTTTCCGCAGGGCTTGTTCGAGTCGCTGGACGGCATGAAAGTGGCCGGTAAGCTGAAGTACGACCTGGTCCTGCACCTGGATGCCGCGTTGCCCGACTCGGTACAGTTCGACTCCGGCCTGCAGCAGGATAACTTCCGGATCCTGCAAATGGGGCAGACGGACTTTACGATGATCAACCGCCCGTTCGACTACACGCCCTACGAAAACGGGCAGCCGGTGCGCACGTTTCGGGTCGGTCCCGAAAACCCGGATTTCACGCCCCTGCAGAACATTTCGCCCAACCTGCGCAACGCCCTGCTGACGTCGGAAGATTACACCTTCTTTACCCATAAAGGCTTCAACGAGAAAGCGTTCCGGGTGTCCATCGCCACCAATTACAAGGCAAAATCATTCAAGCGCGGGGCCAGTACCATTTCCATGCAGTTGGTGAAAAACGTTTTTCTGAGCCGCCAGAAAACCCTGTCCCGTAAGGTAGAAGAGGTGCTGATTGTCTGGCTGATCGAGAACGAGCGGCTGGTGTCGAAGGAGCGGATGTATGAGGTCTACCTGAACATCATCGAGTGGGGCCGCAATATCTACGGCATCAGCGAAGCGGCCCGCTTCTACTTCGCCAAACACCCCTCCGAACTAAACCTCGGCGAAAGTATATTCCTGGCCTTTGTGGTGCCCCGCCCCAAGGCTGCGCTCAACCATTTCAACCCCGACGGTACGCTACGGCCCTACGTGCGTGGGTACCACCGGCTCATCGGCCGGATTATGGCCCGGCGTGGTATGACCCCCGCCGACACCAACGCTTACGGCTTTTACAGTGTCCGGCTCCGCGAAGGCTTGCGGCAGCAGGTAGATACCGGCGAACCGATGGAGATCGACAGCCTGATGAACGACCGCAACGAGGACGATGGCGGTGGGCTGCTCGATGCCTTCCGGAATCTGTTCCGGGGCGACAAAAAGCCCGAACGGGAAGAAACACTTCAGGTAGAGCAGGAAGCGGCCACCAGCCAGCCGGCCGCAGCCGATACCACCAAAACCCGGCGGCAACTCCGCCAGGAACGCCGGGAGCAGCGACGCCGGGAGCGGGAAGAGCGCAAGCGGCAGGAGAGTTTGTAGTTTGAAGTTATAGGGTGCGTCAGCCAACCTTAAACCTTAAACCTCAAACTCCTACCTCTTCCCGATAATTCCGTACGATTGACCGGAAGCGGTGGCGTTTTCCAGGATAAAAGCAGCCAGGTCGTTGGTTAGTTTTTCTTTGTGCGTAAAGAATAAGCCGTGAGGACCTCCTTCATACACGACGATCTGCGCCCTGGGAATGGCCTGGTGGGTACGCTGCCCCGTAATCTCAAACGGCACAATCTGGTCGGAGTCCCCGTGAATAATCAGCGCGGGTACGTTGATGGTGGTAAGGTCCGGCCGGAAGTCGGTCTCCGAAAACGAGCGGACACAGTCGATGGTAGCTTTGGGCGAGGCCAGCATCGCCAGCATCTGGTAATACTGCAGGGATGGCTCGCTTACGGGATGGCTGATGAAATTCACCCCAAAGAAATTGCGCCCAAACCCGTGCAGGAAATTGGCGCGATCATTCCGGAGTCCCTCGATCATATCATCGAACACCGACTGGTCAACCCCGTCGGGATGTGAGTCGGACTTCAGCAGCACCGGCGTTACGGCTCCGATAAACACCACGCTCTTTACCCGGGCACCGCCGTGGCGGCTCATGTACCGCGCCACCTCGCCCCCACCCATCGAAAAACCGACCAGCGTGACATCCTGCAGGTCCAATTCGTCCAGCACCGCTTTCAGATCGTCGGCCAGGGTGTCGTAGTCGTAGCCTTCCCAGGGTTTGCTGGATTTCCCGAAGCCCCGGCGGTCGTAGGCCACGCAGCGAATGCCGTGTTTGGGCAGCTCGGTCATCTGGTACTCAAACATTTCGTGGCTCAGCGGCCAGCCGTGAATCAGTACGGCGGTCGAATGGGCATCGGCGGTGCCCCAGTCCTGATAGTACAAATTAACGGCTTGTCCGGTGGCACTCTGGCCGGCATGAATGTAGCTCATAGATGATAAAGGTTTACGTGAGGATGAAACCAGCCTAAACATAACCGGATAATCACCAAATGGTTGCTTCATCAGCCGCCGTTTGCTAATGGCGTTCGGCCACAGCGCTGCCTACCCGCTCCACAAACCGGTTCTGCCCTTTTTTGGCACCCTTCACCAGGTCGAAGGCGTCGTACAGCTCGCCCGTAGTCGTGAAAGCCTGATAGCGCAGCGTATTGCCGTCGACCTGGATCACCTGAAACAACTGGGTGTTTTCGGCTTTACGAACCAGTTTCGCGTCGTATTTATCCCAGGCGTCGGGTTTGAAGTCGTACATCTTCCCTCCGCTCACCGACACCACATACACAGTACCGGTGCGGCTGTCGCGGGTGTTCATGCCCGCCACGACATTCTGCGACGTGGGTCCCGAGTGCCCCCTGGCGTAGGTATGATCATGCCCCTGCAGCACCAGATCGACCCCATGTTTATCAAAAATGGGCTTCCACAGTTCGCGGATGCGGGGGTTGTCGCGCTCCCCGGCCGTGGAGAATACGGGGTGATGAAAGCTGACGACCGTCCATTTGTTGGGGTTTTTCGTCAGCACCGAATCCAGCCAGGCCGCCTGTACCTCCTGCTGCCGGTTGGAGTTCAGCGCTACAATCCGCACGCCCTGGTAGTCGAAGGTGTAGGCGGTTTCCTGCAGGTCGGCGGGGCCATTGAGCGGCAGGGTAAACTGGTGCCGCCACTGCACCGATAGCCGTGACTCTTTATTGGCCTCGTCGGCGGCCGTAGCGGCCCGGTACTCGTGATTGCCCGGCACCGGTACGCTGGGCAGCATCCCGTGAATCCAGCCGCCGGCCGTAAACCACTCGTGCCACTGCCGCTCGCTATGCGCTTCGGAGACCAGATCCCCCGCGTGTATGATAAACCGCGCATCGGGCGCTTTGCTGAAGCCGGCCCGGATCAGCCGCGACCATAATTCAAGAATATAATTCTGGGCATCGCCGACGTACAGAAACGAAAACGGTTTAGCCTCCCGGCTTGCCGTTCGGAACTGAAACCACTCACTCCAGTGTACGCCGTCGCCAACCCGATAGGCATATAGCAAGCCGGGTTGCAGGCCGGTAAACGTCACCGAATGATAGTTGGCCGCCACCTCGGCACCTTTGACTGCAGCGGCATCCAGTTTCTCCGTTTTGGCGTTCAGGCGCTGCGCCGTCCGGTAGAAGTTCGGTGAGGCATCGGCCACGGCAATCTCGGCGATCGCCTGCCTCACGGTGGTATCCGTCCGCCAGGTGACGCTCTGCTGGGTAGCCGGATCGCCGGCAAACGTCAGAATAACCCGGTCGGGCTGATCGGTCGGCAGGGTCCACCGCTTGTGAAACACCGGCCGGTCCGGATGGGTATCCGCCTGACCAAAGCAGGTATCGACCAGGGATAGGACCAGGATCGCAGTAAGTTGAAGCGCAGGAAATAAGGGTTTTAACGGCATGAGCGGATTGCCATTGCACCAGCCGGCTACAGGACCGGGGGCAGGCCGGCGGAAAATTAAAAAAGATTAGTGTCAGATGCAGCGGCCGCCCCATAAATTTCACGAAAGGGTAGCAGACTTGCCGTGGAGGCACAAGGGACAATTCTCGCCGGCGGTATCCGCAAAATCACTTAACCAGGCCGCAGGCCGGTGGGTTTATTTATCCGCAAATCGGTATATCAGGCTGCGAATCTGCTTTATCCTGTAACTATTCTACCCTGATCTAGCTTACGACTTTTCAATGAAACATACCCTCTGGCTCACCGGCCTGCTAGCCGGTTCGGTCCTGGTCGTCACCTGTACCGTTTCCAAAACGAACAGCCCCCAGACTGCGCAGACAGCGACTCCCTCCGGCCCTGACCTCGGTCCAAAACCTGTTGTCAATCCTGTTGCTAATACCGCCCAATTAACGCCCGAGCAGAGCCTGAAGGCTTTCCGGGTGCCGAAGGGCTACCATATGGAACTGGTGGCCAGTGAGCCGATGGTGCGCGAACCGGTAGCCATTGCCTGGGACGGCAACGCCCGCATGTACGTAGCCGAGATGGACACCTACATGCAGGATGCCGACGCCACCGGCGAGCACGAGCCCGTGAGCCGCATTGTCCGGCTGGAAGACACTAACGGCGACGGTAAAATGGACAAGAGTACGGTGTTTATCGACAAACTGCTGCTGCCCCGCATGATCCTGTGCGTGGGCAATGAACTGATCGTTAACGAAACCGATACGTACGATTTGTGGAGCTATACCGACACCAACGGCGATGGCGTGGCCGATACCAAAAAGCGCATTTACCACATCCCCCGCAAAGCCCCCGGTAACCTGGAGCACCAGCGCAGCGGCCTCGACTGGAACATCGACAACTGGCTTTATGTCACGGTAGACCCCGTCCGTTTCCGCTATACCAAAGGCCAGATTCAGGTCGATTCACTGCATAGCGGCTCCAACGGACAGTGGGGCCTGACGCACGACAACTACGGCCGGCTGTTCTTCAGCCGGGGCGGGGGCGAAAATGCGGGCTCCGGCTTCCAGATCAATCCAAAGTATGGTGCGCTGGAATTTGCCGATGCGTACGACGAGGAGACGTTCGCCCCCGTATGGTCCATTATTGCTAACCCCGATGTGCAGGGCGGTCCCCGGCGGCTCCGGCCCGACAGTACCCTCAACCACTTTACGGCCGGCTGCGGTCAGTCTATCTACCGGGGCGATAAGCTTCCTGCCGACCTCGTGGGCGATTACCTGATCTGCGAACCGGTAGCCCGCATTGTACGCCGGGCGAGGGTGGTGAATAAGCAGGGTAAAACGCACCTCGAAAATGTGTACCACCAGCAGGAGTTCATTGCCTCTACCGACTTCAATTTCCGCCCGGTTAACACCTATACCGGGCCGGATGGCAACCTGTACATTGTCGACATGAACCGGGGTATCATTCAGGAGTCGCAGTGGACACCGAAGGGAAGCTGGATTCGGCCGCAGATCGAGCGGCTGGGGCTGGACAAGCACGTACAGCACGGCCGCATCTGGCGGCTGGTGCAGGATGGCGTGAAGCCGGGCAACAAACCCAATATGCTGAACGAGTCGGCGCAGCAACTGGTAGCCTATCTGGATCACCCCAACGGCTGGTGGCGGGATAATGCGCAGCGGCAACTGATTATCCTGGGAGACCAATCGGTAGTGCCCACGCTGAAGCAGATAGCCGCCGGACAGCCGGCTGGTCTGGTCAGGAAACCGAGTGCCCTGGGTCGCCTTCATGCGCTGTGGACGCTGGAAGGGCTGGACGCGATTGATGCGGCCACGGTTACGGCCGCGCTGAAAGACGACAATGCGCAGGTCAGACGGGCCGCCATCTGGATCAGCGAACCCCTGCTGAAGCAGAAAGATGAGGCAATGATTAATCAGGTGGCCTCCCTGCTGAACGACCCGAGTATCGACGTGCGGGTGCAGTTGCTGGAGTCGCTGCATTACAGCACCTCACCCAAAGCGAAAGCCGTGATTGGTGATCTATTGGCCCAAAATACCGGCAATCCGATGCTGACCGCCGTAGAAAGCAGTATTCAGAAAAACGAAGACTACAAACGATACGGCAACAAACTGGGCGGGCTTCTCGCCGTCGACCGGAACTCCGTTCTGAAAGGCGCTGAGATTTTCAAATCGCTGTGTTCCTCCTGCCACGGCACCGACGGCAAAGGACTGGCCAGTCAGGTTGCGCCCCCGATTGCGGGTTCCAAACACCTGGCCGACAAAGACCTGCTGCTCAAAATCCTGTTACAGGGCCTATCAGGCCCCATTGACGGTAAAACCTACCCGACCGTGATGCCGGCCATGGCCGACAATACCGACGAGTGGATTGCCTCGGTGGCCAATTACATCCGGTTTGAGTTTGGCACCCCGCCCCCACCGGCTCAGAACCGCCCTGCGCAGGCAACCGGTAACGCGGCCGGTGCTCAGGCCGGGCGCCCGCCCGTGACTGCAACGGGTGTGTACCGGCGCATCCTGCCGATGATTAACACCAGTGAGGTAACGAAACTACGGCAGGAAACCGCCGGCCGGACCAATGCCTGGACGCTGGCGGAACTGGAGCAACCCAAACCGTAAGCGCGATTGACAGCCTGTGTCTATGCTAAACCGAAAACTACTACAGCTTCTGGGTTGCCTGCCTATCCTGTTCGTGCTGGTGCTGGCCGGCAACAACGGATGGGCTCAGGTGAACCAACCCGCTTCCGGCCGTTCACCGGTACAGGCCCCCTTCGCCCTCAACCAGGGCGAGCGGGTGCTCCTGGTGGGCAATTCGCTCTTTGAGAATGATCTCCCGTATGGGTATCTGGAAATGGCCCTGACCACCCGCTGGCCCGACCGCCAGGTCACGTTCCGGAACATCGGCTGGTCGGGGGATAACGTTTTTGGCGCAGCACGGGGCACCATTACCAACCCGCCCACGCCCTATGAGGTGCTGATGGAGCAGATCACCAAAGCGAAGCCTACGCTGGTTTTTATGGCCTATGGCGGCATTGAAGCCGAAGAGGGCGAAACCGGCCTTCCGGGTTTTACCGAAGGCATGAACAAGCTCATTGATACGGTCAATCAGTTGGGGGCCGGCGCGGTCCTGCTGTCGCCCATTCCGGTATTTTCGGCCGGTTCACCCGAAAACACCGCCCGGCGAAATGCCCAGATGGAGTTGTACACGGCGGCAATTGCCCGGATTGCTTCGGAGCGGGGTATTCGGTACGTAGATCTGTTTACGCCTATGCAGCAGATCAGCCGGCAGGTAGCCGTATCGGACAATGGCATTCACCTCAACGAAACCGGGTACTACTACCTGGCCTCGGCGCTGGAGGCCGGTTTAGGCCTGCCCCCCCGGCAGCAGACCATCAGCCTTCAGTTGGGTAAACAAGGCCCGCAGGTATCCGGCCCCGTTAAATGGCTACCGACCGGTCAGGGTAACCAGACGCTGACCTTTACCGTCAATGAACCCTACCTGCCGCTGCCACTTCCCAAAGAAGGCGGGGAAACCGCTACAGGCGCGGTCCTGACAATAAGCGGCCTTACGAAAGGATTTTACACGCTGACGGCCGACGGCGCTCAGCTCGTTACGGCCTCCGCCAGCCAATGGGCGAAGGGCGTAGCCATTCAGCATGGCCCCCTCTATCAGCAGGCCCGCCAATTGCAGGCGATGATTCGGAAGAAGAACGACCTGTATTTCCAGCAGTACCGGCCGCAGAACCACACGTATATCATTGGCTTCCGGTCGTATGAGCAGGGGCGGCACGTGAAGACCCTGGATGATCTTAGCTTTATCATTACCTGGCTGGATGGTCAGATTGCCCTGCACCGCACGCCACCGATTCCCGTTTATCAGCTTAGCCAACTCAAGTAGCATGAATCGTATGTTTCGCCGAAAGGTCGCCCGCAGCCTGGTATGGATACCGCTGGTGTTCCTCTTCACCGCTACGGTTAATCAGCCCACCCGACAGGATAATCCTGATCCGGACGTGGAGGCCGAACGAAAATCATTTAACGTGGCCGATGGCTTTGAGGTAACCCTCTTTGCCGCTGAGCCGCTGGTGGCCAAGCCGATCCAGATGAACTGGGACGCCGACGGCCGGCTGTGGGTGGTGAGCAGTACGGCCTATCCGCACCTCAAAACAGGAGAAGAGGCCAACGACAAGGTGTTTGTGCTGGAAGATACCGACGGAGATGGCAAGGCCGATAAATCGACCGTCTTTGCCGAAGGCCTGATCACTCCTACCGGCATCCTGCCCGGCGACGGGGGCGTGTACGTAGCCAATTCCACGGAGATCCTGCATTTTATGGATACCGACGGCGACGGCAAAGCCGACAAGAAGCGCCGGGTTCTCAGTGGATTTGGCGTGGCCGACACCCATCACCTCATCCACACCTTCCGCTGGGGTCCCGAGGGCGCGTTGTATTTCAACCAGTCTATTTACATCTACAGCCACGTCGAAACCCCTACGGGCACCAAACGGCTGGAGGGGGGCGGAGTCTGGCAGCTTCGACCTAAGACTCAGGACCTGGCAGTATACGCCCGTGGGCTGATCAATCCCTGGGGGCTGCAGTTCGATCGGTGGGGGCAGTCGTTCCTGACGGATGGTGCGGGTGGCGAAGGTATCAACTACGCATTTCCCGGCGCTACGTTCGTGACCGCTCCGGGGGCCGAACGCATCATCCGGGGGCTAAATCCCGGCCAGCCCAAACACAGCGGACTGGATATTATCTCAGGGCGGCACCTGCCGGAATCCTGGCAGGGCCATCTCATCACCAACGACTTCCGGGCCAACCGGATCAACCGCTTCAGCCTTGAGGAGCAGGGCAGCGGCTATGCATCCCGGCAGGCCGACGATCTGCTCTGGACGAACCACGTCGCGTTTCGTCCCGTCGATATTTCCGTAGGACCTGATGGAGCCATTTACGTAGCCGACTGGTACAACCCCATCATTCAGCACGGTGAGGTTGATTTCCACGACCCGCGCCGGGATCAGGAACGCGGGCGAATCTGGCGGATAACGGCAAAGAACCGCCCCCTGGTCAAAACACCCAAACTGACTAAAGCCAGTACGGCGGAGCTATTGGAGGCCCTGAAAGTACCCGAAGACTGGACCCGTTCCCAGGCCCGGCAGATCCTGAAAACGCGGGCGGCCGGCGACGTTCTTCCGGCGCTGCAAACGTGGCTCTCCAGCCTCAACCGGAACGATCCGGATTACGAACATCAGCTACTGGAAGGCCTGTGGGTGTACCAGGCGTTCGATACCGTAAACGAGCCGCTGCTGCTCAGTCTCCTAAATGCGGAGAGCCACAAAGCGCGGGCGGCCGGCCTCCGCGCTCTCCAGCAGTGGCCGGGCAAAATTGCGAATGAACCCGCACTGCTGGCCAAAGCGGTGGCCGACAGGCACGCGCAGGTACGCCTGGAAGCCGTGATCGCCCTGAGAAACGGCAAAACCGCCGAAGCTGCCCGCACGGCCCTGGCGGTGCTGGAACAACCCATGGACGAATTCCTGGACTTTGCCCTTTGGCAGACAACGCGTGAACTGGAACCCCAGTGGACAAAGCGCCTGACAAGCGAACCGAATTTCTTCGGCACGGCCCAGAAAACGGCCTATGCGCTGAAATCGGTGAGCAATCCGGCTGCGGTATCGCAACTGGCTCAGCTTTACCGGAAAGGGGACGTACCGGAAGCGTACCACAAAGACGTACTCAGCTCAATGGCGCGTTATGGCCGGCCGGCCGACCTGGCTACGCTGTTTGATCTGGTGAACCAGCCGGGTACCGACCAGCCGGGAGCGGTTGCGGCTCAACTGGCGGCCCTGGAAGAGGCAGCCCGCCAGCGGCATATAAAGCCGGGGGGTGACCTGAGCCGGATTGCGGGATTTGTCGACCATAAAGACCCGGCCGTATCGGCCGGCGCTATCCGGCTGATTGGTCTCTGGCAGTTGGAAACTATGACAGACCAAGTGGTTGCCCTCACCAAAAAAGGAGACAGAAACACAAAAAAAGCAGCCATGAACGCCCTGGCGGTCTTGAATAAGACCAAAGCCCGACAGGTACTGACGGAGCTGGCCGGCCCTAAAAACACGGCGGAATCACGGCTGCTGGCAACGGCCCAACTGGCATCGCTGGACGTTTCGGAAGCCGCCCGGCTGGCTGTGGATCTGCTCCAGACCTTACCGGCTACCACAGATGCTTCTGAACTTTACCGACCTTTTATGGCGCAGCAGCAGGGCACCCAGGCGCTGGCCGAAGCCCTGATGGCCCGGAAGATTCCGGAAGCAGCGGCCAAAGCAGCCCGCCAGACTATTCAGGGACAAATACCCTGGACCCGCCAGCGCAGCGATGAGGTAACGCTGCTGAAGCAGGCGCTCGAAGCATCGGGTGGTACGCTGCCCGTTGAACGGATGCCCCAGCAACTTAACGACCAGCAAATTGCGGCACTGGCGGGCGAAGTAAAAGCCTCTGCCCGGCCGGAACGGGGTGAACTGGTGTTTCGGAAGACCAGTTGCGCTACCTGTCATGCGCTGGGTGGGGCCGGTGGCCTGCTGGGTCCGGACCTGAGCAGCCTGGGGACCAGTTCGCCGGTGGAGACCATCATCCGCTCCATCCTTTACCCGACAGCGTCTATCAAAGAAGGCTACGAGCTACAGCGTATTGCCAGAAAGGACGGCAGTGAACTGATGGGCTACATCGTCAGCAACGGTGCTTCTGAGATTGTAATGCGGGATGCAGGCGGCCAGGAAGTAGCGATTCCAAAAGCGCAGATTGCCGTAATGGAGAAAGTACCCGGCTCTCTGATGCCGGCCGGCCTGACAGCCGGTCTGGACAGAGCCGAATTCAGGGACCTGGTAGGTTTCCTCTCGAAACTGGGCGAATCCGGTCCGTTTCGGGTGCCAACCACCCGGTTAGTACGTCGCTGGGAGGCCATTCTGCCCACAAAGGAACTGGTCGCCGGTGTACGAACCGAGGGTCCCGCCTATGTGACAAAACCGACTGCGAAAGCCCCGGCCCAACCGGCTTACAGCAAAGTGTCGGGCGACCTGCCGCTGAACGAACTACCCCTTGTTGACGCCGGTCCGGGCAAACCCTACAGTTTTGTGCGGTTCGAGGTGGAGGTGCTGACGCCCGGCAGGGTAAGGCTGGGTGTAAATTCCACCGCCGGCCTGTCTGCCTGGGCAGGACAAAAGCCCATGAAATTCTCGGAAGAGGGTACGATTATCGACCTGCCCCAGGGTGTCTATTCCTTCACCCTGGCCATTGACCGGGCCGCGTTCAAAGAAGAAGCGCTGCGTATTCAGCTACAGGATGAACAACCGGGTGCAGTCCGGCCAGGTGAGGCCCGGCCTGCGGCTCAGACCCGACTTAGAATGGGGCGGTAATTAACGAATACTATCCCTGCGGTTTACTTCCACCTGGATGTCCTTCAGCTTTTTCGAATAGCGGGAGTCCATCCAAAAAGCAAAAAGAAGCAAACCACTGGTCAGCCCTGTGTCATTTTGGAGTAGTCCTCAGTTGAAAGCATACTCCTGTCTGGAGCGACGAAAAGTTACAAACGACCTATTTTACCCGCCTTCAGGTCGTTATCAGCCCATCTCCAGGCTTGTGTCAGGGCGGCCTGCGTTTGCCGGGCTTTATCAGTAAGTCCCTGTCCGAGTTGAGCCTGACGCAGGCCCGATAACGCCCAGCCATTGCGGGGGAATATTGTCAGGTCTTTGGCAAAAACGGCTTCAGCCTCGGCATAGCGTTTCGCTTTCAGGAGCGTGGCCCCCAAGGTGTGGCGCACCGAAAAAAACCAGTCGGGCGGCTCGTTATAGCCCAGGGCATCTTCCAGCGCAACAGCTTCCCGCAATAAGGCAATACTGTTATCCAATTGCCCTTCGTTCGCCAGAATGTCGGCCTTTAGCACCCGACGGGCGATTTCCAGAACGGAACGCATCGAATTGACGGGTCCAACCAGCAGCTTGCCCATGTCAGGATGAGCGGTAAGCGTATCAAGTTGTTGTAATTCCCGCTTTGCCTGGGCGAGTTGCTGTTTACCGACCAGGGCCATACCACGGGCGTAGTGGCGGATAGCGGTGGGATAGGTCAACCGGACCGTGTCGGCATCGCACATCCGAAGGAGTTCATCCCACCGGGAAAACTTAATGGCTACATGGTAGGGAATTGTATAGTAGTGCTGAAGGGCACACCAGACAGGCTGAGCCATTAATTTTTTGTTTGTGTTTTCGGCAGTTTTTTGCGCCGAACGCATAGCCCAGGTATAGTTACCTTCGAGCGTGGCGGTGGCAACCAGCAGATGGTAATTGTGCGGAAAATAGACCAGGGGAAATGCGCCTTCGGCGTGCCGGTTCATCAGGTAAAGGCTATCAATGACTACGGCCTGCTGGTTGCGTATTGATCCTTCGTGGTAGTTGCCCGTTCGGATGTAGGTGTGCGACGGCATATGTACCAGATGGCTGGCCTTGGGGGCTACCTTACCCAGAATAGCTGCGCTTCTGAGCCCTCGTTCCGGCGTTTGAGAGGCTTCTACGGCGTGAATATAATAGTGGTTCAGGGCGATATGGTCGGGGTTGCGGGCCATCAGCTTCTCCAGCACCGACACGATAGCGGGGGTCCAGGGCTTCGGGCGACCATCTTTCTCCCACAGATCCCACGGATGCAGGTCCATCAACGATTCGGCGTAGAACCCGGCAATATCGGCGTCATCGGGAAACTGCTCGTGGACTTGCCTGATCGCCGTCGAGTAAGCTACATCATACGGCCTCCGATCATCGACGGGCGTGGCCGGGTAGCGTTTCGCCAGGGCATTGATCAACGCTTTTTCTTTATCGGTGCAATTGCCGGATAACCGGATTGCTCGCTGAATGGCGGTATAGGCCCGCTCGTAGTTGTCAGGTTCCATACCCGCATTGTAGTTTGGTCCCAGCACGTAACTGAAGCCCCAGTAGGCCATAGCGCAGGTGGAATCCAAGCGGGTAGCTTCGTAAAACGAACGGGCGGCTTCGGCATGGTTGAAGCCCACCGCCAGCATAAGGCCCTGATTGAAATACCGCTGCGCTTCCTGACTCCGGGTCGTGATGGGGAACTGGATATTGCCGATACTGTCGAAGAGCATGGCTTTTTCGTTACTGCGGTACCAGACCTTGTCCGTTGGCAGGGTACCACAAACGACAATGGAGGTTGGTGGATTGTCAGCCGGTTTCTGCTTAGGCTGGCAACCCACTAGCTGGCTTAGTCCCAACAGTGCTCCATTCAACAAGATAGATGATCGTAACGGTATCATATGGAGGCTTTAGAAAATGGTAAAAGAAGTAGTAGGAATACCTTAGTGCTGTGAGAGTTTGGATAAATCTTCTGATACTGAACTTACAAAATTAATTTGACCTACTTTATTACTCTCAGAAATAAAAACATTGAAGCTCTTACCTGAATATGTTCTACTCCCCAAAATTAGGACCACTCGCTAAGTTGAACTAAAACGCGTAAACTAGTGGTCTGATGAAAACCAAACGGAAGCAGTACTCCCCCAGCTTCAAGGCCAAGCGGGGCGGCCCGAGCCATGGCTCTGGAAGCCCTCAAAGATAAGCAGACATTAGCTGAGTTAGCGACTCGCTTCGAGCCGGGCCGCCGGGCGGTCCATGCCAACAGGATCAGTAAGTGGAATCGGAGCGCCGAAGCGACAGGACTTCCTGGAGCGGGCTCCCTCGCTTTTCGAGCGTTCCTCCGAGCCTCAGGAGACAGTCGATGTCGAGCGGCTGTTTGCTAAGATTGGTCGTCTGGAGTTAGAGAACGAATGGCTAAAAAAAAGCTTGAAGAATCGGACCGCCGAGCGGTTGAGCTAACCCAGCGCCTGCGTATGATCGACCGCCACAGTAGCCTGAGTCTGCGTGCCCAATGTGAGTTGCTGGGCCTGCACCGCAGCCGCCTGTATTAACAGCCGGTAGGGGAAACGCCCTTGAACCTGACGCTGATGCGGCTGCTGGATGAACGCTGCCTGAACTTTCCGGCTGAAGGCGTGCTGCAGCTACAGGATTACCTGCGGGATCTAGGCTACCTGGTTAATGTCAGGCGGATTCGGCGTTTGCTGCGCAAGATGGGCAGATGGGCCGTGTACCCCAAGCCTAACCTAAACCGGTTAGGACAAGCTCAGTACATCTATCCCTACCGGCTGAAAGGCTTGCTGATTGTGGCCCCCAACCAGGGCTGGATGATCGACATCACGGCACGGGCCGCCCCGGTATGTGCCCATGGCTAAAGTTTTTTGTATCTGGTAGCCATTATTGATGTCTACAGCCGGTTTGTGGTGGGTTGGCGACTGTCCAACAGTCTGGTGGCTGAATGGGTAGTAGAGACCTTACAAGGGGCTATTAAGCAGCATGGTAAACCGCAGATAGTCAATTCCGACCAGGGCAGTCAGTTCACTTGTCAGCAGTGGGTGGAGTATCTCAGCAAGGAGCAAATCATCATCAGTATGGATGGGAAAGGTCGGGCCATAGATAACGTCTACATCGAGCGGTTTTGGCGCACGCGGGGCCGCCCGGCGGTCAAATATGATTATGTTTACTTATGGCCAGCGGAAGATGGCTGGGAGTTGGAGCAGGGCTTAAGCCGTTTCTTTACCCACTACAACTACCGCAAGCATCATCAGGGGGTAAGTCGGCAAGTGCCGGCACAGCTCTATGGGAGTTCACCTCAGCCTGGGCTGGAGGGGCTACCATTTCAATGATTAATGGTAAAAAATTGGTCCTACAAATGGGGAGTACCTCAGCATACTGATAAAAGAAATTACGGCAACGCATGATTTTAAAAATGAATCGCGAGTCATAATGGTTATTTTTAGGTATCAATAAGTGCAATAGTTTTCAAAGTACAGGGTTGTTAGTGCATGATGCACAACTCGCCGATTGCCGCACTTTCAATATAAAATACGCACCGCACGTACCGGCGGCCCGGTACGTATTTTGTATTGCTATATTTTTCAAGCCTGCCTATCGGGACGTTCGCATTGTCGCATAGAACCAGGAAATTGAAGTCTAAAGCTGCCCACCGGGACGAGCTGTCTATCGCCAAGACGCTGGCAAACAAGCACTTTTTAGACGAACACCCAACGCACGCAGGTGCTGATGGCGACCGAAGGGAGCCTTGACGCACATGGACGGTTGAGTTGTCAACGCTGCCTTTGCGGCCTGCTACCTGTCGCCCGAAAGGTTGAGAACAAAGTCCTCACTTACGCCGACGGTTTTGGCTATTTGACTAATACTCAAAACCCCTAAACTCAATAGGTTTTTGACTGTCTCAGTCTTTACTGCTAAATTCTCGGCCTCCCGAGCTTCTTGAATTTTCTGCCTCTCAGCTTTGACGGCTTCAGCGTTAGCTGCTGTCACGCGGGCAAAGTACGCCCGTTCCTCTGGTGTCATCTTCCGCGTGTCTAACTCGTCAATGGCACGGCGTAACCATTCTTCGTTCCAGAAGGCAGGGTACTGCGTAGGTTCGGTTGTATGAAGCGTCTTCATGGTATATACCAGTTTTTCTAAGTCGGTCTCTATCTCAGCTACTTGCTTGTTAAATTTAGCCATTTCTACAGTAATAAACGACATTTGACTGTCAATGATTTCACCCTGTTCGCTTCGCAGATTAGCAACCGTGTGATAACTGGCGGTGGGCAGGATGCCTTTCTCCAAAAACGCAATGGCATACAGCCTGGGCAGATTGGCATAATCAAACTCTCCCCGCTCCACCAGGGTGTTGAACTTGTGCAAGGCGTAAAACTTCATGCGCTGCACAAAATAAGGTGCAAACTCCAACTGCATCTCGACAATGAACTGATTGCCCTTTTCATCGGTGCAGGATAAATCAAAGATGCCGCTGCGGCTGTCGATAGTCAATGCCTCAAAAGCGTTTTTATCGAAATGCACCTCTCGAATGGGTGAATCGGATTTGATAAGGGCTTGCAGCGCTACGCGTAAAAACAAGCTGTCTGCTTCGTTGCCGAAGGTAGCCTTGAAGCCATAGTCAGAAATAATGGGAATGTAAACTCCTGTCTCCATGCCGCAAAGCTACTGGAAACCCCGTAAATACCCTCGCTGGCATTTACCAGTCACAGCTTTAATCTGAGTCTGCATTGGGATTAGGCAGTTCCCCAATTATTTTGAAAGAGCTTTCAGGCAAACCAACGGCTTCGACAACTAACCGCGTTAATCTTTGAAAAGTATCGGGGCTATGATGAGTTCCGAGATACAGCTTTGTTAATGGAACTTTGTGAGGACGGCTAACCTTTGATTCATCAAAACTAAAAAATGTCGCTCGGTTGTTGTTCAGATTCAACAGTACATCCGGGTCTTTAAATCGTTTTTGTTCGGCAAATATTCCTAACACTTTAGTTAGCATATCTCGCCAATGCTCAACTGTATGAATGGTGCCCTGTAATTCAAACTGTTTCAAAGTACGCTTTGATTTTGATTGCTTAACAGTACTTTTACGCAAGTTGGCAATCTCCTTCTTTAAATCAGCGTTTTCCTGAGTAAGAGTAGATATTTGACTGATTAGTGGCTTTACATCAACAACTTCGCTTCCTCTAACCCAACCTTCCAAGTTATAGCGGCTGTCAATGTCAATCATGGACTGAAATATAGCTAATTTGATGCCGTCCAAACTGTCAAAAAATTTGACGATTTTTGACAATACTAACTTCTTAAACTTCCTGTACTTATCGACGTTATCCTGTTCAAGGACTGCCCGACCAACTTGAGCTATTTTCGCATCCAGAAAAACATTTGACATAACGACCGCGAAAACTGGCTTTTTCTTGTCAAGAGCGTATCGGTATTCGACTTTGGTATAGGCAAGTTTAGTTTTGGGGTCCAAAGAGCCGTATCTACCTCCTAGGAGCAGCATGTATACATCAGAAGCATCAATCCACCTTTTTATCGTTAGAAGCATCAATCCACCTTTTTATCGTTTCAAGCTGGGTTTCACTTCCTGCTGCAAATAATTCCATACCTGCAGGTATGTGACCTGCCTGTAGAATGGTTTCGACACAGGCTTGGCGCTCCTCTAATAAATCGCTGTATGTGGATGATACGAATACTTGTAATTTTTTCATAGTCAAAGTCAATCCCGCTCAATATCAAAAGTAAGGACTAAAGCGGAACAGTATACAGAATTATCAAAAGAGTGCTTTTTGTCGCACGAAAGTCTGATTTCACTCAACCCACTAATTTCCTGACGGGGCGATTCTCGTGTCGACCGAAACCCGCCGAGAAAGCCAAAAAGCTCGCCTGTCGGGACGAGCATCTTGTCACACGGATCCCGCAAACACACTTTGCTTATTGGCTTTGCACTCAACACATCCATGTGATGATGACGACCGTAGGGAGATATTTACACACATGGTATGTTGGGCTGTCGGCCTTGACCTCGCGGATTGCATTCTGTCGCCGGGAAGCCAACCTACGCGGAGCGGAATTCACCTTGCTACCAGATGAACCTGCTGCAATTCACTGGCCAGTTGATGTACCGCTGTTTCAATTCGACGCACCTGCTCCATTGAAGGAAACTTCGTTTGCGCTTTGTAGTGCCGCAACAACGAAGGGTTCATACCCGCATAGGCCGCAATCTTGGAAATCTTTAAATACTCGTAATGTTCAAAAAAGCTGTGCAGATCATAGCACAACTCAAACTCTACCTCGCCTAAATCGTGAAAATCCAGCAACAATTGGCGCATATTAGCTTGTAGGGCCTTTAGGTTTTCGGCATGATCGACGATCAGGTTATCCTCATATGTGACCCGCCCCCAAAAACCAGCCGACTGGTCCTGTGTGGTAGGTGCTTCAATAATCAGTTGGACTCGTTCCATATGCTTGGTCGGTTGTTACTTCAAACCTGCTTGTTTGAGGATTGCATTTAGGGTGCCGGTGGCAATATCGCCTTTGTGCATCGGCACAGTGACCTTACCAGATTTGGTAGGATGGACTAATTGCAGGTGGCTGCCTTTCTGCGTTTTATCCATCCAGCCGTCCTCATAGAGCAGTTTAAGTACTTCTTTGGCAGTCATGCTTTGGTAATTAAACGGCTAAAGTCGCACTTTTGTGCCAAGGAATCAAGCATATTTGGTTTTTTGGGCCGTGCGGTCTGTCACAGACCACCCGCCGAACGAGCAAAAAACCTGACTTCTGTTACGTGCCGCCTGTCGATCAAAACCCGAAAATGGAAGCCTAAACCTAACCTCTACGGCCTGCAACCTGTCGACCGAAACCCGGAAATACAGACACTTTATGGCTATCCACCCAACGTCCCCATGTGGCGCTGGCGACCAAAGGGAACCTTGACGCACATGGACGGTTGGGCTGTCGAACCTTAACCTTGCGGCCTGCATCCTGTCGCCGGAAGGCTGAATTACTTATTAGACAATCCTTTTTTCTCCTCGAGAACAACTTCAATTGTCACATCGTTAGCATCTGCAATTTCCTCAATGCTCAATTTACCTTGCAACAGAAGTTTACGTATTGTCACTTTTTTTACTTCCTCAATTTTCTTCTGTTCATTCTCAATTGCCAAAGCGTTAGCGGCTAAAGTCATCTCGTAAGCCATCCTCTTTTCGGGAGTCATCGCCCGCGTGTCTAACTCCTTAATGGCTGCTTCTAACCACTCCTCGTTCCAAAACTGAGGGAACTGCTTAGGCTTGTTGGCTTTATGTATGGTCTTCATGGTGTAAATCAGTTTGTCCAAATCAGTTTGCACGTGGGTTAACCGCTTCTTGAATTTAACTAATTCTACCGTAATAAACGTTGTCTGCTCGTCTATCAGTTCGCCCTTCTCGTTTTTCAGGACAGCAATATTGTGGTAATCAGGAATATGAGGAAAGATGTTAAACGCTAAAATGCCGATGCAGTAAATCTTGGGCAATCCCTCAAAACGGTATCTGCCTTTCCGAATTAGAGTATTCAACCGGTAAAATGAGTAGAACTTCATGCGTTGGATAAAGTCAGGGTACTTGCTCAACTGCATCTCGACAATGAATTGATTGCCCCGCTCATCCACACAGGCAATATCATAGACGCCACTGCGGCTGTCTTTGGTCAAGCCCGGAATCTCACTTTCAATGAACTCAACGTGTTTTATGGCTACGGGTGACTGGATCAGCGCTTGTAACGCTTTTCGCAAAAACCGTGTGTCAGTTTCGTTGCCGAAGGTTACTTTAAAACCATAATCCGAAAGAATGGAGATAAACCGCTGGTGGCCGTTGTACAAATCCATGTAGTAAAGGCAGCGAAAAAGAGCCAACCTAACCGGGGTGGTTGACCTATCGCCGGAACGCTGGCGCTTATGCATTGCTGGTGTATCCACCCAATAACCCCGAAGGCTGATGGAGTGCCACAAAATTTACAAAAACAAACGCTACTTCGGACCTCTACACCCTCGGTGGCGGTTGGGCTGCTTGGCGTCCTGTCACCCGAAAGCTGGAATTTGAAGCAATTGTTGTATTTCCAACCAACACCCCCAAGGGTGTATTGACAATCGCCAAGGGCATAGTTTTAACCGGCGTAATACAAGAATTTGGCTACTAACGCTTATGGAGACGTGCAGCATGTTTTTGTCGGCCGCCAACGCGGTGTCTGTACATTATTATTTTAACCGGGTGTTAAACCAATCCTTAACCAATTGAATATACTCCACTGGAGGAGTGTGATTAGTGTTATATTCCATAAACTCCTTCTGCTTTAGAGGTATCCGATCATACAACTGGCGAGCTTCGTCCATCGTATAGTAAACATCCCGAGTTCCCATAAACATAAGAAAAGAATTAGCCCGGATTGACCCAGCAAAGGTTGAAGGAGCAAAGACCACAAATTGCTCTTTAACTTGAGGCTCAACCAGTTGATGAATGGGCGTCAAACCTGCAATGGCTGTTTTTATGCGGGGATCTATACTGGTTAGGATAAAACTCACCACTCCACCCATGCTTAACCCTAACATACCAATACGCGTCGAATCTATATCCGCCCGGGTAGAGACATAATCTAGGGCTTGCCGGTATTCAACGGCAGTTTGAACAAACATGCGACGGGCCGTGTACGGATACTGAAATGGGTTAGGAACACCTGAGTAGTTACTCTCTGCGGTTCGCTCACCATGATAAACAGCATCTAAGGCCATAACCGCAAAGCCGGATTGCAATAACGCTTTGACCACCTGTATCCCTTTAGGCCAGTTATTATCCTGAAACCAGCGGTCTTTGGACCCGGTAATTCCATCGACTAGAAATACGATTGGAAACGGCGCTGTCCCAGTCTTAGGCAGCGCCAAATAGGCAGGTACAAATGTATTATTCTGGCCTGCGAAGATAATCTTCTCCTGAGTACCATCTGGCAAGTTCTGCTTACTGACTACGTTGACAGCAGGTGGTAGAGCCTTATCGTACTGATACAACTGTCTGATTACCTGAAACGCATCCGGGGTGACTGTTGGCAACGGAATGCTTGCCTTTGGTTGAGCACATACGGAGTGGACAAACAGACTATTACAGCAGAATAAATACAGGAGCAGGTATAAATATTTCATAATAAATTCAATACATAAGTTAACTGTAGCCAAGAATTTTAACGAGCACCTCTGCTAACCACCCAACGACCGCAGGTGGCGCTGGTGACCAAAGGGAACCTTGACGCACATGGACGGTTGGGCTGAAAAGCTCACATATGCGGAGTGCATCCTGTCGCCCGGAAGCTGCTCACCCTGAATAATGTTCGTCTATTTCTGTTCCGGTCCATATTGATGTTTGTACTTAGGCCGGTAAAAGGTAATCCCTTCTACAAACTCGAAATCCTTCTTGTTGAATGTGAACAGTTCAACAGGGTATGTGAGAGCCGTAGCGGCAATAATCATATCAGCTATACCGGGACGCTTGGCGTAATGCTCCCAAGTAAGATTGAGTAACTGACGTGAGATTTCAGTATCAAAGCCAATCACATTAAACTTGTTGATGGTTTCTACTGTCTTCCGCTTTTCACTCCGCTTCATGCCAACGTACATCTCAGCTTCCGATATTACGCTAAGGTATAGCCGGTCGAAACCAATCTCTTCTAGCTCCTGTACCATCGCCGGTACCCCTCTGAAGTAGTCGAATAAAACATTAGAATCGCAGAGAACTATCTTCTTTTTGGCCATGCTTTCGCCCGTATTGAGGCCATTGTGCGTTCATCATTAGCCCAGATACCGCCGAAAGCCGCTGGCGTTTCACCAGCTTTAGCACTGCTCTTGCGTAATAGAGGAATGGGTCTGTCAGCTTCCGATTCAATTGGAATCCCGTTTTCTAGTAGCAGCGCCTTAGCTTTCTCGTAATCGTTATCGTTGACAGTTAGCGTTTTCATGTCCTTGTAGCGTGTCCACAATATACAACAAATTAGGCGCTGATTTAGCTCTCTGTTGGCGGTTATTGTAGAGCTGACTAATCGGGGCGGCTGGCTTGTCAACCGGTGGCGGGTTTACCCCTTTTCAAATTTTCTTAGCCTGCCCATCCGGGACGTCAGACCTGTCGACCGGAACCCAGCACACCCTTTTTTCACTGGCTGTTGTGTTCACCCAACATATCATTGTATGCGATTTTGCGGAACTATTTTCTACTGATTAATTGATAGTCAAGTACTTTATGGTTCCGCGCTGCTTGTAGCTTTGGCCTTAACGTTCCAAAACAAACAAAAGGACAATTGGAGTAACTTCCAAATTAAATTTGTGTACTTTGAGCAAACGGTTAATGGATCTTTCGATTCAGTGCGTCTGGGATAGTGATGGATACTTCGGCCCTGGTTGGGGCTGGTAAGGATCTCTCCTGAATCTCCTCAGGCCGTGAAGTTCGACGCAAACAGCACCCGATAAGTCAGGTTATTGTACGCGATTTTGCGGAACTAGCAGCCTCTAAGCCATTTATTTACAAGCACTTTTGATTTCGCATTTTTTTGTAATCACATCAAGACTTATCCTTGTAAACAAATCCACATGTCTTACTTGACATTATCAAATGCCGGCTTCACCAAATGATTGAACGGTATATACACCGGGTGCCCGTGCAACGGGTGTGGGATATTGAAGGCTACCCCAACCACTTCTTTGGCGATGATGATGAGCTGTATCGCATCACCAAACGGGGTGAGCTCAAACGCATCCGGCGTAGCATGAAACGCTATACGCAGGGTTATGTACTGAAAAGTAGGTTTTACAGCCTGTTACAGTTGCGGCCGATGCTACGGCGTCACGATCTCACAGGTCGTCCAGTGGGCTTTTAATCGTGCTGATTTTATCGGCGGTTACGTGGGTATACCGCATGGTCGTCAGGATGCTTTCGTGGCCAAGCAACTGCTGTATGTAACGGATGTCGGTACCCGCTTCTAGTAGATGCGTGGCGAAACTGTGTCGTAATGTATGAATACCGCCCCGCTTCTGTATGCGGGCATACAATACTGTGTCACTATATACCTGTTGAATCGCCCGCGTCATCAGGGGTTCGTGGGTTTCTGCGTTTTCAAAGACATACGTTTTCGGCTGGTAGCGATTTAAGTAGTCTGTAACCGTAGCTTCCAGTTTCGCCGAAAACATAACGATGCGGTCCTTTTTGCCTTTGCCACCTCGAATTGTGATGAGCCTTCGGACCTGGTCGAGATCGATAATCCGTAGGGAGGCAACTTCACTGACGCGCATACCAGTGGCGTAGACCAATTTGAACAAGGTGCGGTATTTCAGGCTGGTGGTAGCGTCGAAAATAGCTTTCACCTCCGCTACGCTGTACACAGTCGGCAATTTGTGGGGTCTCCTTGGGTACTGAATGTCGTAAAATTCTTTTGGGCGTTGCAAAACCTTTTCGCAATAGAATTTCCATGCATTAATGTGAACGTTGAGCGTGGAGCCACTCAGGCGTTTCTTTTCCAGCAAAAAGAGCAGATACTGCTGGTACTGATGCTTCGTCAACTCGTCTACGAGCTTAGGCGTTATATACCGAATCAGCGCAATAAGGGCTTGCTTGTAATTTTTTAGCGTCTTGTAGCTGTACTGCTGGATTTTCAGGGCTCCTGAGACGGCAACAATGACAGGGTGCCGATCGTATTCCCGGATCGGCGGGTTGTATCGGAGTAGCTTCTGAGTAGGATGGTTTTTACCAACTGGAGGCCAAGTTGGATTGGTGGCCTGCTCAACCTCTATTGGTGTCGCGGCTGGTTTGTATAGCCGTACCACGGCCTCATCGAACCGGCAGTATTCTTTACCAAACAGCCGGGCAAGCTGCACAACTGAGGCACGGGTGTTGGGAACAACCCAACACCGGCGGGAGTAACTCCACCGCCGACCGGGAACAGCGCGGATCATATCATTGCCGACTGGATCGGCAGGAAAAGTAACGGCCAGCAGCGTGGAGTCGTTTTCGTCAATACAAATGGAAACCATACTGATTTAGACGACACCCATCGGCAACAGAAACAATCTGTCGAAAATTATTCCCATTATGTCAGCCGGTCAATCTGCTTTCACTACTATTTCAGATGAAAACAGGCCTTACGCAACCACTTCCCGGATTACTTTTCCCGACACATCGGTCAGGCGGTAGTTACGGCCCTGGAATTCGTAGGTGAGTTGCTCGTGATCAAAACCGAGCTGGTGCAGGATGGTGGCCTGTAAGTCGTGGATGTGGGTACGGCCCTTGAGACCGAAGTAGCCGAACTCGTCGCTTTCACCGTGGCTGTAGCCCCGGCGGATACCACCCCCGGCCATCCAGCAGGTGAAGGCATCGGTGTGGTGATCGCGGCCTTTGAACGGCATCTTTTTGCCGTTGCGATTTTCCTGCATGGGGGTACGACCAAATTCCGTGCCCCAGACCACCAGCGTTTCGTCCAGCATACCGCGCTGTTTCAGGTCCAGGAGCAGGGCCGTAATGGGTTGATCAATCTGTTTTGTTTTTCGGCGCAGGCCGATTTCCAGGGAGGTGCCTTCGCCATCGCCGTGGGTGTCCCAGCCCCAGTCGTAGAGCTGCACAAACCGAACACCTTTTTCCACCAGTTTACGCGCCAGCAGGCAGTTATTGGCGAACGATGATTTACCCGGCTCGGTGCCGTACAGGTCATGAATGTAGGCCGGTTCTTTGCTGATGTCCATTACCTCCGGCACCGATACCTGCATCCTGAATGCCATTTCGTACTGCGCGATACGCGCCAGCGTTTCGGGATCATTAAACTCATCGTACTGCTGCCGGTTCACCTCGGTCAGTGCTTCAATGGCTTTTTTGCGTAAATCCCGGTCCAGCCCGGCCGGGTCGCTCAGAAACAGCACCGGGTCACCCTCCGACCGACACTGCACGCCCTGGTACACCGAGGGCAGGAAACCGCTGCCCCAGATAGACTTGCCGGCATCGGGTGTTTTGCCGCCGGAAGTCAGCACCACAAAGCCCGGCAGGTTGTCACTCTCGGAGCCCAGGCCATAGGTTACCCACGAGCCCATGGACGGGCGGCCCAGCCGGGCGCTGCCGGTGTGCATGAACAACTGCGCGGGCGCGTGGTTGAACTGGTCGGTGTACATCGCTTTTAGAAACGATAGCTCATCGGCTACCAGGGGCAGGTGCTGAAAATAATCGGAAATCCACGCGCCCGAATCGCCATGCTGTTTGAACTGCCCGACCGAGGCCAGCATATCGGGTACGCCCCGGATAAAAGCGAACTTCTTGCCCTCCAGAAACGAAGGCGGACAGGGCTTACCGTCCAGTTTGGCCAGTTCCGGCTTATAGTCCCACAGTTCTAACTGCGAAGGTGAGCCGCACATGTGCAGAAAGATCACCGATTTGGCTTTCCCCGCAAAATGCGACGGTCGTACGGCAAACGGGTTCAGATCCGGGCCGGCCGACTTCTTATCATCTCCGCAGCCGCCCAGCAGCGTACCCAGGGCCATCATGCCAATGCCCGATGTGCATTGTTTCAGAAAATGCCGGCGGGTGGCGAAGCGGGCGGATTCGAGGTGGAGTTCGTCGTGGAGAGGCATGGGGCAGGTTGACTGGTTAATTGGTTAACTGGTTGCTTTACCCCCAACCCCCTGAAGGGGGTTGGGGGTAATTTATTCTTTTGTCACAAATTCATCCATATTCAGCATTGTATTCGCCACGAGGGCGAGGGCTGCGGTTTCGGGTGCGGCTCCGCAAAACCACTGCTCGGCTTTCTGGGGCTCCTTGCGGAATCGCGTCAGGGCGTCGGTGTACAGGCCTTTCAGTACCGCCTGCTTTCTGGAGGGTAGTGCCTGACCAGTCATCCAGAAATAGCCCTTTTGCAGGCGACTGTCTATGGTGCGGCCTCCCTCCTTTTCCATACGGAGCGCAAACTGCTGCGCCATCTCGACGAAGGCCGAATCATTCAGCGTCACCAGCGCCTGCAAGGGCGTATTGGTGCGAATGCGCCGGGCCAGACATACATCGCGGATTAATCCATCAAACGAACTCAGGCCAGGGTACGGGCTCGACCGGCGCACGTACGTATAAATGGCCCGCCGATAGGCATCTTCCCCTTCGCTCTGCTTCCATTTGCTACCGCTGTACACCACCTGCCAGACCCCTTCCGGCTGGAACGGCATCACCGGTTTGCCGTACATCTTCCGGCTGAGCAGGCCACTCACCAGCAGGGCCTGATCCCGGATTTGCTCGCCTGAGAGCCGCACCCGCGCCCCGCGTGTCAGGTATTGGTTGACCGGGTCATGGGTTAACTGTTCGTCGGTGGCGTGGGCGTCCTGGCGGTAGGTCGATGAGAGCACGATTTCCTTCAGCAGCGGTTTGAGCTGCCAGTGCCAGTCGTGCATGAAGCGGTATGCGAGGTAATCGAGCAGTTCCGGGTGCGTGGGCACAAAGCCCTGCGAACCCATATCTTCCAGCGTTTCTACCAGCCCGGTGCCGAATAGCTGTTCCCACATCCGGTTAACCATCGTTCGGGCCGTCAGCGGATGCTCGTTTGCCGTCAGCCACCTGGCCAGCCCCAGCCGGTTGCGGGGTGCCCCTTTCGGAAACGGCAGAATGGTATGGGGCACGTCCGGCTGCACGGCTTTGGTGGGTGTCAGGAAGCTGCCGCGCTCGAAAATGCGGGTGGTGCGGGTTAGTTCCTGGGGGTTTTCCTGCAGAATCGGCACATTGTCGGTCCGGGTCAGCAGCAGGTCATTCAGGTTCCGTAGCTGCGCAGCATACCCCGGTTTGTCGGTGCCGGGCAGGTCTTCGTCCAGAAACATCACCCAGTTGACCAGACAGACGTCCTGCTTTTCATCGGTCAGTCTGGGATTACGGAAGATGAAATGCAGGTCTTTCCGGGTGCTGAACCGGGGCAGATCCACCCACTTCAGCAAGGTCAGGCCGTTCCAGAAATTGCGACTGCCGGAGGTGTCCAGCTTCACGGTAGCCAGGGTGGGGCCGTTCAGGCTATCGGTCCTGATTTCAATGCTACCGCCGGCGTTCTTTGTCGCGTATGACAGCAGCATTTTGCCCTTGCCCACGGTCGGTGCGTTGGGCAGCCGGCAGGTCCCGCCATTCTGCATGGCCAGATAGGAACTGGGCTCGGCCGTACCTTTCCGGAAGCTGTCGAAATGGTGGGCGTATATGCGGGGCTCCACCGTCCGGACAAAGTGGTTGAATTGCCGGGCTTTCGCTTCGGAGACATTGGTTTTTAGCCAGGTCGTGAGCGAGTCGAGTTTGGGCTGATCGTTTTCGTTGAAGAACCGCAGGTGCGCCGATTCGTCCATCACGTCTTCGTCGCGGGTGTTGTTGAAGAACGCCGTGTACTTGTAAAAATCCTCGTGCCGGAACGGATCATACGGGTGGCTGTGGCATTGCGTACAGGCAAAGGTGGTGCTGTTGAACGCCACCCAGGTGGTGCTGACCCGGTCAAGCACCGCCGACACCCGGAACTCCTCATCATCCGTCCCCCCTTCGTCGTTGTTGGCGGTGTTGCGGTGGAAGGCCGTAGCAATGAGTTGGTCCTCGGTGGGGTTGGGCAGCAGATCGCCCGCCAGTTGTTCGGTGATGAACTGGTTGTAGGGCATGTTCTGGTTAAAGGCCCTGATCACCCAGTCGCGGTACCGCCAGATATTCCGGCTGTCGTCTTTCTCGTAGCCTTTGGAGTCGGCGTAGCGGGCCAGGTCCAGCCACAGGGCGGCCCAGCGCTCTCCGTAGGCGGGCGAGGCCAGCAGCGAATCTACGGCAATCTCGTAGGCATTGGCCCGTTTATCGTTCAGGAATCGCTGGTACTGCGCTTCGGTAGGGGGCAGGCCGGTCAGATCCAGGCTCACGCGCCGGAGCAGGGTCGCTTTATCCGCCAGTTTAGAGGGCGATAGTCCTCTTTCCTTTTGTTTAGCCAGCACAAAATGGTCAATGTCGTTACTAACCCAATTGGCGGTAGGATCACCGGAGACGGTAGCGGTAAGCCTGTCCCACCAGGAAGCCGTCGGCACCGCCGGCAGCTCAACAGTCTGGTAGGCCCAGTGCGTACCCCATTCGGCCCCCTCATCGACCCAGTCGGTCAGGATACGGATCTCCTCGTCCGTCAGCGGATCACCTTTTTTAGGCATGCGCTTGTCGGGGTCTTTATGGGTCAGTCGCTTTATAAACTCCGAGTGTTTGGCATCGCCGGGCAAGATAGCGGGTTTGCCGGATTTGGTGTTGCCCAGCGCTTCTTCGCGAAACAGCAGGCTGAAGCCACCGGCTTTTTTTACCCCGCCATGGCAGGCCATACACTTTTTGTTCAGGATAGGCTTTACCTCCCTGTTGAAGTCGACCTCGTCCGACGAGTGGGTTGCGTAGTAACCAACACCCAGCACCAGGGCCGATAGTCCGATCCAAACCAGGTTCTTCAGGGTACGCTTCGCCATAGCTTTGTCAGTGCCTTGCTTTACAGATTCCGGGACAAAGAGCCAATCTACTCAGGTTTAGGCGGGAAAGCAATATTCCGGGACAGAATTGGCTTCATTACAGAATAAAGCAACGGGTAGGTTCCTTTTACCGTTTTGCCGATTTTTGCGCCATGAAAATCGCGTATATCTGTTACGAAGACATCGGCACCTATGCGTCGTCGGTGGAAAACGAAGATCAGGCCCTGTTCCGGTTTCTGAAAACGAAAGGGCTCGACATTCACTTCATGCTCTGGACTGACCCCCTTGCCCAGTGGTCCCATTTTGACCTGGCCCTGCTGAAAGCCCCCTGGGATTACTTTGAGAAGATCGACCAGTTTTATGCCTGGCTGGATACGTTGAAGCAGCAGCACGTACCCCTGCTGAACCCGTATGACATTGTAAGATGGAACAGCGACAAGCATTACCTGCGCGATATTGCCGCAGCCGGGTTTCCGGTTACGCCTACCCTTTTCCTGGAAAAAGGCGAACAAGCCGACTTAGCTGCCTATTTTGATCAGTTTAACAGTGTTAAGCTGATTGTAAAGCCCTGCATCAGTGCCGGTTCCAAAAATACGTACGCCATTAGCCGTGAACAGCTAAGCGATTTTACGCCGAAGCTAAACGCGCTGCTGCAGCAGGAGGCCTTTATGGTCCAGCCGTTTCTGACCCAGATTCAGGAGGAGGGCGAATGGTCGCTGCTGTTCTTCAACGGCGTGTTCAGCCATGCCGTGCTGAAGAAAGCCAAAGCCGGTGATTTCCGGGTGCAGCACTACCTCGGCGGCACCATTCATCCGCAGCAGCCCTCGCCGGCGCTGGTTCAGGCCGCCGAAGCCTATGTCCGGCGCTTCGCCAAAGACTGCCTGTACGCCCGGGTTGACGGCACCCTGGTAGCCGAACAGTTTGTGCTGATGGAACTCGAACTGATTGAACCGTTCCTCTTTCTGTTTACCGATCCCAACAGCTACGAACGGTATTTCGAAGCCTTGCAGCACCTGACGGTATCGTCGCTCGTCTGACGGTCGGTCCGGGTTACCCGACCCTACCGGCCAAACGGTTTCTCAGGCCGGCGCTCCATTTTTACTAAATTCAACTAATTCTATGATTAATGCAATACACGGAATTAATTTTAGCTAAACCTTCTTTTTACCTCTAAAAAGTTTTACATTTTAATAAGTTTTGCTATTTTTTGGCTGGCATAGCCTTATTAGTTCGTCTCATAAAACCTTATAGCCATGAAAACAGAAAAATACCAGCAGATTCGCCTGATGGCTCAGATGTCCGGCAAAAGTTTTCTGGAGCTGAAGACCCATTACGATTGTAAAGAAACCATCGACACAACCACGGCCTACCCCGTTCGGACGTATGTGAAGATCAGTACATCGGTACCGAAAACAAGTGTTCCGGCCTGACCAGCGCCTGAGGTGTGCGCCCTGCCGGGTGGTTTGTACACCAGGGTACACAGCCGGCCGCCCTGCCTCACCGGTGGGTTGCCGGCTGGTTATTTTTTCCAGTCGAAGTAAAACGTACTGCCCTGCTCCGGTTCCGATTCAACCCGGATTTTACCGCCCTGCTCTTCCACCAGCATTTTCATGATATTTAGCCCAACGCCGGTACTGCTTTCGGTATGAGCGGTGTTGTGGCTGGTCCGGAACAACTCAAACAACTGCTCCTGCTCGTCTGCCCGAATGCCCGGTCCGTTGTCGCGGACGTAAAATTCTACATAAGACCCGGCATCCCGGCTTCCCACCTCAATCAGCCCGTTCGGCTTATCGTTGTACTTGACGGCGTTGCTGATCAGGTTCTGAAACACCTGCTGAAGCTTCAGCTTTTTAGTTTTCAGCACGGGCATGGGTTCATCGACCCGAATCTCGATATGCTTGGGTGGAAACAGCAGAAACGCAATTTCCTTCACCAGTCTCTGCACATCGACCTCTTCCACCGTCTGCTCCGCCACACTTTTCCGGGAATACTCCAGAATAGAGGTAATCATATTCGACAGGTGATAGGTCGCCTGTTTCAGTTCATCCACGTATTCACGCAGTTCCTCCGGCTTTACAGCCTGCCGTTCACTCTTCATTTCCAGCAGGGAGAGCAACGCCATGATTCCCGTCAGCGGAGATTTCAGATCGTGGGCGACGATATAAACAAACTTTTCGAGTTGCTTGTTGATGCTCTCCAGTTCGCCGGCCGTTTTCTTCAGCTCCTGCTGGTAAAAATACAACTGCTCAAACACCCGCACCTTGGCTTTAGTCACGTTAATGTCGAGCGGCTTCTGCAGGTAATCCACCGCGCCTTCTTCAAAGCCCCGCAGCACATACTGCTCTTCTTTGCTGATAGCCGTTACGAAAATTATTGAAATATGGCGGGTTTTAGGGTTGGCTTTGAGCAGCCGGGCTACTTCAAAACCGTCCATTTCGGGCATCTGCACATCGAGCATGATCAGTCCGATCCGGTCATTTTTGAGTACGTGCCGGAGGGCCTCGTTACCGGAGGTGGCTTTTATAAACAGGCGCCCCTCCTGGGCCAGCATTTCTTCCAGCGAAATCAGGTTTTCCTCCCGGTCGTCGACCAGCAGAATTGTAAACTCATTAGCAACGTAGTTGATATACATAGGGAATGGGATTAACAGCAAAGCGATGTCAGAAAAGCCACGATCTGTTTCGGGGTAAACACATCCAGCTTATCGGTCAGGGCCAGGGCCGCTCGCGGCATGGTTGGGTAATCGGCCGTCTCGGGGTCCTGCACAATGCCGCGCCCACCCTGCTTCACCAGGGTCAACAGGCCGGCGGCTCCGTCGTGGTTGGCTCCGCTCAACAGCACACCAATGGCCCTGGCCCCAAATACCTGGGCAACACTCTCGAAGGTTACATCGATGGCCGGCCGGCTGTAATTGACCAGTTCCGAATAATCCAGGCTGAAGCTTTTGTCGGCTTCCACCAGCAGGTGATAATTCTGGGGAGCCAGGTAGATATGCCCAGGCTGAATCGGCTCCTTATCGTCGGGCTCATGGATACTGAGTCCGCGCCGGCCCATCGACAGGATTTTGTTCATTTCGCTGGATACATTTTTCAACCGGTGCAGCACAATCACCAGGCTGAGCGGAAATTGGGTCGGCAGGGACGACAGGATCTGAATCATGACCGAAATACTACCGGCCGATCCGCCAAGAACGACAATGTCGTACCCTGTTTCGTTTATCATAGCGGCCTTACCATTTACGTCTGAAAATTTTGGCAGTAGCGTTTATCACCTCGAACCGGTCGCGAATATCCGAAAAAAGCAGCGACTCTTTCATGCCGATGGCCAGATACCCCAGGGGGGCCAGGCTCTCGTAAAACAGGCGAATAACCCGGTTCTGCAGGGATTTATTGAAATAGATCAGCACGTTGCGGCAAAAGATCAGTTGAAATTCGTTGAACACCTGATCGGTCACCAGGTTGTGGGGCGAAAAAAGAATGTTCTGCCGCAGCTCTTTGTTAATAATAGCGTTTTCGTACCGGGCGGTATAGTAAGATGCGAATTCGTTGTTGCCGCCCGACTGCAGGTAATTCTGTGTATACTCGCGCATGTGCGCCAGCGGAACAATACCGGTCCGGGCTTTTTCCAGGTTGGCGGGGTTCAGGTCGGTGGCGTAGATGCGGGTACGCCCCAGCAGGCCCTCCTCCTGCAGCAGAATGGCCATAGAAAACACCTCCTCGCCGGTGGCGCAGCCGGCATGCCAGATCTTGAGGACCGGGTACGACGCCAGCGTGGGCAGCACCGCTTCCCGCAGGGCCTTGTAAAATGCCGGATCCCGAAACATCTCCGTGACGTTGACGGTGATGGTTTCCAAAAACCAGGCAAAAAACTGCCTGTTGTTGAGCAGTTGAACCTTCAGGTCGTAGGTGGTTTTGAGCCCGGCACCGGCCATGCAGCGGATAATCCGGCGTTTGAACGAAGCCGGTGCATACTCCCCAAAATCATACCCATACTGCAGCCGGATCAGATTGATCACTTCGGCCATGTCCTCCGTACTTATTTCTTGCTGATGACTCATAGTTTTATTACCGGGCCAGCCACACCCGCATCAGAGAAAGCAGCTTCTGGTTATCGACGGGTTTGGTAATGTAATCAGAGGCACCGGCTTCTATGCTTTTTTCCCGGTCGCCGGGCATCGCTTTGGCCGTGAGGGAAATTACCGGCAGCTTCCGGAAACGCTCGTTGCTGCGAATACGGCGGGTGGCTTCATAGCCATCCATCTCCGGCATCATTACGTCCATCAGCACCAGGTCTACATCCGGGTGCTGATCCAGCAGTTCCAGGGCTTCCTGGCCGTCGCCGGCCGTCAGTACCTGCATCTGATGCTCTTCCAGCAGGGTACTCAGGGCAAACACATTGCGCATATCATCGTCGGCCAGCAGCACTTTTTTGCCGGTCAGACTTTCATCACCCACCGGCTTTTCGAACCGCGACGGTGGTTTTGCGGCATTTTCCTGAATCTTGTAGAGAAATAGTTCCAGTTCGTCCATCAGCCGCTCCTTGGCGCGGGACGAATCCCGGATGATCACGTCAGACAAGCGCTTCAGTTGCAGTTCGTCGGAGGCCGACAGATCCTGCGCCAGATAAATGATTACCGGCACCTCTTCAACGCCCATCTGATGCTGCAGGGTCTGTAGTTCACGCACGCCTTTGGTAAAGTCGCGGCCAATGTCGGCAATAATGCAGTCGTAGCGCTGCTCCTTTACGTGTTGCAGGGCTTCGGCTTCGGTAGCGGCAAAGTCGCATCGGCCGGTAAAATTCCGGTCGTTGATTAGTTGTTTGAGCGAGGCTTCGGTCAGGTAATCGCCCGACAGCACGAGCACTCGCTTGAGCTGAGTCTGAAGATGCTCGCTGATGCGAACAAATACCTGTTCAAGATCGTCTTCGGTCAGAGGTTTATTGACGTAAGCCAGGGCGTCGGCAGCGACCAGATCCGGCTCCACTGCGGCCGAAATCACGTGCACCGGGATATGCTTCAGGGTGTCGTCGCTCTTGAGCAGTTTCAGGAGTTGCCGGCCGTCGATCACCGGCAGCCTCAGGTCGAGCGTAATAGCCGTCGGTTTGTATTGGCGGGCATACTCCAGGCCTTCATCTCCTTTCAGGGCAATCAGGGTTTTGTATCCTTTCTGGCGGGCAAACACCTGCACCAGCCGGGCAAAATCCGGGTCGTCTTCAATAATCAGCATGACCTTATCGGTAGCCGTCAGGGTATGCCGGTCGTCGGGCAGCACGGTTTGCTCCGCCACTCCGTTGACGGGCAAGGCAGGCACTGTGGTCGGTGGCTGATCGGCAAAACGGGGGGCCGGCCGGGCATCCGGCTGCTGAACCGGCAGATACAGGATAAAGGAACTGCCCTGCCCCGGCTCGCTCTGCACGTGAATCTCTCCGCCCAGCTTTCTGATAAGTTCTTTGGCAATGGAAAGCCCCAGACCCGTGCCGCCGTACTTGCGGCTGGTAGAGCCGTCGGCCTGCTGAAAAGCCTCAAAAATGAGTTGCTGCTTATCGGCCGGTATCCCAATGCCGGTATCGGTAACCGCAATAGACAGCACGTCGGTGGCGTTCAGGAGCGCATCGTTGGTAAACAGCAACCGTCCTGAGGTGACCATCGAAAACGACAGTGTTACGCGTCCCGCTTTGGGCGTAAACTTCATGGCGTTGGACAGCAGGTTTTTGATGACCTGCTCCAGCCGCTGCTTATCGGTGACTAAGCGGGGGGGAACACCGTCGTCGATGTGCGTTACCAACTGAACGCCTTTCTGCTCGGCTACCACGGTGAAGAGTTGCTGCAGATCATCGGCAATACTGGTCACCGGCACCGGCTCTATATGCAGGTCAATCTTGCCTGCTTCGATCTTGGACAGGTCCAGAATATCGTTGATGAGGTCGAGCAGGCTCGTTCCGGATTTATGAATGATGTTGGCGTACTCGACCTGCTTGTCGGTCAGGTTATGCGTTTTGTTGTCGGCCAGCAGCCGGGCCAGGATCAGCACGCTGTTGAGGGGCGTCCGGAGTTCATGCGACATATTGGCCAGGAACTCCGACTTATACTGGCTGGTCACCTCCAGTTCGCGGGCTTTCAGAGTGAGCGCCTGGCGGGCGATCTCTACGGCCTCGTTCTTTTCTTCCAGTTCGGTGTTGATCTGGCGCAGCTCTTCTTCCTGCACCTTCAGCTCTTCTTCGGACGACTGGAGGATTGCCGCCTGGCGGATCAGCTCTTCGTTGCTTTGGCGGAGTTCTTCCTGCTGATTTTCCAGTTCTTCCTTTTGTTCCTGCACTTTCTCCAGCAGGGCCATCACCCGCTCGCGGGCGTCGGCCGCGTTCAGAGCCACCGCCACGTTGTCGGCAATAACGGTCAGAAAATCCAGTTGGCGGGGGTCAAACGACCGGAACGATGCGAGTTCCAGCACGCCCTTGATCTCCTGGTCGTACCAGAGCGGCACCAGGGCCACCTCGCCCGGCCGGGCCTGGCCGCTCCCCGACTGAATGTGCCAGTAACCGGCAGGAACCTCTCTGACCACGTAAGGCGTCTGGCGGGTGGCCGCCTGGCCAACCAGACCCTCGCCCACGGCTATCTGCCGGGGCGAGGTTGTGGGCATGGCTTCGGCGGCCGTCAGCACCAGTTGATCGGGTTGGTGCTGCAGCACATAAAAAGCGCCCACCGGTACATCCAGATATTGGGTAATGGTGTGGATGGCAGTCCGGGCCAGGGTGCGTACATCCGTTACGCCCTGCATGTTGGTATGCATGGCCGATACGCCGGAGAGCACCCAGTTTTTATCTTCGCTTTCCCGGTTCAGGGTTTCGAGCTTGGTCAGGTTTTGCTGGAGCTGCTGTTCGGCATTGCGCCGTCGGGCAAACTCCCGCAGAATCAGATACATCAATACGCAAACGATGCCCAGGCTCCCCAGCGTGCCCACCCCCACCGACCAGGATGCGTTGGTCACCGCCCGGTTGCTGACCTCCTCCCGCCGGGCCAGCAGCCGTTGTTCGGTTTCAACCATCTTGACGAGCTGGTTCCGGATGCTGTCCATCCAGCCTTTCTCTATGTCGGTCACGCGAATGATGTCTTCCCGGCTGTACCGGCCGGCATCCAGACCCAGTTCGGCCCAGAACTGCAGGATGCCATTCACCTGGGTCCCCACCTGCTGGGCGCGGGCCAGTTGGTCGGGGTTGTCGCTTACCAGCTCGTTCAGGGTTTCAACGGCGGGGCCTATGGTGCGCAGGCCGTTGTTGTACGGCAACAGAAACCGGCGCTCGTCGGTACTCCGGAAGCCCCGGCGGGAAGCTTCCATATCCAGCAGCACTTTCTGAATGCTTTCCAGTTGATTGATCACCTGATAGGTATGCTTTACCCAACCAGCATCGTCGGCCTGCCGCCGGAACGTCAGGTACGACAGGCCGCCGATAAGGATAATCAGGAAAATGGACAGGCCAAACCCCAAATACAGCCTGCTTTTAAGCGTCACTTGCATCGAATTACCCGTTAAACACGGTAATTATACGAAGAAAAGCGCTTATGGGTTCATATTCAGCATTCGCTCCACATCTTTCTGGTACAGCCGGCCAATCGGCAGTTCCTGCCCGGCAATGTCGATATGACTGGGTGTAAAGGCATTGATCTTATCCACGGCCACAATAAACGACCGGTGAATCCTGAGAAAATCCCGCTCCGGGAGCATGGCCTCTACCGAACTGATGGTCTGCTTTACCAGCAACGGTTTGGCATTGCCGGTGATGATTTTGATATAATCTTTCAGACTCTCAATGTACTGGATGTCTCGGGTGAAGACCTTTATCATTTTACGGTCGGCCCGGAAATACAGAAACGCGCCCTTTTCCGGAGCGGGCAGCTCCTGCACCGGCGGCTGAGGTCCGGTAGTTGCCGGTTCGATCCGCATTACCTTGGCGACCGCCCGCAGAAAACGGTCAAACGCTATGGGCTTCAGCAGGTAGTCGACGGCGTCGAGCTCAAAGCCGTCGAGGGCATAGTCGCGGTAGGCCGTGGTGAAGATCACGCTGGGCGGCTGGCGCAGACTGCGGAGAAAATCGGTACCGAGCAGCTTCGGCATTTTTATGTCCAGAAACATCAGGTCGACAGGCGTCTCCTGCAGCACACTGAAGGCCTGAACGGCGTTATGACATTTGGCGACGACTTCCAGCCCCTCAATCATGTCGATGTAGGATTCGATGACGTCAAGCGCCGGCGGCTCATCATCGACCAGTAAACAGCGTAATTTCATAGCGGTGTGGTGTGGTTGTTTCACCAAAGATAATCAGGAAACGACCGCCGTCTGAACTGATTGAGTGTTCGGTAAGGCAGGGGCATCTGCCAGGCCGAGCGTCAGCGACACCAGAAACAAATCTTCTTCGGGCATGAGCTGCAGCTCATAGCGTTGTGGGTACAGGAGGTCGAGCCGCTTCCGGACGTTTTGCAGACCAATGCCGCCCTGCCGCTCCGGGTGTCTGGTCTCCGGATCGCGGCTGTTGATGAGTTTAAACCGCAGCGAATCACCCTCAACGGCCAGATCCAGACTGATCCAGGCCTGGTCGAGCTGCTCACTGGTCCCGTGTTTGAACGCATTTTCCAGAAACGGCACCAGCAGCAGCGGAGCAATCTGCTTCCCCTGCAAATCGCCGTGGAAACTCATCGACAGGTCGAGCCGCTCGCCGTAGCGCAGTTGCTCCAGGCCTACGTAGTTGCGGATAAAGGCAATCTCCTTCTCCAACGGCACCTCGTCGGCGTTGCAGTCGTAGAGCATATAGCTGAGCAGTTCCGACAGCCGCAGCACCACCGCCGGCGACTGCTCCGACTTCTGAAGGGTCAGGGCATAGAGGTTGTTGAGCGTATTGAACAGAAAGTGCGGGTGAATCTGCGATTTCAGCAGTTGCAGCTCCGCCTGAAACTTTTCCTGCTGACTCTGTTGCAGCGCCTGCTGCTTCAGATACCAGTCTTTGCAGAGTTTGATGGCAGCCGCAAAGCCGGCAACGGTAGTAGCTCCCCGTAACCCGGCCATAAACCCGTATCCGATATTGGACAAGTACTCCGAAGAGGGCAACCCAATCAGTTGGCGTAAAGGAGTAATTACGTTAGCCGCCAGAAAAACTGAGACCAAGGCCGCCAGAGCGCCTAGCCCCAGTACGCCAATAAACATACTAATATAGCGGCCTTTGTATAAGAACCCGGGAATTAGCAGGTACAGAATACCGTAGGTCAGCACCATATGATTAGGCATATAGATGAAAGCCTCGATGGCCGACACTAAATAGCTAAACAGCATAGCAGGTATTGGCTCAATACCGATAGACAGCATGTGCCGCAGCGGAAATACACTGTACAAAAACCCAAAGTAAAGCATCACCACCAGCCAGAACAGACCATGACGGGCCAACCGGTAGCGGGGCTGGGTGGAGAAGACAAATTGCCGGTCTAGAAGTTGCATGGAACCGTTGATTACCTACCCGAATTTAGACAAACGCCTGGATAACAGCCACACCAGGAAGAGTTTGTAGACGAACGGCGACTTCCGGTCGCTCAACAACAAAAAACGTCGAAATACAACACTCGTCACCAGCAGCCTTCTATCTGACCCGGCATGTTTCCCGTTCGGCGACAATCCCGACTAAGTATGTAAAGACATACTACCTTTCGACCATTAAACACACAAAACTACTATCCACACCATGAAGACCTTATTCACCACCCTCCGACCGGCCTCCCTGGCCATCCTATGCGCCCTGGTTGTACCTTCAGCCGCCATGGCCCAGAAGCGCGACGTTCCTGTACCGTCGAAAGATGGCTACTGGGTGGTCGAGAGTGCTAAACAGCCCACCCGCCAAACAGTGGTACGCTTTTACAACACCGATAATAAGCTGCTCTACGAAGAGAGACTGTCCCGCAAACGGCTGAATATCCGGCGGACCAAAACCGTTATCCGGCTGAACGAAGCCCTGGACGAAGCGATGTCGCAGTGGACCATGACCAAACAAATCCGGCCGGAGCAGAATCTGGTGGCTGCGCAATTTCGTAAATAAGCGCAGAAGCCATAATCCATTTATTAAGCAGTGTTTGGTACAGCGGGCAGAGATCGATCTCTGCCCGCTGTCTTTTTCCGGTAGTTGGTCACCGGTCAACTCACAACCAGAGCCAAACTTGCCTTTTTTATTACAAATCACTAATGAATAAAAATCTTATATATTTAGTTATTTATTTAAACTTTTCAGTAACTTAGTCGGAAATTCTGACGGTATGCTGATTCGTACATTTTGGCTTCTTCTGCTCGTTAATTTTTCTTGGTTAACAGGTCTTCTGGGGCAACCGGTTTCGCCGAAATCGCGGGCATATGCTGTTGGTGTCCAGCTTGGCACTACCGGGCCGGGCCTGCAGGTGGTTCATCGCTTACGGCAGTACCCTCAACTGGCGGTCCGGCTTGGGGGCAGTTACCTGGCCTACCGCAAAATGATGCGTCTTGCTGCGGGGGAGGGCTCTACGTTGGCGCTCTATCCGGATGCGGTGCTGGGTATAGGGCAGGCGACGGCGAAGTGGTTTCCATACCGGCAAACACCGTTCTTTCTGACCGCCGGGGGCGGCTACACCTGGCATCCGGAACTGAATTTTCGGCTGGAAGCTGACAATAAGTTAACGTTTGGCGGCCTGGAAATGACCCCCGAAGATGTAGGCACCGTTACAGCCTCACTCCGCTGGAACCGGTTGCTGGGCTATGCCGGCTTTGGCTACGGCCGGGCTATTCCCCGCCGGCGTATTGGTTTGAGTATTGAATTGGGCTGCTACTACCTGGGTGCCCCCAGGGTTAATCTGGACTACGAGGGTTTTCTGGAAACGACGACCCTGCGTGACGAAATGGTCAAGGTTCAGAAAAACATGACCAATTACCGGTACCTGCCCTCCCTCCAGTTTCTGATTTCGTATGCCCTTCCCACCCGATAACGTATGAAACATTTTATTGCCCTATCCCTGTTGCTGCTGATGCTGGGCACCGACGCCTGCAAAAATCCAATTGAAGGTGTTGAACTGCGCTTTATTGAACCGCTGCCCGTGGCGGTTGAGCTTCAGTTCTTTCCAAAATCTGGCGATCTGCCCAAAAAAATTGACGTGCAACTGGCCGGACCGGAGGCTGAGTATGTGCTTACCACGATTCGCTCCAGGCGCTTCCGGGTTACCTCCGACGGCCTGCTGTACCTGTCTCTCACCCCTGATGCCAAACCCACGGCCGCTACACCCATTCGCTTCACGATCATTGCCAAAGCACCGGGCTTTCAGGACATTATTTATCCTTTACAACTGACCAGCCAGGTTACCCGATCGCTGACCCTGCCGCTGACCCGGACAGATGCCAGGGCTGCCATTGTGGAAAAGACCGGACAAAGCTCCTCCACCGGTATGGTTACGGCTCCGATCACCGCGCAAACGCCCCAGGTCCCAACAGGGCAGACTTCGGTTAGCATTCCGCAGGGAACCCAGTTGAAAGACGTTGCCGGTCAGCCCGTCGGCGGCCCGATAACGGTCCGGGTGGCACAGCTTGACGTCACTGCAACCGCCCTGGCCGAACTACCCGGAAACGGCACCATGACAAATATGCTGACTACCGACGGCAAACAGGTACCTGACCAGCGTTTACACACCCTTGTCGGAGCCGCCAGTATCGACATCTATAATACTGACTACCAACTGGTTAAAACCTTCTCACAACCTATCCGGCTGACATTCTCCGTCAATCCTACCATCCAGCATCTTCAGGCGAAGCGGCCAATCCGGCCCGGCGACCAGATTCCGCTTTTCAGCTACGACGTTATGACCAACCAATGGCGGCAGGAGTCGCCCGGGCAGGTGCTACGCAATACCCAGGGGGATCTCGAGTACGTTGCCGACATTACCCACCTGTCGATCTATGTAGCCGGCTTTACCAGGGAGAAGTGCGCATCAGGGCCGGTGTTTACGATGAATACCCCATTTCCTACCTATGGCATCGGCTACCGCGCCGAGGTCATTGAAGAAGGCACCGGGGCGGTGCTGCAACGGTTTACCACCACCCTTGAAAACGGCAGACAGTTCCGACTCGGCAACCTGGAAACCGAAACCAGCGTACGGTTCCGAATCCATGACAACGGTAGCCCGGCCACGGTTACATCTCCGGTCCTGACAGGCTGCCTTACCGGCAGCTACTCCTTTGACCTCAGTGCCTTCAACGCCCCCGAGCCACCGGTAAGCCAGCCAGGCAATGGCGGTAACAATCCCGGTACAGGTAATCCGGGCGGTAATGATCCGAAGCTGGTGACCATTTCGCTTCAGTTTCCTTGTCAGCGCATCAACGACAGCAAACTACCGACCAAAACCTTATACGCCCGTTTCCGCGAAACCGGCACTGTGCCGTGGAAGAGACTGCCGGCGGTTCACTACCAATCCGGAAAGACCGTCTTCAGCGTACAAACCAGCGAGATGGAGGTGGGAAAAACGTATGATATTCAGGCCGGCTCTGCTCCGGGCTATTATTCGTTCAGCCACGAACCCTACAAACTCACCTCCACCAGTTGGGTCATTAAGGTTAAAACGAAGGAGTACTGTCAGTAGCCTTTCTTTTTCGCTTATCCAACCAATAAGCCGTCCTGCTGCTGGCCGAAAGACCAGGATGCAGAGCGGCTTTGTTATAAGCGCGGATACGACACGATTCGCTTTTCTTCAGACCGTTGATGAACTCACCTCCGCAGTTTATCAACTGGGGGTTGCAAATGTTCGTCCAAGTCCGGTACTTACAGCCGGAAAACCGCAAACTACCCAACCAGACTACCCAAACCAATGAACAGGCAATACCTTGCCCAATGGGCCTACCACCATCCGGTTTCTGCCAGAATACTCCTTATTACTCTCGAACTGACCAATGCCGCGCTGGGTCTGCTGCTGGGTGCCAATGCCTGGGCAGATGTTTTCCGGAACGGAACTCCACCGGCCGGGCTGCTCGCAACCATGACCATCCTGCTGGCGGGTGCTGTTTATTGGATTCGGTTTATCTATTTTACTGCCGGCCGGCCTCTGCGCAGCAAGCATCACTACCAGTACGCCTTGTTTGTTGCCAATTTTCTCTTGTACACAACCCTGGGGGGTATAGGAGCGCAGCGGGCAGAAGTGTTTCACCCGTCGGGCAGTGTGGGCGGCAGTAAGGAAGTGCGCTACGAGGCTACGAACCCAACCAGTCCGGCCGCCCCGGAAACAAGTGATCACCGGGTTGAGCGGCCAGAGGCCAAAGCACCCACAGACAGCGACCGGACGGCAACCCGCGTGGGCTATGTCCTGCTGTTTCTGGCGGGCCTGGTGCTGGCTTACGGCGCTGCCGCCTTAGCCTGCAATCTGGCCTGTGCCGGGTATGGCTTTGCCTCCGTCATGGTTCTGCTGCTGGGAACGGGCATTCTGGCGGGCGGTGCGTATTTTTTCGGGCGGGCGGTTGATAAAAACATGAAATTCTACCGGGACATGACCCCCGAAGAGCGCAAACGGGAGAAGCGCCGTTTTTTCCGGACCTGGGGGGGCGTTCTGATCGCGCTGATCCTGTTTTGGTTGATCGCATTTGTCAGCGCCCGGTAGATTCCGACCTGTTTGCTTTAGCCAGGCCCTTCGTATAGACAATTCTATAAAACAGACATTTTAGCATGGATTTTCCTCTTCGATTTATGAGACTACCTATACCCGTACTGAGCATCCTGCTAATAACCCAGACTGCCTACGCCCAACTTACCCAAACCATCCGCGGGCGGGTGGTCGACAAAGAATCCAAGTACCCGCTGGTGGGCGTTACCGTCCAGCTCACCGACGTCACTCCTACGCTGGGCACCATTTCTGACACCGCCGGCCGCTACCGGCTCACCAACGTGCCCGTAGGCCGACATACCGTGCGACTTTCACTGGTGGGGTATAAAGACGCCCTGCTTAACAACATCATTGTCGACGCCGGTCGCGAAACCATCCTGGACATTGATCTGGAAGAAGCCATCCAGCAACTATCAGCCGTGACCGTCAAGGCCCAGCGCACCGGCGATGCCCGCAACGAGATGGCGCTGGTCTCGGCCCGCCAGTTCTCGGTGGAGGAAACCGACCGCTACGCCGGCAGCCGGGGCGAACCCGCCCGCATGGCCTCCAACTTTGCCGGCGTGCAGGGGGCCGACGATTCCCGCAACGACATCGTTATCCGGGGCAACTCACCCATTGGCGTGCTCTGGCGGGTGGAGGGGGTAAGCATACCTAATCCAAACCACTTTGCCATTCCGGGTACCACGGGCGGGCCGGTGAGCATTATCAACAACAAGTACCTGGCAAACTCCGACTTTTTCACGGGAGCGTTTCCGGCCGAGTTCGGCAACTCCATGGCCGGGGTATTCGACCTGCGGCTGCGCAACGGCAACAACGAGCGGCACCAGCGGTCGTTTCAGTTCGGCTTTCTGGGTACCGAGGGCCTGGTGGAAGGACCCATCTCCCGCAAAGCGGGCAGTTCGTACCTGGCTTCGTACCGCTACGCCAACCTCTGGCTGTTCAGCAAAGCCGGCATTGATATTGGCACCCAGGCTGTGCCGAGCTACCAGGATGCCGCCTTCCGGTTCAACTTTCCGCTGAAGAATGGAGGGAACATAGCGCTGTGGGGATTCGGCGGCACCAGCACCATCGACATCCTCATCAGCAAGCAGGAAGTGTCGGACCGCAATATTTTCGGCCAGAACGACCGCGACCAGTACTACACCTCCCGCATGGGGGTAGCGGGCCTGAGCTATAACCAACCACTGAGCCGCAACACCTTCCTGCGGGCTACGCTGGCCGTGTCGGGCAATTCGCAGGGGGCCGGCGACGATTACCTGTTTATCCGGCGCGACAGCCAGGGCAATCTCCAGGTGCAGAACAACCGGTTTGTCATCGACTCACTACGACCGACGCTGAGCTACCGGTTCGCCGAAACAAAAACATCGCTGGCAATGTCGGTCAACCATAAATTCAGTCCGCGCAGCACCCTGAAAGTAGGGTTAAATACCGACCTGTACCTGTTCAGCTACAACGACAGTGTTCGCACCATTACCGAAACCGCCACCAGTGTCCGGCTGAGCAACTGGACTACCCGCTGGGATAGCCGTACCTCGGCCGTGATGCTGCAGCCGTATATCCAGTGGCGCGTTAATCTGCTGCGCAACATGACGCTGAGCACCGGCCTGACCAGCTTGTACTTCTCGCTGAACAACAACAGCTTCTCGCCCATTGAACCCCGACTGGGGCTATCGTGGGACTTACCCAACCGCCAGAAGATCAGCCTGGCTACGGGTATGCACAGCCAGATACAGCCCGCCTATGCCTACTTCTACCGCTTTACCCCGGCCGGTACTTCGTTGCCCCGGAGTGACTATAACCGCGATATGGGCCTGACCAAAAGCTGGCACTACGTAGCGGCCTACGACCGCCTGCTGGGCCGCAACATGCGCCTGAAGCTCGAAGCTTATTACCAGAAATTGTTCAATGTGCCGGTCGAGCAGGGTAACAGTTCATTTTCGATCCTCAATACCGGCGCGGGTTTTTCCAGGATATTCCCCGGCAAGCTGGTCAACGAAGGTACCGGTCGTAACTACGGCGTAGAGCTAACGCTGGAAAAATTCTTCAGTGACAGCTACTATTTCCTGGTCACCGGCTCCCTGTTCGACGCGAAGTACCGGGGTGCCGATGGCGTGCTGCGCAATACCGACTTCAACGGCCGGTACGCGTTCAACGCCCTGGTGGCCAAAGAGTTTACGTTCCGCAGGGGAGACCGGCGCGGGTCGAGCCTGAACCTGGGCGCTAAGTTTACGGCTATCGGCGGCCGGTGGTACGGTCCCGTTGACGAAACAGCCTCGCGGCTGAATCAGGATATTGTCTACCGCAATGCCACCCGAAATACGCTACAGTTTGCCCCTTATCGCCGACTCGACCTAAAGGTGGATTACAAGATCAACCGAAATAAGCTTACCCACACCATTGCCGTCGATCTGGTAAATATCCTGGGTATCCAGAACCTGCTGTCGCTGAGTTACGCACCCCAGCCCGACGGCACCTTTATCAAGCAGGAGTACCAGTTGGGTTTCCTGCCCGTCTTCTTCTACCGCATCGATTTTTAACCGAAACCACCAAACCTTACTATGCCCATTCGCCTGCTCCTGACCGCCTTCATCAGTATTGTGCTGACTGCCTGTCAGCGGCAAACCGCCTTCTTTCAACCAACGGCTCGCATCCAGTATGAAGCCGCTGCCCAACCCGCAGCGGCAGTTGTTGTGGTACCGTCAGATTCAGTATACAGGCAGACTCAGGTGGACGCCACCTCTGAGTTGCCGCTGGTGATGACCGCTACGGCTGCCGAGCCCCTTCGTCAAACCGTTCGGCCGGCTAAACAGCAACGGGCCTTTCGGGAAACCATCGTCAGGGCCGTGGGCACCCAAAAGCACATCCGGCCGGCCGACGAGTCACCAGCCCGACGGCCGGCCCGTAACGCCCTCATTGCGGGTTTGCTCGGGGTAGCGGGTCTGGCCGTAGCGATCCTGATTCCCAACGCGTCGATCCTGCTTTTGCTGGCACCTGTAGCGGGCATCTGGGCTGTTGTGGCTGCCATCCGCGCATTTAACCGGTCGCGAAAAGGAGACCCTCAACGGGGCAAAGCAACAATTGGTCTGATCCTGGGTATTCTCCTCCTGGTGGTCACGGTATTATTTGCGCTGGTTATTGCCGCCTGGGGTGGCGCTTTTCAGTAGAGCCGAAATTCAATACCTTTGGCTTGCACTTGCCTCAAACTAACTATGCTACGTAAACTGCTTTACCTGCTGGTGCTGGCGTCCTGGACCAGCTTTGCCCAGCAACCTGCCCCCAGTTCATTTATCCGGGACAACTATCAGAAGTATGAATACCAGATTCCGGCCCGCGACGGCACCAGGCTGTTCACCGTTGTGTACGTGCCGAAAGATGCCTCGGAGACTAACCGCTACCCCTTTCTGATGCAGCGCACCTGCTACAGCGTGGCCCCCTACGGACCGGACAATTACGCGCAGCGCCTGGGGCCCTCACCTACGCTAATGCGGGATAAATACATTTTTGTGTACCAGGATGTGCGGGGCCGCTACATGTCGGAAGGTACCTGGACCAACATGACGCCCAACCTGCCTGACCCGCAGCCGACGGCAACCGCCAGCCGCAAAAAAGGCAAAGCGACTGCTGCCGTATCAATGGCCGGGGCTCCGGACGAAAGCTCCGACACCTACGATACCATTGAGTGGCTGCTGAAGAATGTAAAGTTCCACAACGGCCGTGTGGGGCAGTGGGGTATCTCCTACCCCGGCTTTTACACTGTGGCCGGGGCCATTGATGCCCACCCGGCCCTGAAAGCCTCGTCGCCCCAGGCCCCGGTGGGTGATTTCTTCTTCGATGATTTTCACCACAACGGCGCGTTTATTCAGGCCTATATCTGGACGTATCCCGTATTCGGTATTCAGCACCCAAAGCCGACGACCGAAAACTGGTTTGCCCCAGCGATGATTGAGCCCGAAACCAAAGATGGCTATCAGTGGCAGTATGATTTAGGGCCACTAAAGAATGCCAACAAATTCTACCAGGATAATTTTTTCTGGAAGGAGACGGTGGAGCACCCGAACTACGACGAGTTCTGGCAGAAACGTAGCATTATACCCCACCTGAAAAACGTTAAACACGCCGTGATGACCGTTGGCGGCTGGTTCGATGCCGAAGATTTGTACGGGCCGCTGACGATCTACAAAACACTGGAGAAGAATAACCCCGGCACGTATAACACGCTGGTGATGGGGCCATTCGGACACGGGCGCTGGTCGGCGGAGACGGGCCATACGCTGCACAGCAACGTTTACTTCGGCGACAGTATCGCTACCTTTTACCAGCGCAACATTGAGGCCCGCTTCTTTAACCATTTCCTGAAAGGGCCCGGCGACGGAAAAACCGGCCTGCCGGAAGCCTACCTGTTCGATACCGGCCGGAAAGAATGGAAAACCTTCGATAAGTGGCCGGCTGCTGCGACTCAGAACCAAACCTATTTTCTGACTGCAAATGGGCAACTGACGCAGCAGTCCGGCAATGGCACTGCCTTTTCCGAATTCATCAGCGACCCCATGAAACCGGTGCCGTACACCGAAGACCTGAGTACGACCGAGACCTTTACTCCGTTCAATTATATGTCGGAAGACCAGCGGTTTGCCGGTCGGCGTCCCGATGTGCTGGTGTTCCAGACCGAGCCGCTGACCGAAGACGTAACGCTGGGCGGAGAAATTACGGCCAAACTCAAGGTAAGCACCACCGGCACCGATGCCGACTGGGTGGTGAAGCTGATCGATGTATATCCGCCCGACGAGCCGAACCACGCCTATATGCCGAACAAAAACATTATTCTGAGCAACTATCAGCAGATGGTGCGCTCGGAAGCCATGCGCGGGCGGTTCCGTAACAGTTTTGAGAAGCCGGAGCCGTTTGTCCCGAACCAGGTGACCGACGTTACCTTCCGCCTGCAGGATGTGCTGCATACCTTCAAAAAAGGCCACCGCATCATGGTGCAGGTGCAGAGTACGTGGTTCCCGCTCATCGACCGCAACCCGCAGAAGTACGTCGACAACATCTTCAAAGCCGACGCAGCCGATTTCCAGAAGGCCACGCATCGGGTATACGGAAATTCGGCCATTGAGGTGCAGGTTTTGAAGTAACGTACCCCGGACCGGCTGGCCGGAGCCATGTAATTCCGGCCGTTGAAAACCCACAAACATTGTAAAAGGCATAAAACGGCCGGAATTACATGGCTCCGGCCAGCCGGTCCGGGGTACATTACTTGCCAGCGGCTCTGTTGGCGTTTTACCGTAGCACCTTATCTAGCAATCCTTTCAGATAAACTACCTGCTCCTCCAATTGCTTAATCTGCCCTTCGTACAACTTACGCTCGTTGTCGAAATTCTCCTTGCCTAAAAAGACTCCATTATTTGCTGTAGCATGTGTATGCATAGCACCAAAGATTACCAGTTTATCATCAAAGCCTATTAGCTCGTTTAATTCTACTTTCAACACACTGGCAATCTGTTGCAAACGAGACAGTGAAATATCCGTTTCGTCTCGTTCAATCTTGCCGTAGCCTGCCTGCGACATCTGTAAAGCCTCAGCCATATAATCTTGCGTGAAATTTCGTAGTTCACGCAGCTTTTTAATCTTATTTCCAATTTGCAGCGGTTCCATAGTTGTAATAAATTATTACTCTAAGTTGCTAATATACCACTATAAGTTTTGAAAGATCACTAATAGTTATATTTTCTTAGTGGTTACGCTTTTTGTAACCTTATGATTCCGCAACTGTCTGAAGACGAACGTCTTTTCCTGATTGATAAACTCCAAAATGGCGAACCACTTCCCGCTGACTTCAAATACAAGCTCTTCCCGACCCTTCAACGCGAATACGAGTTAGTATATGCCGGCAAAATGCGTAAAGAAGACTTGTTAGCCGACGAGGACGGAACCACCGCCATGCCGTTACAGGTCGAAAAGGTGTTTAACGGCACACGTGAAGGTTTTGCTGACGGCTGGCGCAACCTGATGGTGTTTGGTGATAACCTTCAATTCCTGAAAACCCTTTACGCCAACACGGACGAACTCATCCGCGACCGCGTAAAAGGACAGGTAAAGCTAATTTACATTGACCCACCGTTTGCAACAGATTCAGATTTTAATAGTAAAACTGGCCAACTAGCCTACACGGATAAAGCGAAAGGCAGTGATTTTGTTGAATTTTTACGACGCCGACTTATAGTTGCAAAGGAGATACTGGCAAGTGATGGTACTATATATGTGCATTTGGACGTAAAAAAAGGACATACTATTAAGCTGCTTCTTGATGAGGTATTTACAGGCTTTCAATTTGCCGAAATAGTTTGGGTTTGTGGGCTCATGGGGTCAGGCAAGTTCTTCCCAAAAGCCCATGAGACTATTTATTGTTACAAAGCACCTAACGCTGCCTTTAATCCTCCTCCTCGGCTGGGCTATTCAAAACGTATAACAAATGCGTTGGTAAAGGATGAAAATGGTTGGTTTTACACCAGAGGTAGAGAGAGTAGTGGCGGTTCCAATTACCTTAAAACATACATCTGCAAAAATCCAAATCTAACTAAAGAGGAAGCCATAGAGGAGGCAAACAAAAACCGTCCTCAGACTGCGTGGGATGTTTGGATTGGAAAGGACGAAATTGCAGAAGCATTCAATGACTATCCAGTTGGTACGTATGCTTTTGTAGAACAGGATAGCACCGGCTACCCCACCCAAAAACCAGAGGAACTGCTAAAGCGCATAATCGAAGCCTCTACCAACCTCAACGACATTGTTTTCGACTTTTTCGGTGGGAGTGGCACCACTGCCGCTGTGGCCGAAAAATTGGGCCGTCGCTGGATTACATGCGACATCGGTAAGCTGTCGTTCTATACCATGCAAAAGCGGCTGTTACAGATTCAGAACAGCAAAAGTCTGACTAATCCCAAGCAAAAACACGGCATCCCAGCCCGCACGTTTGCCACTGTTAACGCCGGGTTGTACGACATCGCCAAACTCAACCAACTCGACCGCGACAATTACCGGGCGTTCGTACTGAATCTATTTGAGATAGACCCGAAGTCTCAACATATAAACGGTATTCGGGTCGATGGGCAGCGATTCGGCTACTATGCCATGATTTGGAACTTCTGGGACTTCAAAGAATCGGAAGTGGATGAAGATTTTCTGAACGACCTGCATAGTTCATTGCGGGGTCGGGTGGGCAATCGGTTTTACATCATTGCCCCCGCTAATCAGGTTGGTTTCATTGCCGATTACCATGAGATTGAGGGTGTGCGGTATTACTTTCTGAAAGTACCCTACCAGATTATTCAGGAACTGCACAAAAAAGAATTTGCCCGGTTCCGTCAGCCGCAGAGCAAAAGTAAAATCAATGACCTGTCTGATGCGGTGGGGTTTCACTTCATGCGGCAGCCAAAGGTAGAAAGCCGCCTGGAAGGAAGCGAGCTAATTATCAGTCATTTTACCTCCCTGTATTCAGAAGAAGGCACCGGACGCGACATGGCAAACTTCGAGAGTCTGTCGATGGTGCTTTGGGACGCCGACTATAACGGTAGTGAGTTTTTGATGACAGGCTCTGTGTTTGCTGCCGACCTGATTGCCTCCCGCAAACAGAAGCAGAAAGACCTTGAAAAAGCTGAATCTGAAGGAGGAAACCTCTTTGTCGAACAACTCCGTCAGGAACTGACAAACCAAACCGATTTACGGATTCCGCTTACCTCGGTGGGTGCAAGGGTAGCTGTCGTATTCATCGACATCTACGGAAATGAGTTTAAAATAGAATTTAAGCCAGTGCAGTAATGCAGGAAATTAAAACATATAATACACAGGATTTAGTGTTACAAGTCAGCACTAATTACGACCCCATAAAACTAAATCTTTCGGCTTGGGACCGGTATCTGGATATTCTTTGTCAGGACCGGGCTTATCAGAAAAAGGCTATACAGACCGCTATTATTTATCTGTTTTCGGGCAAATACGCGACTATTGAGCAGCTTGTTGAAGAAAACTATCGAAAAAACGAGAGCCTGCAGGACCGGTATAATGACCTCATCGACTACAAACGAAGGTTACAGTTGCCTAATCTGCTGTCAGCTACGCTGGATTTAGCAACTGGTACCGGAAAAAGCTTTGTCATGTACGGCATTGCACAACTGGCACTCGGCCTGGGCTTTGTCGATAAAGTGCTGGTGCTGTGTCCGTCTTTAACCATCGAAAAAGGACTTACCGAAAAGTTCAGGGAACTGACCACGAACAGTACTTTAAAAAACGCGATTCCGGCACTGGCGGTATATGCCAACCCAAGCATTATCGACGGTACCCGCACGATTCAGAACGGAGACATCTGCATAGAAAACATCCACGCCGTGTATGGCCGCAACAGCAGTTCCATTCAGGATAGTCTAGGTTTTGGTAAAGGGGAGCGTTGTCTGGTATTAAACGATGAAGTACATCATGTGTATAACAAAATCATCGGAAACGATGCTGACAGTAAGGGTCTTAAGAAATGGAAAGAGTTTCTGTTAAACAATGGTTTTGGGTTTCGGTACATGCTGGGCTTCACGGGAACGGCCTATGTTGAAAATGATTACGTGAACGATGTCGTCTACCGGTATTCGCTCCGGCAGGCAATTGAAGACGGCTTTGTCAAAACGGTTGACTACGTAGCCAAAGACGAGCAGACACAGGAACGCGACGAGCAGTTCCAGAAGATTTACCAGAACCATCAGCGTAACAAAGACTTATATGGCAGCAAGCTGAAGCCGCTGACGCTCCTTGTGACGCAGGATATTATTCAGGCCGAACGACTCAAGGAAGAATTATGCGAGTTTCTGGTCAGGAAAGAAAACGTACCGATTGAAGGCGTGCGTTCAGACAAAGTGTTAATTGTGACTTCAAAACACAAACAGAACGTTGAGTTGTATCTACCTCATGTCGATAAGCAGAACAGTACGTTTGAATGGATTGTCTCGGTATCAATGCTGACCGAGGGTTGGGACGTTAAAAACGTCTTTCAGATTGTACCGATGGAAGAGCGGGCATTTAACTCAAAACTGCTAATCGCACAGGTGTTAGGTCGGGGATTACGTTTACCCGCAGATTACCCAAAAGCCATCGTAGTAGTCTTTAACCACGACAACTGGACCGGAAAAATTAAGGGACTAGTCGACGAAATTCTGGAACTGGAATTGAAGTTGGTGGCGCAACCGCTCCAAACCGGAGAACGGGCTAACTACCACTTTACGGTGTACAATATCAATTACACCAAAACGCAGGAAGAAACGCCAGTAAAACGTCCAAACGCGGTTTTCGATTATTCCAAAGAAGAGATAAAATTAGCCGCTCAGATAGATGCGTACAACCCAATTACCACATTTGTCAACACCAGAGCGCACGAGCGAACCGTCGAATATCGCATTGAAAAGGAGCTTTTTTCGGTCGAAAGTATTGTCAATAAGATTTATGAAGAATTCAGGATTCGAGAGTGGGAAGGAGTCACGCTAAAATTAAAAGACGGCGAGTACACCAAGAACAATCTACCACCGAAAGAGGTCATCGAACGGCTTATCCGCAACTCAATGGAGGCTCGGGCAATTGAGGGAGATTATCTGGATAAGCACAACCAACAGGCTATCTTCAACTCTTTTAACACTTTGCTACGTAAGACTTCCAAAAAGGTCGTCACCAAACGGGTGGCGACAAAACCAATTGCAATTTCGACCATAAACCGCGAACGGGAAACCTTATCCGTCAGTAACCTTCGGCGCGACAGCAGTGTATTTTACAGCCCGGATTATGAGACAGAACTGGTAGATGATGAGGTTCGGGCTATTTGTACAGCCGTGTTAGAAGATGAGTCCTTGCCCAGAAAAGCAATAAAAGAGGTTAAGACTGCTTTACTGAAAACGCCAGTTGATTTAGTTTTTAGCACAGCCGAACCGGAGCGAAAATTTATCGAACTATTAACTAAACCCGAAAATGCGGCCAAAATAACGGCTTGGGTTAAGTCGAAAAACCAGCGGTTTTATGAGATTGAGTACTCCATCACCTCCGATGCTGGCAAGCATAGTCGATTGGGGAAGTTTAATCCTGATTTTCTGCTATTGATTAAGACAGACGAACACGAATTTGTGCTTGTAGTAGAAATAAAAGCAGATGGCGATGTAAGCCCCGAGAACAAAGCCAAACTACGCTATGCCCGGCAACATTTCCGGGAACTGAATACCAGTCTGGAAGAAAATGGTATTGCTCAAACATACCTGTTTCATTTTCTAAGTCCACAAGACTACGCAGAGTTTTTTGGGTATTTACAGGATGGACGATTGGTTTATAAAGATGACCCGTTCAGGAGTAGGCTGGAGAATTTGCTGGAAGATTGATAAAGATGTTTATTAGAAGATGCTAGGTGAGACAGGTTACGGGCTGATTGATTCAGAAAAATAACCATAGAACTAAAATCCCGTATGAAATTAGGAGGCTATTTTATGTACCCCGGAATGTAATTCCGGCTTACATAATCCGGAATTACATTCCGGGGTACGGGGTACATTACTTCAAAAACAGCCGCTCCAGCAGTTCGGCTTTGGACCGGCGGGAAACGCCCACTTCGCTGCCGTCGGCCAGAATAACCGAGCCGCCTTCGCCCCTGATGTATTTCTCGACAAAATTCAGGTTGATGATATGCGATTTATGAACCTTAAAGAACGTCTCCGTATCGCACAGGTGGTCGAACTCGGCGATGGATTTGGAAGCCACGATCTTCTGCTTGCGGCTGCAGTAAAACGCGGTATAACTGCCCATTGCTTCAATGCGGATAATGTCCGACAGGGGCAGCAGTAAAATGCCATCCATAGTGGCAATGGGCAGCTTCTTTACTTTTTCGGGTTCGCCCCGCAGGCTTTTCAGCAGGTGCTGGAACTCCCGGAAGTGGTTCCGGTCTACTTTCTCTTTCAGACAAGCGGTCAGCCGGTCGAGCGTCTTCCGAAGCTCTTCCTCATCGACGGGCTTGAGCAGGTAATCGAACGCACTTACACGGATGGCCTGAATGGTAAACTCATCGTGGGCCGTAGTAAACACTACCTCGAAATCCAGGGCGGGCAGTTGCTCCAGCAGATCGAATCCGTTCATGCCCGGCATCTCTACGTCCAGAAAAACCACATCGGGCTTCAGCCGGTTGATCTGAGCCAGCCCATCTTCGGGCTCTTCACACATCGCCACGATATTGATGGGGCTATTGTATTTCAGGAGCTTGTGCCGGAGCGTAATCAGGGCCGGCCGCTCGTCGTCTATCAGAATAACGTTCATGGCTGTCGGGTTAAAAAGAGTTGGGGTTTGAGGTTTACACTACCGGCGTTTCGGTTTGCCTGGTCAAGGGTAATGTAAGAATTACTTTGGTTCCGGTTTTCTCTCCTTCCAGGATATCGACCACTTCTACCTGGTAGGGCGTAGCCGAGATCTCGCTCATCACGGCCATTCGTTCGCCGGTAAATTTCATGCCGAGCGACTGACTTTTGCCCGGCCGGCTTGTGCGCATCCCGGCGGCTTTCTGCCGGCCAATGCCGTTGTCTTCAATGGTGCAGATCAGTTGCTCATCCTGCACGGACAGATCGATGTGAAGCCGGCCGGCTGTGTCTCGTTTGTGCCGTAATCCGTGCAGAATGGCATTTTCCACGTACGGCTGAAGCAGCAACGGAGGAATGGTATACGGCTGTTCGAGCAATAGCGGACTTACGTCTACGGTATGCGAAAACCGGTTGTTGACCCTGGCCTCTTCCAGTTGGATGTATAGGTTCAGCGTCTCAATCTCGTTTTTGATCGGGATATGCTCGTACAGGGAGTTTTCGAGGGTTGCCCGGATCAGCCTGGAAAATTTCTGTAAAAAAGCCGTGGCTTCGTCGGGGCGGTTTTCGATGATATAAGCCTCGATGGTGTTCATGCAGTTGAACAGAAAATGCGGGTTCATCTGGTCGCGCAGCGACTTGAGCTTAATGCGGGCCAGTTTCCGGGCGAACTCGGCCCGAAGGTTTTTCAGCCGCACCTCTTCCAGTTCCGACTGCTGCCGCATAATCTCGGCATTTTTTAGCTCCAGTTCATCCACCGACTGCTGCAACGCCTGCGTTCGCTCCGCTACCTTCTCTTCCAGCAGCCGGTTCTGCTCACGCACCAGCCGCTCGTTTTCCTGCAACTGCGCAATGGCCGCCTGCTGCGAATAGAGGTTCTCTTTCCGGAAGCTGTTGAGCCGGTCGGCGAGGGCGAAAGACAACACGGTGGCTTCGCAGGCAGCCCCCGACGCATACCCATAGGCCGTGAGCAGGTATTTGAACGAGAGGACGTCCATCAGGGCCAGGATAGTCGACATTGCCCCCAGAATATACAACCCCCAGCCGACCAGGTAGTAACGCGCCGGCCGGTATCCTGCCCGGAAGGTCAGCACGCCGGCCGTAAAGAGCGACACCAGCCCGAAGAGCGTCAGCGGATAGAAGATCGTCTCCGCCACCGACAGGCCGGCAATCTTCAGCAGGCCAACCACGAGCAGCAGCCAGACAACCCCCTTGAAAAACTGGTTGAGCCGGGGCCGGTACTGATCGAGGTGCAGAAACCGTGTTGAAAACAAAATGGCAAAAACAAAGGTCAGCACGCGGGTGACGAACGAAACCCGGTCGTCGTTAAGCGGGGGAACGCTTCGCCAGAACAGATCGTAGGTCAGGCCCTCGTACATCATAAACATCAGCCCGGACAGCAGCACGTAGCAGCAGTAATACAGGTAGGTGCGGTCGCGCAGCATCAGGTAGATACAGAAATTCACGATGGCCATCACCAGCATAATGCCCAGAATGGCCCCATTGAACAGTGTTTCGCGATACAAGTGCTGAACAATCGGCTGAATTGTTCCCAGCAGAATCGGAAAATGAAACCGGCTGCCCTCCTGCACGGCGAGATACACCTCCGTGGGTGCATCGCCCAGTTTCAGTACCACGCTGTTGGTCAGGAAATACCGGTTCCGGAACGGGCGGTACGTGCCGGTATGAAACGCAGTGCTGCCGGCCGGGCCGGTGATGTAGGCATCGACGGCGTTGATATCCTGGGTCCGGAACAAGAGGTACAGCGGTTCGTTCGCCCGGTTTTGCAGCGTAACCTTCAGCCAGATGCGGGCGCCTGTCAGCCCAAAGTTCAACACATCCTGCCGGCTGGGTTCAAACAAAGAATCGGGTAGCTGTCGGACCTGCCGGATGTCGAGGGTGGCCTTCGGGTCTTTGTAGATGCGCACATGCCGGCCCAGTTCCAGCAGCGACTGCGTATAGGCGTATATAACCTCACCGGCCGACTGAGCCATCAGCGGAGTACCGGACAATCCGGCCGAAAGTATCCTCAAAAGCATCAGCAGGCTCTTCAGGTATCTGGTCAGGCTGTTTTTCATGGTCGGGTTTAGCGGCAGATCTACTACCTTATGCGTTCGGTTTCTTAGTCGATGACACCCGAAGAAAGATAAACATTTGAGGCATTACCGGCGCAAATTTTTGAGGAAAAGGCAGAATACCTGTGAGTCCCGTAATACCGCCGTTGCTCAAGTCAGGTCCGCCGTTCCCCAAGTAGCGCCGGCGGCAATTAGCATCTCACACCAACTTTAGACCAGGCAAGCCAGCCGCTTACACCGTTTCAGCTCGTGTGACTATGAAACCCTTTTTTTCGACTAAGCCCTACCGTACCCACGGTAGAAACACCATATCCGCTTCACCAATAACCAAACCCAACAATGCAAACGAATGTCATTTTTCAGAAAGAGCCGGAGGACGGCTTCTACGCGGAGCTCCGACGACGGGTACGCACTTATTTTCAGGACAAACAGCGCAGCCGGTACGCCAACGGATTTATGGCAGCAAAATGCCTGTTGCTGTTTGCCGTGTTCGTTGCCAGTTACCTGCTGGTGCTACTGGCGGATGTCTCCCTGATGACCCGCTGGGGCCTGACGCTACTACTGGGTGTTACGTTTATGGTTTCTTCCATGAACATCGTCCATGACGCCTGCCACGAAGTTCTTTCCCCCAAGCGCTGGGTGAATACGCTGTTGCTGTACTACTGCAATCTGGTGGGCGGCAACGGGTATATGTACCGCTGCAAACACCTGCTGTCGCACCACCCCTACACCAATATTCCCGGCCTGGATGTAGACCTCCAGCAGTCGGACCTGGTCCGGGTGGTACCCATTACCAAACGGCGATGGTATCACCGGTACCAGCACTGGTACATGCTGCTGCTGTATCCTTTCTATACGTTCTTCTGGCTGTTCTTTCGGGACGTCCGGTATTTCCGCCGTCGCCGGATGGGCATCAAACGGGCGCTGCACGCCCGCCGGGAGTGGGTCATTCTGGTCATCAGCAAGGTTGTTTATTTTTCGTATACCCTGGCGCTGCCGGCCTGGCTGCTGCCGCTGGCCTGGTGGCAGATCGGCATCGGCTTCATTACCATGCACATCGGGGCCGGCTTTGTGGCCATGTTTGCGCTGCTGTCCAACCATGCCGGTGAAGACGCCCATTTTGTGTACCCCGACGAGCAGGGCCGGATTCCCACCACCTGGGCGATTCACCAACTGAACACGACGGATGATTTTAGTACCAACAATCCGGTGGTTACGTTTCTGTTCGGCGGACTAAATCATCATGTAGCACATCACCTGTTTCCGCGCTACTGCCATGTGCATTACCCGGCCATTACACGCATTGTGGCTCAAACGGCCCGTGATTTTGGTCTCGAATACCGCTCCAAAACCCTGTGGCAGGCGGTTCGTTCGCACTTCCGGCTGCTGAAACAGCAAGGTACCTCACCCGATCGGCTGCCCTGGCTGATGGATAATCCGGACCTGCCATGAACGATCTATCTTTTCAGGAATTTGGGCCGGTGCTGCTGCTGGCCTTTGCGGGAGCCACGCTCCGGTATATGATCCTGGCCGGGCTGACCTTCTATGTGGGGTATCTCCGGAAGCCCCCGGCCGGCCTGCGAAAACTGCAGCCCCGCTGGCCCGATGCCCGCCAGATTCGGCACGAGTTGCGGTATTCGGCACAAACGATGCTGGTCTTTGGCCTGGTCGGTACGGGTGTATGGCTAGCCTACCGGGGCGGCTATACGCAACTGTATGAACCCTGGGATGCGTATGGCTGGGGCTATTGGGCACTAACCCTGCTGCTGCAACTGGTGGTACACGACACCTACTTTTACTGGATGCACCGGCTGCTGCACCGGCCCTGGTGGTTCCGGCACGTGCATTACGTACACCACCGGTCGCGCAACCCGACGCCCTGGGCCGCCAACGCCTTCCACCCGGTCGAAGCCCTGCTGCAGGCCGGTGGCTTTGCGCTCATCCTGCTGGTGTTGCCGGTATCCATGAGCGCCTTGCTGCTCTTCTCTTTTTTCATTATTACCATGAACGTCATCGGGCATTCCGGCTACGAATTTCTGCCCGACAACTTTGACCGGCACTGGCTGGGCAAATGGCTGGGCTCCTCGACGCACCATAACCGGCACCACCAGTACACGCGGGGTAACTTCGGCTTCTACTTCAACATCTGGGACCGGCTGATGAACACCGATTTCAGGGCAAAGACGTAAAGCCACAGAACGCTCCCACTACCATACCCGCTTTTTCCCCGATTACACCCACCGTTTCTTGTTACTTTGAGCTATTCACTCTTCGGTTCTCCTTCAAAGTTTAGTTCTGATGGACTTATTGATTTGAAGTAATTAACCGCTGAATTCCGTTACCGGGCCTCCGTTGCGGGGATGATTGATCTTGTAGCCGCTCATTTGAATGGGCGGAAGACATGATGCCTAAAACCTGAAATCCCGAAGGAACGATTGCTTTTATTGACCGAATAATAAATAGGTAAAAACCTGGTCTATAGCAGATAAAAGCTATCGCTGAAACTTTGCTAACTTCACTATAGAACTTTCTCTATCAGGCTTCTATGACGAATTTTTCGAAGCGAACTGCCGTCTGGACTGCCTTTATCTGCTCCCTCTGGAGTGTCTGTTCTCCGGCGCAGGACTGGCAGACGGCCTACGACAGTGCGGCCATCGCCAATCGGCAACTGCGCTACCACCAGGCTCGTCCCTGGGCCATAAAAGCCCTTGCCCTGGCCGAACAGCAACTCAGCCGGACCGACTCCAACTACGCCAAAACGCTGGATATATTGGCGGAGGCAGATAACTACCTGGAGTACTATGACGAAGCCTTGCAAGCAGGACAGACGGCACTGGCTATCTGGGAACGTACCTACGGCAGGCAACACCATCGGTACGTGTACACGCTACAGACCGTTGCCGAGAGCTACCAATACCTGGTTCAGTACCCCAAAGCCGACAGCCTGCATCAGATCGCATTGACGCGAACCCAAGATCGGGCCGGCGCACAAAGCACCGATTACGCCATTGCCTTAAACCGGCTGGCTCTGTTCTACCGGACCATGGGCCTTCAGGCGAAGGCCATTGCAACTGCCGAACAGGCTAAAGCGATCTTTGAGCAGCTTGATGACCAGCATTCCGTTGCGTATGCCCTGGTGCTGCAGAACCTGAGCGATCTGTATATACGCTATCTGGAAGAGTACATAATTCCCAATATTGATACGGCTATAGGTCTGCTTACGAAGGCCATACTCCTTATAGAACGGATAGGTAGCCCGCAAAGCCCGGTTTATGCAGAATGTTTACATACCCTGTCGTCTGCCTATCATTACAGAAATTTTTTTCTAAAGCAGAAAATCCCTGATATAGAAGTGTTACTAACCAAAGCGTTGGAGACACTCAGCCAAACTATTGGTCCAAATACCTCGCGGTATAATTCGTGCGCTGAAGATTTGGCAGATTACTACCGTAGGAAAGGAAATAACCATAAGGCTCGTAAAATCTTCGAGCAAATCCTGATGCGTTCAGACAGTGTAAACGGGCGCATGCATCCTTACCATACGGTCGCATTATTTAAGGTAGGGCAAATTTATACGCTCCTCAATTTAGACCGACAGGCGGAACCCTATATTGTCCAATGTAACCAGAACCTGATTCGGGAAGTGCGGCTGTTTTCGGCCACGCTGACGGATGAAGAACGGGAGCAACTCCTCAAAAATGCCAGTAACGGCTTTATCTGGCTCCACTCGTATGCCCGGCTGTTTGCCCGACACAATCCGGCTATCACGGCCGAGCAGTACAATACCCAACTAGCCATAAAGGGCTTTCTGTTACATGCCGATCAGAAGTTCCGCCGACGCATCGGCACCCATACCGATACATCTCTGCAACGCCTGTATGCCCACTGGCAGACGAGCCGCGACCGACTGGCAACATGGATCCGTCTGACGCGAACTGAACAACTCCGCCGGGGAATCCGAACCGATAGTCTGGAGCAACACGTCAACACGCTGGAAAAACAAGTGGCCCTTCGGCTACCGCAACTTACGGGCGAACTGGCGCTGAACCCGAAAACATGGCAAGATGTACAGAAGACCCTGCAACCTGGTGAAGCAGCCATTGAACTGGTCCGCTACCGTACCTATCAGGTCAGGCATGGCTGGGGCAAAACGGACACGGTTCACTATGCCGCCCTGATCGTGACGCCCAACTGCGCCTATCCTGACATCGTTATCCTGGAGAACGGCAACGTGCTGGAAGGGCCGCTGCTGACCGCCTACCGGAACGACATCCTGGACCAGACCCACGCAGCGGACAGCTACCGGCAATACTGGAAACCCATCCGCGACGCGCTGAAAGGCATCCGGCGGGTGTATCTGGCACCCGACGGCGTGTACCACCAGATCAACCTCAACACCTTACGAAATCCGGAAACCGGCCGGTATGTGCTCGATGAGCAGGAAATCGTGCTGGTCACCACCACCAACGACCTGCTTCAGGCCAAACCAACTCCACCTACCGGCCAACCCACGGCCCTGCTGATCGGTTACCCCGACTACGGCCTGTCGGAGCATAGAATGCTGGCGCAGCGAGATCTGGCCGGCCCTACCCTCTCCCAACGGGCTCCCCGCACCCGACTCAGCCGCGACGGCTACTATGAACCGCTGCCCGCTACGAAGCGGGAAGTGGCCGACATCGGGCAACTGCTGCGGAGCCGCTTTACCGTGCATACCTATACGGATACCGCTGCCCGTGAAGAGGTGGTTAAAACAACCGCTAGTCCGACAGTACTGCATATTGCTACGCACGGCTTCTTTGAAACCGATACGGCCTTAGGCCACACCCTGACCAGTCCGCTGTTCCGGTCGGGGCTGGTGCTGGCCGACGCTAACCGTACGTTAACCGATACAGCCACTGCCGACCTGTTCAGCGCCCAACGCCGGGAAGACGGTATCCTGACGGCCTACGAAGCCATGAACCTGACCCTCGACCAGACCGACCTGGTGGTGCTGAGCGCCTGCCAGACCGGCCTGGGCGAAGTTCGTAACGGGGAGGGTGTGTATGGGCTGCAACGGGCCTTCAAGGTAGCCGGCGCCCGGTCGCTGCTGATGAGCCTCTGGAAAGTAGACGACGACCTCACCCGCCAGTTGATGACCGCCTTCTACGCCAACTGGCTGCAATCCGGCGACAAAGTGCAGGCCTTCCGGCTGGCCCAGCAGGCGATCCGGAAACAATACCCCCAGCCGTTTTACTGGGGCGGCTTCGTGCTGGTAGGGCAGTAAGGATTGGGCTGTTGCTTTCTTCGCTAAGCAGGCGGCTACCGGACAATAAGCTTCGTTGTTTTCATCCCTTGCTCCGTTAGCAGGCGGCTGATATACACGCCCGATGGAATATGCACCTGCTCCAACGTTACCTGCCGGTGTTCACCGGCCTGGGCGCTACCCGACTGCACATGCTGAATCAGATTCCCGGTCAGATCAACAATATCCAGCCGGTACGCTCCCCCCTGAGGCAGCATGAACTCGAAGGTTGCTTTCCCGTCAATCGGGTTAGGGTAGTTGCTCAGGAAAAGCGTATGGGTTCTCAACTCAGGTGCCGTCCCATACCCCTCCCGGTTTCGTTTACCGGTACTGGATTGGATCTTTATATTACCACTGGTAAGGGCGGTAACCGGTTCTGCTCCATCGTCTGCACCTGCGTTATTGTCGTAGACGATCTGATCTCCATTTGCCTTATCCCAGATCTTGATCCTGAACCTATCCGTTCCGCCACTCCCGGTCAAGTCGGCATCAATAGCCGTCAGCATAAACCCGTAGTACCCACTGCCGTTTCTTGTGCCTTCACCTTTGAACTGGGCTTTGGCACCGGCTACCACCAGCCACTGGTACGCGGTACTGACGAAATGAAAATTTCCGGCTATAAATTTGAACTGGGTAGTTCCGGACGGAACCGTTGCACCGGGCTGATATTTTGCCACAAACCCGAACGTAGCCGTACCGTTGGCAGTAAGATCCCGTTTATAAGAACCGGCCGGAGAGTATATGGTGCCGCCCCCCGTAACAAATCCCCCATTGGAGTCATACACGACCACATACTGGTAGACATTTTCGGCGGTTAATCCACAAGCATTTCCGACCGTAAGCCGGATGGTAAATACCCCTGACGCCGTGTAAACATGATTTCCCTGAATGGCTGAATTATTGATCCTCCCTCCTGAGGTTGTTCCATCACCCCAATCCCAGACAGCCGTGGTTATAGTAGCGTCAGGGGTAGTGGCCATCACTGCGAAATCGGTATTTACCGGCACCGGCTCATTTGTGGCACTGACCGTCCGGATAATCGGTACACCAGGGGGGATGCAAGCACTTTTCAGCTTCACTACCCAGTAGTCATTACCTCCCCGGCCGGCTTCGCTCTTATCAAAACCCACCGATGACATAGAGGAGCCACCGGCGATATAACCGCCATCCGGGGTCGGTAAAACCAGGCTAAGGCGGTCACTACTACCCCCACCCATGGTTTTGTCCCACTCAATGGTTCCGTCGGTCCGCAGTTTCACCACCCAATAATCTTCCAGAATCCCGTTCCGATTCTCACTTTTGTTGTAGCCGGCGTTGGAATCGGAGTAGCCGCCCAGGATAAAGCCGCCATCGGCTGTCGGCCGGACTGACTGCAACACATCAAAACCAGCTCCCCCAATGGTTTTGTCCCAGGCTATGCTCCCATCGGCCCGCAGTTTCACCACCCAATAATCTGCGCCGGTGCCGGCAATAAGGTTCTGCGTTTTGTCGAAACCGGCATTGGAAGCCGAGGTACCAGCCACGATGTACCCACCGTCGGCCGTTGCTTCCAGCGAAGCCAGGTTTTCCCAGGACGCTCCGCCGAGGGTCTTATCCCATTCGATGGTACCATCGGCCCGGACCTTCACGACCCAGTAGTCCAGGTCACCTTTCCGGTTCTCGCTTTTATCAGATCCGGCGTTAGAGTCCGACGTACCGCCCAGCATATAGCCGCCATCGGCGGTGAGCAGGAGTGCGTTGCATTGGTCTGAGCCGGCTCCGCCGATGGTTTTGTCCCACTCTTTGCTCCCATCGGCCCGTAGCTTGACAACCCAGTAGTCGAAATCTCCTTTCCGGTTCTGGCTTTTATCGAAACCGGCATTGGAGTTGGAACTACCCGCTACTAAATACCCGCCATCGGTCGTAAGCGCAACAGCGTATAACTGATCGACATCACCTCCCCCGAGCGTATTATCCCACTCAATGGTGCCGTCGGCCCGCAGCTTAACCACCCAGCCATCGGAGTCCGGATCGGCAGTCGGATCGGTCATTAAGGGGTTTTCGCTTTTATCAAACCCGGCATCTGAGAGAGAATTTCCTAGCAGAAGATACCCTCCGTCCGGCGTTTGCCGTACATAGTGCAAAACATCGACCCGGTTTCCGCCGATGGTTTTATCCCACTCTTTGGTGCCGTTGGCCCGCAGCTTCACAATCCAGTAATCGGCACCTCCTTTTGAATTTTCGCTTTTATCGGTACCAGCTCCCGATGTTGAACTGCCGCCGAGGATATACCCGCCATCGGCCGTCAACTGAATACAGGTTAAATTATCAATACCACCACCGCCCAGGGTTCTATCCCATTCAATTGCCGGTTGCGCCACCAAGCTGATGGGCAACCAATAACACAGCAGCAGGCCGATAATACCCGTCAGGGTAAGCCTGCGATGATTCCCGGAATTACCGGTGAAGCCGAATCCGGCATAGGTAGTGTTCGTGTTCATAGCGGAGCGGATTTGAGTTGCAGAAACCTTTCTTGCTCATGAATAGCCTGAACCGGCCATTCTTCTGATGGACTAGCTTCGCTCCATCAGGGCGATAAAATCACTGTCGAACAACGGTAAATTCAAGAGAGTACCGGACCGTTCCTGTGGCGAAAATGCCGGTAACTGAGTGACCATTGCCTTGCAGCGTACCTCTGATCCGGTCACTGCCGGTCTGGCAAACGAGTTTCGTCTGTTCCAGAAAATAAAAGCTCTCCGGCCCGAGACTTTTATAGATTTCTTTCATAATATCCGGGGCCGTCTGTGACGAAATATTGGGGGAGGTAAAGAAATTACCAACGGCTCCTTCCCGAACATGCGTATTGGACAAAACTGCCTGAAAGCCATCCTGACCCGTATAAATCGTAAAGTACTGAAGCGTAAGCTGGCGTCCCGAGTAAGGGGTGCGGGTACTCAGCGCCGACGATATCAGGGCGCTACCAATGTCAGCCTGGTTACCAACGCTAACTGCCACATTAAACGGGTTATTTTCGTCAACCAGACTACGTTGGATGCTTATTTTAATGGGCAGGCGAAAGGCTGCACCATTGATATTGCCAACGGCTACGCCCTTCCACATACTGGGCACCGGAACAAGAGCATATATTCGCTCTTTGGTTAATAGTGTAGCCTCCTTCTCGTATGTCTGTTCACTGCTCTTGTTTTTTGGCGTTTCTGACTCATTATCAAAGGCAGACCCTAAGCTGCTCAGATAGGCTATTTGATTCAGGAGACCTAAACCTGCCCATACAATTGTCGTTAATACGATAGTTGCCATAATGATTTAGCCTTAAGTATAATCTGGAGGAGTAGCATTGTAGAAACCTTTCTGCCTCCTGAATAGCAGAAATTGCTTGAAAGTCCGGTTGGGCATGCAACATTTTTATGCGCTACCCATTGCCAAAAGCTAAACCCTCACAACTGAGCGGTAAACCGGGCTTTTGTTCTGACGGTAAAGGATCGAAGAACGGCTACCTGCTTTTTATTGCCCCAAAAAATCAGTTCCGATTCGTCATCGTATTCCAGTCCGACGGTTTGCCCGTTACTCGTCTCAACCGCCAGGTGTTTGCCTAATTTAATGAACGAACGGTCCAGTTCACCGGAGTTCAAATTCAGAACGGTCGCATAGACCCGAGTTCCTTTGCGGATAACAACTCGTCCGTTGTCTGCTTCAATATCGTCGGCCACCTCAAACGGTACCCGATCATCTTTTTTGAGGATATTAGCTGCAATGGACGATCCGTTCACCGGATTAAGCCGGATGGAAGTATTTGCCGGCAGGGTAGACGTTACTTTTACCGCCACGGGTGGGGTAACCTGTACTGAATCAGATCGCGGTGGAATCGGCCCGACCGGATCAAGGTAAGTCGCTTTGACCGGGTCAGGTCCAGCTTTGGGCGCCTGTGGCGCAGGCGGTTCATTAATGTCACGCTGTACACCACCTACCTCGTTATTCGCCTGATCCTTATTCTTACGTTCCGGCTGGTGTACAGCTTTTTTCTCCGTCTTAGCCGGCTCCGGGGCAGGTACTAATGTTTCTTCAGTCTCGATTACAGGATGTTCTTCCCGCCGGACTACTATGGCTATCGTGTCTCTTGCCGGGAGCGAGTCCATAGGTGGCGTAATCGTTAAGGTTCCAGAATTACCGCTTTGACCTGGGCGGTAAACCAGCAGAATGAGTCCGGCAACAATCGTGGCTACCAGCAAAATCAGCCATGCAGGACTTAACCGCTGGGCAGTCAGCCACGGAAGAGTCCATTGCCGTGCGGGCCGGGCAGAATCCTGCCGCGTGGCTGCGGCTGTTTGGCCAACATGGCTTCCTTCGATCCGGGTGGCGGAATGATCCGTCGATGCCCACGTAATAGTATGCCGGTACGGTGCAATGATCTGCAACTGCTCGGAGAGTTGTCGGGCATCCGGAATCCGCTTCGCCGGATTTTTCGCCAGCATCTTTCGCAATATAGCTTCCAGTGCTTTAGGAACATCGGTACGGTACGTATGCAGCGGAGCCGGAGACTGGTGCAGAATCTGGTTGATCAGCGTGGTAACGGTGGTGGCATTGAACGGACTCCGCCCCGTCAACAACTCGTAAAGGACCAGACTCAGTGCGTACAAATCAGAAGCCGTCGAAGCCGAACCATTTCCCAGCAGTTCGGGGGCTGCGTACTGCCAGGTTCCCATAAAATTGGCGGTCAGCGAAATCTTCTGCGTCGTAGCATCGGTCAGCCGGGCAATGCCGAAATCCATGACCTTGACGCTCCCATCTTTGGTCAGCATCAGGTTCGCCGGCTTCAGGTCGCGGTGCAATACGTGCCGCTGGTGCGCGTGGGCCAGCCCGTCCAGCGCCTGTAGGATGATCTGCACAGCCACTGGCACGGGTACCGGTCCGTTTTGCAGCAGCAGTTTGTCCAAACTCTGCCCATCTACAAATTCCATAACCATATAGTGGCCGTTGCCGTCCTGCAGAAAACTGTGCAGCGTCGCAATGTTCGGGTGGTTCAGCCGGCCCAGCGCTTTGGCTTCCCGCCGGAACCGCTCCAGCGTTACGGGATCGTTAAGCAGGTGGGGGTGGATCATTTTAACGGCTACCTCCCGGTCGAGCGACAGATCCGTTGCCCGGTACACTACGCCCATACCGCCTTCCCCAATCTTGTCGATGAGCTTATAGTGGTCATGAATAATTTGCTTACTGGGCATCATAAGACGGGGTAGCGGTGTCGGCAGACAGCACCGCCGACGGGTTGATCTCCAGAATCAAGAGGGTGACGTTATCGTGGCCGCCCCGGTCGAGGGCCAGGTTGAGCAACCGGTCGGCGGCTTCGTGAATCGATGGATTTAGTAGCTCAGTTGTCAGCTCGGCCGGGTCGAGCAGGTCGTACAGGCCGTCGCTGCACAGCAGCAGCCGGTCGCCCGTCTGCAACGGCTCGGCCCATTGCTCAACATGGGGGCTCAGATCCGGTTCCATCCCCAGCGCGTGTGTCAGCAGGTTACGGTCGGGGTGGGTCAGGGCCTCGTCCGGCGTCAGTACCCCTTCCGTCACCAGCGCCTGCACCAGGGTGTCGTCGCGGGTGAGTTGCCGCAGGATACCATTTATCCCGATATGATACAGCCGGCTGTCGCCGATATGCCCCATATAGAGGCTCGTCCCGCGTACCAGCGCCACGGTGCAGGTGGTACCCATGCCCCGCTGGTCGGTCTGCTCCTGGGCGGCCTGCCAGATTCGGCGGTTCGCTTCGGTAAAGGCCGTTTTCAGCGCCTGCTCCGGTGAGGTATTCTGCTGGAAATATACCTCCCGAAGGGTTTCCAGTGCCATCTGACTGGCTACCTCACCCGCCAGATGCCCCCCCATGCCGTCGGCCACGATGGCCAGGCAACCTTTCTCGGTCCGGACGGACGCTGTGCCAGGGCGAACAAACGCGGCTGCGTCTTCGTTATGCGACCGGCGTTTACCGATGTCGGTTCGGACCACAGCCCGCACTTCCCACGGTGCCGGGCTGTCCGGGGTGTTGCCCCGGCGGGTCCAGCGTTGCCATAAGCCTTTCATAGCTAACGGGTTAATTACCGATACCAGATTGACCCTGCATCAGTTCCTGACCGTATTTTATCGGTACGGCATACGTATTGCGGGTGCCGCTGCCGTCCTGCCGGCCGGCATAAAATATGCCGACTACCTCCCCCTTTTCGTTAAACACAGGCCCACCGCTGTTACCCGCGCCGGTGGTGTTTACCGACAGTTCATACGACGAACCCATGGTGTTGAAGAAGAACAGATCGTCGGGTTCATCAAAGATCCGACTGATAGCCGCCGGATTGGCCGAAGAGTTCGGTTTTTTTACGTACTCAGCGCTCCGGTTAAACACGTTTTTCGTCCGTACCAAGACATACTCATCGGGTGATACCGCCGGGTAGCCCATCACCACAACGCTTTGTCCCTGCCGTACCGGTTCTTTACTAAGCGTTACCGGCTCCAGGTCAGAACCAACATTCATCCTGATGGTGGCCACATCGTGTTTTTCCGATACGCGGGCTAATTGGGCTTCGCTGCGCTGGGTCTGGCCGGCAAAGGTTACCCGCAAGACTTTGTTGCGCCCGTCGAGTTCTCTACCGACTAGAACCCGTATCAGTTTGGTTCCACTGATTCCCTGGCTGAACCTGGCTTCAACTGCAAACAACCGCCCACGGGCCGGAACCCAGTCTGCCACATCCGCAGGACCAACATCATCGCGCAGGCGATTCCCGTATTCGTCGAGCAACAAGCCGGGGAAAGTGCCGGGCGGAAAATTATACCGGGCGTGCCAGCCGGCCGCAACATGGGCATTGGTCATAACGAGGCCATCGGCTCCTACGACAAAACCAGTGCCCGTACCTCCTCCTATGATAGGTCTACCTTCGACAGCAGGATTGTTGGTAATGGCACTGCGGAGCACCAGGTACGGCACAACTTTTCCGTCGGATAGTCTTAAAAATAGCGCATGGGTCCCGCCAGGCCGGCGTAGGTGCAGGTGATATACGTCTTCTCCGCTCTCAATCTCGAACAGTTGCCAGTTATTTTCGATGTACACGACTTTGTCCCTGTTCGCGGCCGCTATTTCGGCATTAGTCAATGGAGCTGGTGGCGCAGGAGGTGGTGGAGACACCGGCCCGCCACCAGGCCCCTGCGGCTCTGGCCCGCTTTGCAGCCAATTCGCAAAAGCCAGGGCGCCCAGAATCAGGAGACCGCCCACGGCAGCGGCCCACCAGACAGCCTTACCGGGACGACTGACGGGCTTAACCTCCGGCAACAAGACCGGCTGTGACCCAGCCTCCGGAGCTACGGCCGTCGGCATCACGGGTGGCACCTCGGCCCTGGGGCTACCGTTCCGGCGAACGGGTACGATCCGCGTTTCGCCCATCGGGCGGGGGTCGAGGTCGAAAATGAATTCGGGGCCTTCTTTGCCCAGCCGCACCCGGTCGCCGGGGTTGATAGCCACCGTATCCTTAACCCGTTTGCCGTTCAGGTAGGTACCGTTGCTGCTTTGGTTGTCTTTCAGCAGAAAGGACAGTGCCTGGTTCGGGTCTTTTTCGATCCAGCCGTGTTCGCGGCTTACCACGTTATCCAGTTGCGGATCGAACCGGACGTGGTTGGTAGTGGCCCGGCCGAAGGTCAGCGTCGGATGGTCGGCAAACTGAAAGTATTCGATCTGCCGGGCTTTGGAGCCGGTTTGGTGCCGGATAACGAGCTGTCGGATCTGTTCATGTACGGGAGTTTCCATGATACACAGTAGCGTTGTAGGGTGTTTGGAGAAGACTTATTTGGGATTGGGCATCGCGCCGAGGGGAAAGCCGTAGCCGATGGTGACCATACCGGTGCGGAATTTAGACTCCTCGTTCCGACTGAAATCAGTCAATCCCAGGCTGGCCCGGCCGTCGAGAAATAAAAGACCGGTGCCCATGCGCATACCTAGGGCTATTCCGGCCTGGGCGGCAACATCGACCCGGTTGAACACCGCCGGATCGAAATACTCTAACGAGGACGTAGACGTGCCTTTTTCAAATCTGCTTTTACCGGCTATCGAAAGGGAGTTCTGACCGGCAGCTCCACTAGCCGCGAACCGACCGTTGAGTCCATAGCCGATGGCAGGCCCGCCAAAGACAAATACCCTAAACCGATTTTTAGCCCAGAAAGCCCGAAGCAGCAACGGCACTTCTACATAGTTAAAGTAGTACTGAACGCGTGCATTAATGCCGCCTTCAGTCATCCGGAGCTCGTAGCTTTTCCGAACGTAAGTAAGTTCGGGCTGTAAGGAAAAACGACCACCCAGGGGAATATTGAGCCCAACGCCGGCCGCATACGTATAGAGTGATGATGCGCTCTGAGTAGTTCGCTTTCCATTGACTGCCGTGACCGACGCCGGAAAGGTCAAACCAGATACGCCCCCACCCACCCGCACACTTAGTAGTTTATGATTCTGAGCCGAGGCTAAGCCGGCCAGACTGACCAGGCAGAGCAGTAACCAGCACTTTTTCATAGTCATCACCTGGTTAATCGGCCAGTTGGAGTGCCTGTTTCACTTCATCGTAATTCTGCCAATCAATGGCTTTTAGCCGGCCACCGGCCAGCGTTGCAGCAGGAACAATTAACCAGCGAAACTGGAGTTCCGGAAAGCTTGACGCACTCAGGTTGTTCGGTGAGTCATAAGTGAAGACCACGTACCCTTTCCGACTATTTGGATCAACATACCCTGCTGAGCCGATGGTTGTACCTCCCGCTCCAAACGTCATCGGTAATGCATATACGATGGTCGAACTGGTAGACGTACTGGGAAAACGAACATACCCAACGACCAGACCTCTTTCTAAGGTAGTCTGGGTAATATTGGCATCTTCCGCTATCGCAAGGGCCGATTTAGGGTTGCTACTGGAAATACTCCAGTTGGTTCCCCGAAACGTGGTCCAGGGCGATGTAATGATGCTGGAGCCACCAGCGGGTCCCTGCGGCCCGGCCGGCCCCTGAGGTCCCTGCGCACCGGCGGGACCGGGCTCCCCGGCAGGTCCTTTACAGCTAACGATCGTCAATAAGACTAATAAGAAGAATGACAAAGACTTAGCAGTTTTCATCGTACACAATATTTAGAAGGTGAGACAATAAAAAGAGGTTCTTAAAACAAAAAAGGAAGCGCTTCTTAGTCATGAATAGCCCGACACACCCAAAGGTCCGGGCGGACTCCAAAATTTTTCAGAAAATTAGGGAAGGTGGTTAGTAGCGGTACGCGTGCCAGCCGCTCACGCGGCCGTTGCGGGTTTCGACCAGGAGGGCGAGGGATTTGTAGTGGCAGACGACGCGGTTGCCGGTAAGAGGTAGTTGAACGTCGGGGTGGCCGTAGCGCCGGTACAGTTCACCGGTAGGTTGACCAATACGCAGCCCGGCGCGGGTAGCTCCTTTGTACGAGGGTGTGGTCGAGAGAATTTCCATTTGCAGATCCGCCGTCAGCAACCGCATGGCCGTTACACCCGCAGCCGATTGCCGGATGATGCTGACCGGCTGGGTTGGGTGCGGCAGCAGCAGCGAATCCCGCAGGGTGGTACGCCGGGGAAGGGGCCGGTGGAGCCAGTCATTGAAGCGGAACGGGCCGAGCGCTTCTTCGCGCAACTGCGGCCGGGGCTCCGCCGATGGGCCGGACCAGGCGTCCCGTATCCAGCGCTCAAGCGATGACCAGTCGGGTATCAGATTCGCCAGCAGGTGCTGCGGCTGCGTTTTATCGAATACATCCTGGTTATACTCCGCCCGGAAGGCGTTCTGCAGTACGGCCTGCGCAAAATAAGGCTTGGCGCGGTCAGACTGTTGATTTTGGGCGTAGGCAATGCCTTTGACCAGATAGGCGTTGGCGGGGACGGCTACCTGCTGGGTCCGGCAGACTTCTTCCAGTTCCTGAATGGTGCTGATGCTGCCTTCCTGATTCCCCAGCAGGGAATACGTGCAGGCCAGGTTAACGGCTGCCGTAGCATAGGTGGGATCGAGTTGTTCGGCCCCTTTGAAGTACTCTTTGGCCTGCTGTAGCCAGCCGGCAACCTGTTTGCCGTTGGCAGGGCCGCTCCGCAGACTACCCAGGCGCAGCCGGTGGCCGGGATCCCACTCAAAGGGGTACGCATACGGCACCTCGCGGGTTGCTGTTTTACCCAACGCCTGGGTCAGCCGGATAACCCCAAGGTTGTTGTAGACCTCTTTGCTCCGGAACTGATTCAGCACGTGACTAAAACAGGAAATGGCGGCTTCGTAATGCTGCGTCATCCACAGCAGTTGACCAGCCTCAAACGCCAGCGCCAGCGGCCGGAACCGGCGACGTTCCTCCTCGGCCAGCGCCAGCCGCTCGTTCAGCGACGGATACCCCGGAAGCTGGTGGCTGAGCCGGTAGTCGGCATACACCGCTCTGAGGACACTGGGCAACAGCCGGTAGGTATCGTAGCCTGCCAGATAGCCGTAATACAGCCCGAACCGGTCGGCCTCAGCCTCCTTTCGGGTCCGCTCGGCGGTGGTACGGGCCGGCTGCGGACTCACCAGACCGGATGACGGTCCATAGGCGGGGATAAATCCCTGTTGCTGGTAGAAATGGCCGAGTTCGTGCCCGATCAGGCAGGCCAGCGCATGCAGGGAATCGGGACCGTAGGTACGGCAGCGGTCATACAACCGCTCGTCCAGCCGCAACACCACCACTCCGCCCGGCTCCACGTCAAACAGGGCGATCTGGCCGGGTTTAGACCAGATTTCCAGCCGGGGGCGCACCAGTGGATTGCCGTAAGCGGCCGCAATCCGCCGGCACACCTCGTCGGTAACGCGGTGTTTGTAATGCGTAGGCGGCAGTATGGGGCCGGCCATTGCAGCAGCGCTCAGCAGCGCCAGCGAGCAATACAGCGTGGTCAGGCGTACCATAGGCGTACGGGTTTATCTACTGCGTTCAAGCGGACGAAGCCGGCGGAAGCCCCGTTCCAGCAGGAACGTTGCCGTGTCGTTTACCGTCAGCCGGTACCGGCCACTGACCGGGTCTTGTGTTAGTCGCACCCGGCCGGGGTTAATCCGGTCAGGATGGGTGTAGAGGTACAGCGTATCCGTAAACCGGTATTGGTCGGGTTCTCCGCTAACCGGAACAATAGCCGTCCACACGGAATCAGTCTCAACGCTGTCGCCGGCGAAACCCATACCAGTTGAGGCTGAGCCTACCGGCAGCCAGAAGCCGGCAGCCGACGTCTCCGCTGAAGGTGAAGGCGTGGTTGAGCGGGTGGTCAGCCACAGGCCGGCAACAATCAGGGCCGCGCCGATGGAAGCCGCCAGGTAAAGTGCTGGACGTTGCCAGAGGGGGCGTACCCCATCCTCCGCATCGCCGATTTCGGCATCCCACTGCTGCATCCGGGCGCGTAGTTCCTGCTGCCCCCGCCATCTCAGTTGTTCCAGCAGCGCCCGCTGAAGATCTACCTCCTGCCTGAAAGCCGCATCGGTCCGGATGCGCTCCTCAACCCGCTGCCGCGCTTCGTCATCGAGCTGACCGGCTAAATAGGCATCAATCAGTTCGGTGTTCGTCATCTCATTCGGGCTCATACTCGTCGGTATTATAGCGGTCAGCCAGTTTCTTCAGTTTATTGAGGCAATCGTATTTGCGCTTTTTGGCCGATTCGCCATCCGTCAGACCCACCCGCTGCGCCACCTCCTGCATCGACAGTCGCTCGTAGTAAAACAGTTGCAGAATACGTTGGCATCGTTCGTCCAGCCGGTCGATCAACCGCTGCAGGAACTTGTCTTCCCGGAGCGTGTCGGTTTCCGGTTCGCCGGGCGGCAGGTCGTTGTCGGCGATATAGTCGACCAGCATCTCGCGTTTTTGGCCGCGCAGGTGATTGCGCCACTGGTTCTGCGCCAGTTTAAACAGGTAGGTGCTCAGCTTACCGCTCAGAGACACCAGCTTACCGTCGGCGACATTCCCGTGAAAAGCTACCATGACATTCTGATACAGGTCCTTCGCATCCTGAGCGGTTCCGTGGTTTTGCAGTACATACCGGAGAATGGCCGGACGATTCATCTTGTACACCATCTCAAAGGCTTTTTCGTCACCCTGGCGAATACGGTCAAGAAGGGCCTGATCGGCTGCGCTGGTTTCCTGCATACGGACATTCTTTCAGGGAAAATACGTACCCATGCGCCAAAAACCAACACAGCAAGTAAGCCTTTTACTATTCGGTTACATCGGGGTTTATAGGCATGAATACCGGGAAATGGGGAAAGGTCCGGGCAGAATGACAATTTTTTGCGAGTGGGTACTTACCATTTACTCACAAACCCTGACTAAAAACAACATTGTCTGGCGGGATTTGCCCGAAGGCTTTTCCCCCGGCAGACAATACGATTGGTACTTTTGCAAGTGGAGCAAAGACAACACCTGGCTGCTGATCGCTAATGAGTTAACCATGCTGCACCGCCAAAAGACAGACAAAAAGCCCCTACCTACGGTGGCTGTTATTGACAGCCATAATGTAAAAAACACCGCAACGGCTACCCAGCAGCTTGGCTTTGATGGGGTAAGTCAATAAAAAAAGCGTTTAGTGTTAGTCAACACAATGGGTCCTGTATTGTGGACTGATGGCAAGCCTGTCAATGTAGCTGATGGCAAAGCACTGGATTGAGGAGCGCACTATAAATTGGCTAGGTAACAATTGACGTTTATCCAAAGATTATGAGCGCACGATCCTATCGGCGCAAAGCTTTATCTGGATGGCTCCTATCAGACGCACTATCAAACGAGCAGGCACTTAACTCAAACAGCTTCTTATACCATGGATCAATTAGCCAGAAAGCTCCGCAAAATACAGGACTACATCACGCCGACCAAAAGTTTACGTCCTTTCCAATTTTGGGACCCTGATCAACTACCACGACGGGTCAACAAGTTTTCACCTTCATTTCCGGCGGGCCAACGATCTTAAGCCTGTTTTTGAACGCAGCCCGCTTGCGTTTGATGTGTCTATCGGGTATGTCGACAGCTACGAAGCCAATCTCCTAAATCATAGCAACGCTGCCGGGCGCCTTTACTTTTCCGACAGCCAATCCGTGATGGAGTATCTGACTGCCAGATAACACAGGCGTACCGGTCGTATAGGGCAGACAGAACTGGCTTTTCGCTTACGTATTAAACTAATACCCCTGAATGGGGTTATAGAGGTATAGCTTCGTTTGGATTGAGACCAACACCGGTTCGTCGTCGAGGAGTTTACTTATGTACCGGGTTCCTCAGTAGCCTTCTTCCAGCCCCAGCCGCAGGATTTTCATGCAGGCCCTGCCTGTTCGTTTCGTCTAAACACGTTTTGTCATGTCTATCTCCATCCATTTCTTTGCCTATGACGATCCCGGTCGCCAACACTTCCATTCTTTATTGCATCAGGTAAGCGTCGGTTCGCTAGTGGGCTTCCACTACGGACAGCGATTTATCCTCAGTAAAGCTGAACCGGAGAGCCCGCCCCAATCCTATCGAATTGCAGCTCTGCCTGTCCAAAGACCCCAGCCCGCTTTTTTCCACGATTCGATGCAGGCCGTCGACATCTTTTTAGCCAGAGAAGAACAGTGGGCAGCACTTGTCCCCTTCTTTACAACAGCAGAAAAGCCATTGGCCGGTCTGTATGTACGTTCTCCTGCCAGCCTTTATACCTACCGGCTGACCTGGCAATCAGCTTCTTTTGTTTCTGTATGAAAAAGCTACTGAAATGGGCCATGGGTGAGTTAATTACCCCTCACCGGCTCCGGAACAATCGGGTATTTGGCGAAGTCAACGGGTAACCACCTTAAACCAACGCGGCTATGACTATCATTTTTGATTATTTATTTACCCGGACAGCCGATGAGTTTATCTGCCGGGTTCCCGTCAGGTTCTGGGGGGAGAATGTGATCCTCGGCAAAGGGGTCAGCGCTGATGCCGATAATACGCCGGGCATCGACCTCCATCAATGGATCGGCAAGAGCTTAAAAGTCAATATAGACGAAGGGGTGTATACCATTACCGGATTAGTTTAGGACGTGCAAAGCGATCTTCTGGTATACACCCCTCATATGTATCAACAAGCCGTCATTTTTAATGCCGGCCACTGAACTTGTTTCTCCCTTTCTTCGTAGTAGGTATAGTACCCCTCTGTTAGTCTGTTACCGGCAAACATCTGCCTACTTGGGCCGGCCGACTATTCGTTAGAGGATGCACCCCGTCAATTTTAGCCTGATTTGCGTATCGGGCAAGCAAATTGACTTTACGTGAGGAAACCACAATCCCGGTAAACTGCCTAGCCTTTCCACCCTGGCTTTATCTCCGCACTTTCTTTTCTGTTTTATCCAATCCATTCATTTTTTAAAAGCTTATGAAAGCTCATCTTGCCTTATTAGCAGCCTGTCTGCTGAGTACCGGCCTGGCCCGGGGCCAGACAACGCCTTCTATCGGCAATATTCAGACGTTCCCGACGGATACCCTGAAAAGCAGCCGTACTGCCCTGGCTGGCGACACCCTGCCGGGAACCGGCAGAACGACTGAAACGGCCCCGATGGTGAACCATACGAATGACGCGGTTCGCACTGCCACGCAGGCACCCATCGCCACAATGCCTGCCCCCCGCACCGATGATAGCGCTCCGGCCACGTCTGCCCAGCCTGCCAGCCGGGAGCAGAAGACCAGAGATTATAAAAACGTTGCCTACGGCATCTATGCCGGCCTGAACACCACCCGATTTCAGGGAGAAAATGCGCGTGGCAACCAATTAACAGGTCGGCTGGGGTATCAGGCTGGCTTTCTGGTTCGTGCTGGGGGAAGGCTTTACGGGCAACTTGGTGCCGAGTACTTTGCCTCAAGTGCCAATTATTTCCGGGCAGGTGACGGCACTTCGGTCAGTGCCATTCAGGATCAGATTAACATCCACTACGTACAGGTACCGGTCTATATTGGCTACAAACTGGTTCAATCCCTGCGGGGTATCTCCGCCGTGCGGTTGCAGGCGGGTCTGGAATATGCCAACCGGATCAGCGCCAACAGCGGCTCCTTTAACCTGAATAAATCGGAGATCAAGAGTGGTACCTTCAACGGACTGGCGCAGTTAGGCTTCGATATGGGGCCGGTGTTGCTGAACCTGACCTACCACCACGGTTTCGACAATGCGGTTCAGGCGGTGAACGCCATCGGGTTTGCAGGTTCGCAGCGACGGGTGCTGAGCGCCAGCCTGGGCTGGACCTTTTAAACGGTATCGACATACCAACCGGTAGAACCCCTTTATTCGTAGAGGGGTATTCGCCAAACCTTCTGCCCTGACCCATCAAGTTCACGGCTATTTAGTAATCCTTTAACGGCAAGAACAATGGAAACGACATGGATACTGCTTCTGATCATCCTGATAGGGCTTTTTCTGGCGGGCGTTAAAATAGTGCGTCCCACGCATCGGGGCTTAATTGAGCGGCTTGGCAAATACAACAAATTTGCGAGTCCGGGCTTTCACTGGATCATTCCTTTTATCGACAAAATGTATAAGGTGAATACGACCGAACAGATGGTTGATGCCCAGCCTCAGGAAATTATCACCAACGATAACCTGAATGCCCGGGTAGATGCCCAGGTCTATTTCAGAGTCATTGAAACCGAGGAGAGTGTAAAGAGCTCCTTATACAACGTCAATGATTACAAAATTCAGATTGTCAATCTGGCCCGTAGCACCCTGAGGAACATCATTGGAACGCTAACGTTACGCTCGGCCAACAGCGAGCGGGGTAAAATGAACGCTGAATTACACAATACCCTCAAAAACGAGACGGCCAACTGGGGTATTATTATCATACGAACCGAGCTGAAGGAAATTGATCCTCCTAAAGATGTGCAGGACACCATGAATAAAGTGGTGAAAGCCGAAAATGAGAAAATTGCGGCTATCGATTACGCTACAGCCGCCGAAACGGTGGCGGATGGCGTAAAACGGGCAAAAATCAAAGAAGCCGAAGGGTTTAAGCGGGCAAAAGTTCTGCATGCCGAAGGAGAAGCGGAAGCCATTAAACTGGTCAATGTGGCTGCCGACGAATACTTTACCGGTAATGCCCAACTGCTACGAAAACTCGAAGCCCTGGAGAACGCTCTGAGCACGAATACGAAAATAGTGATTCCTTCCGGATCGGAGCTGATCAATGTCATCGGCGAAATGGCCGGCCTGGTGCCTGTTCATGTCAAGACCGAGGCCGCTGAAGGACGCCGGAACAGCCGGGTTGCTGAACTGGCCTGACTTCGGTAATGATTTTATTGGTAATTACCTGATGCAGCCTGTCGGGTCCGACACCTGGTGAATGAAATTTTATGTTTAAACCACTTGTAACAATGATCTTTTCACTAATTGAGCTAATTAGTCAACTGGTTCGGGCGTTTCAGCCCGTTATCGAGAGTAATCAGTCAATCTACGAGCCGCTTAGCCGGGTGGGTCCGGGAGCCGCCGGGGTTTGTGACCGGCGTGTAGCAGCGAATGGGTTAACACCCGTACTGATCGATCAACCGTTTGCCCCATACCGGTTTGGGAGGACCGATCAGGATGACACCACAGGACTTGTATAACCGGACTCCCGAACGGGAAGATAACGATCTGCGGGTACTGACCGGCTGTACTTACAATCATATTCCGGAGGTGACTACGTTTCCGGAACAGGAGCCGACCCCTACGGCGGGAGGTAAAAAAGTGCTCATCCGGTATTACAAAGACCACTTTTTTTATAACCACTACCTGTGGCGCCTGGCTTCGGTCTGGTTTGGCGGTAAGCCGGTAATGATCATCCAGAATGCAGGATTGGAAGGCGAAGAATTCAAGCGGCGGATCATTACCAACGCTCAGCTATATCTAAAACTGGTGCAACACCTAAATGGAAAATTGACGGATGTGTTCCTGAAAACGGGAGACCTGGTTGATTCAACACAGGAAATCAGAGGACTTGATGCCTTTCACGGCAGCATGCTGGACACCTCGTTCGAGCCCTCGCCCCACGCACTGCTATCCGGCGTTTGGCCGTACGAACTAACCAAAAACTAAATGAAACCCTTACTTGCTTCCTCCGCTCAAGCCCAGCTTGCTTACGACGGGCAACGTCTCCACCAGATTCTGGAGTCGCCAGTATTTGATCAGTCAACCCCAGAAGATACCTCCTGGAAACCGGCTTTCTGCGAGGCAATCATTTTGTTAGACGGTTTACTGAACCATGCCGAGCAGATGGGCCATCGCATTGACTTCACCGACGAGGTGGGCGTGCATGGGAAAGTTCAGGATATAACGTCGCTGGTTAGCTGGTTTCGCCGATGTATGCCGGCATCGGCGGCTGAAGCCCCCGACCGGCACCTGAGCAGCCGGTTGAATTGTTACGCTGATGCAGGTTCGGGTTATTTTGCCAATGGTTATTTTTTTACTTGTAACCATACCGGAGAGTTGGCTTTCTTTTTAGATGATCAGCGGATCTATCTCCACCGCCATATTCACCGGTCTTTACAGGAGGCTGAGTCTGCCTGAAACCAATCAGGCGAAACGACAGGGGGTACAAATCCCTTTTAGTTTATTCGGTGAAGAGACGCTTATTTACTCCGGGGGCAAAACCTCATGTAATCTTCATGTTGACGTGTTAGCTTTATAGGTGGACTGCAACAAACTTTCGGGTACAAGCACATATCGAACAGCGTATTCGTCGCAACCATTTCCCCTGTATAACTATGAAAATTTCCCTCAAATTTCAAGAAGTCCCCTTTTTGGTTGGTGATATAGTCTGGGTAAATCAACCCTGCTTAGTTGCCGGACAACAATCGTATTTTCAGGGAGAGATCATGCAGATAATCCTGGATGGCAGCCTGATGAGTACTTCCGCAGTCCGGCTCCGCGCAGAAAATTACGAGCTGGTGATGAGCCAGGTCATTTACGATATTAAACCGTCAGGTGATCATGCCGGCATGCCCCGAATTAGTATAAACGTGGCATTGGCCCCCGGACAAAAGACCTTATTCAGGACGCGAGCAGAACTCCTGACTCATCAGCGTAATAGCGAAAAATGGATGTCCTGATCAATTATGTTCATATGCATGAACAAGTAGTCATTTTTTAATACCGACATCTGAACTTGTTTCTCCCTTTCTTCGTAGTAAGTATAGTACCCCTCCGTTAGTCCGTTACCGGCAAACACCTGCCTACTTGCGCCCGTCTCATAACAAGCGTACGAAAGTGCACCTTATCCTGAGCAAAGCGTACTGAACGCCAGCCTGAACTGGACGTTTCGAACCACCACCCACCCGTACTTATATCTGCTTACGTTAGTGCATTTATCACTGGTTAAAACCCGATAAATCAATGGCTTACATGTTTGGATATACCCCTGAGTTACCCGGAATCCGTGAACAACTTAAGCTGAAACGTCAACACGTCAGCCATTTTAAAGCGCTGCTGAAGGCCGAAATCGAAAACTGGGATGTACTGGAACATCGCCAGCAACGGGAAACTAGGCTGATTGACTCCGGAGTCGCTACGGTTCGTGAAGAACTTTCCCTGATGATGAGCCGGCACCTGAAGGAAATAGAATCGACGGAAAGCCAGCACGAGCAAAAGCGCAGGCGTTTGAAGCAAAGCCACGCTAAAAGTGGATTCTGATTACGGTCGGCTCTCAATAATAATGCCTTAAACTGCCAGCATGAACGTACTGATTATCGAAGACGAACCCTCAATGGCGATGGAAATGGCTACCTTTCTGCGCCAGGAAAGTTTCGTGTGCAGTATTGCGAACACGGGACAACTGGCGTCTGAACTGCTTTACGTTAACAGTTACGATTTTGTGCTGATTGACCTGGGTTTACCCGACTATGATGGATTCGACTTACTCCAGGAAGCGATAGCCAGTCAGCAGACAACCTCCTATTTAATTATTACCGCTAGTGGTGAGCTGGGGAATAAACTGAAAGGGTTGAATCTGGGCGCCGATGACTACCTGACCAAGCCTTTCTCGCTGCTGGAACTCCACTCGCGTATGCTGGCTATCAACCGCCGGAAGCATGGATTGAGTGACCCGACTATTGCTTTTGCCGGCTTTGTGCTGGACCCACTCAGACGGCTTGTCTCCTTCGGCGCAGCAGGAGTCGAACTGACCAGACGGGAGTTTGATCTGCTACATTACCTGTTGCTGTATCGCAACCGGGTAATTACCCGCCTGCAACTGGCCGAACACATCTGGGGAAATCTGTCGGATGATGAATCAAACTCGAATTATATCGATGTGCATCTTAAGAACCTGCGGAAGAAGCTGGCCTTGTTTGAGCCAGTCAACTGGCTGGAAACGGTACGTGGAATCGGTTATCGGATCAATTTACCCGGACCACTATGAGACTTTCTACAAAGCTGGCACTTTATAATACCGGCATCCGGCTCCTGGGGATGGGAATCGCCGGTTGGTTCTGGCCGGCTCCGCTTACCTGGGTGTACGTTGCCGGAGCAGCGGCTATTCTCGGGCTGGCTTATCTGGTTGACCTGAGGTATACCTATTTCCTGCTCCGCCCGCTCCGCGTGCTGATTAGTCGCAAACTCCGGATTATTCAGGACCCCAGTTACTTCGATTACTCGCCCCTCCCGACCACAACAACCGATTTGAAGTTGCTCAACCAACACATCAATGACCTCATGCGCCAGCTGAATGTCCGGTTTGAATGCGAGAAAGCCTTTACGGCGTATGCCTCTCACGAATTGCTGACGCCAATTACCGTGCTTCGCAATCGCTTCGATAACCTCATCACTAACAGCCAGACCCCCAGTCAGGTAGCTATCCGGTTGGTAGAATCGCAGCAGACCTTATTGCAGCTAAGCAACATTGTGCAGAAGTTACTGCGTCTGGCCAGAATTGAAAACCATCAATATGAAAAAAACGAACAAGTCTCGATCCGGTCGGTAGTGCTGGAGGTATTACAGGATTTGGAGGACCGGATCGCGCTAAAAAATGTTTCGGTTGATCTGGATTTTAAGGAAGACATCCTGGTGGCGGAGGGGAATCATTCGCTACTCTACACGATGCTCTCGAACCTGATCCGAAATGCTATTCGCTATAACAGCAGGGAGGGCCGGCTAATGCTGACTCAAGCGCTGACTGGTAATCAGGCGACACTATCCATTACGGATACCGGCCCTGGCATGACCGCCGATCAGATTACAACGCTGAAGGAATATGGCCGGCCGCCCAAAGCTACCGGAAAAGGCAATGGTATCGGCCTGCAGTTGATTCGCACCATTGCTGCTTTTCACCGAATTGGCCTGACAGTTTATTCGGTTGCCGGACAGGGCACGTCCATTATACTGACCTTCGAGGCTATTTAGCTACTTCATTCAATCTTCATGTTAAGCCTTTATCTTTATATAACCTTTCCATAAAGGCACTTAAAATCAGGTATTCTGTTGTCTCCATTCACTATTCTCGTTCTTTCCGGGTCTTTGACTACTTCCAATATCAAAGACCCGGCTGGTATGGGGATTACCCAGCCACCGATTTAGAAAAAGTAGCCTGCTATTTTAGCCCCCTTTTTTATGAAAATTGACGCAACTATTATTCAGATTGATCACTTGACCAAAATCCTGATTGCGCACATTGTAATGATTGAAGGGGATGGCAACTATAGTCACCTGGTTACCAATACCAACCACAGGCATACCTCGTCTACTACCCTGCAAAAGTTTGCACTTGCGTTACCGAGCTTTATCCGCTGCCACAAGCATACGATAATCAACCCCGCTTATATCGTACAAATAAACCACCCCAAAAAAGGGTTGCCAGGGTCGCTGACGCTCACCTTATCGACTGGCGCTTTAGTTGAGGTATCCCGGCGTAGAGCAGGCGAAACGATCCAGGCCGTAGCCGATACCATACTTTACGGACAATTTCTTTCAGACTACCCCCTGGTTTTATTGAGGTAAATTCAGGATTTTTTCCCATTGGACCTGAAGCTTGCGCAGGTGTTCGCCCATAAGCTGTTTGTCAAAAGCGGCAACCGGCAGTTCCATATCGGCCCCCTCTTCGACGCGAAGACTAACAAAAAGAACAGTCCAGCCTTCTACCACCAGTCTGGTCACAAAATCAAGAGCTCCTTCTACGTCTAAATCGCGTGAGCCATAAATAAACTCGCGCTGAGGAACATGGTCTTTGCAGGCAAATAACGTAAGGTAGACCATGTAGTTGAGAATTTCGGCAACGGGTGCCGACAGGAAAACACCTGCCGTAATGAGTTGAATAACATCAGAAAGTAAGAATAGATTCATTTGACGGGTTTAGGTACTTCCCGCAGATCAGCCAAACAGATTATTTGGGCAGTCATCATGAACCGCAATTTTTGAAACCTCCACCATAGCCCGTTTTTACCTCGGTCACAGAAAGAACACCAACCTGTCTCTCAGGCTCCTGTGTATCAAAAAGTCTCATTCTAAATACTACGTATTGAACTTGTTTGGGGCTTTCTCTATAGTAAGTATATACCTCCACTGATCGTATGGCAAAAGGCTCCTTTTGGAATCTTTGTGACGCGGGTTGACTTTTTAGGAGACTTGAACAAAATGAGCATAGATGTGGCGATGACGGTCGTTCTATAGGCGGTTCCGTGATTTTGCAGTACGTACCGGAGAATGACGGGGCGATTCATCTTGTACACTATCTCAAAGGCTTTTTGATCACCCCGGCGTATACGGCTGATAAGCTCCTGATACGTACCCATGCGCCAAAAATCAACAAACAAGCCTTTTACTTTTCGGTTACACCGGGGTTTATAGGCATGAATACCGGGGAATGGGGAAAGGTCCGGGCAGAATGACAATTTTTTGCGGGTGGGTACTTACCATTTACTCACAAACCGGTTGCCTTTGACGTAAAACCGGTAGGGCAGGTCGGCACCCTGCGTAATGCCGATGCGGGTGGTGGTGACCATCTCAAAATCGGGCAGGCTGCGGGGACGAATGTAGAGCGGCCCGGTGGTCAATGAGGAGAAATTGTGTTGATGCCGGTCGACGCCCAGGGCAATGACCAGTTTGCCGGGGCCGCTGCATAGGCCGCGCAGACCGGCTTTGGTGGTGGGGTCAAGGCCCCGTCGTATACCCATCAGATCAAGGCCTTCGGTGGGTTCCAGCGCCCGGATCAGCACGGCCTCGCCGACGCCTTCGGGGCCGGTAACCACGTTCAGGCAGTGATAGTAACCGTAAATCAGGTAGACGTACAGCGTACCGGGCGGCCCGAACATAGCGGCATTGCGGTTGGTCTTTTTGCGGTAGGCATGGCAGGCGGGGTCGCCGGTCAGGTAGGCCTCCGTTTCGACGATGATGCCGGCGGTGGTGCCTTCGTCGCTTTCGTGGACAAGCTCGCAGCCCAGAAGGAGCCGGGAAAGGGTTAGCGTATCGTGTTGTTCGTAAAAGTCGGGGGGAAGTTTCATGGGCTTAATTTCACGCAAAGCCGCAAAGAGAAGGAACAAAAACCTTGCCCGGTATACCTACTCTCGTATTAGTTACGTAAAAAAAGGCATGGCTGTTACCGATAGATACTTTTCAGAAAAAATCGCTGATAGCTTCTTTAATCTGGTTTGTCGATACAATCAAAGGTTTTTTCGTTATCGTCACCTGAATGGGCGTTGTATTGCCTGATGGGGGGCCAAGTACTTCGTACGAACCTTCAACCCCACCAATGGCAGTTTTGATTCGGAAGGTACCTTTGCTGCTATCACCGGTAAACTGCCCACCTTTCTGACCGATAGCCGAACTGGCTTTTACCGTAAACTGGCTGGGTGTGCCGGGAAAATTAATCGTGAATGACGACATAGCTTTAACGAAAATTTGGTACAGAATCCTGAACGCTTCTATGCAGAGAAACCATGCCGGGAAGTTAGTCATTCCCACATGGGATAGCATGTCTTTCTTACAATTCGGTCCCGATTTTCATATAAATACCCCTTAAACCCTTAACTTGCCCCATCAACCTATCTGCCATTATTTGCTGCGCTTATGAAAAATGTACTTGTTGTCGGCCTCGGTAAGGTAGGCTCCCTGGTCGGCATCCTGCTCAACAAACGCTTCAGTGTTACGGGTTTCGACAAGCAGATTCCCGCCCACGCCCTGCCCTTCAAAACCATCCGGGGCGATATTGCCGACGAGGCCACACTGATGGAAATCGTGTCCGACTTCGACGCCGTGGTCTCCTGTCTGCCCTACAACCTGAACCTGCCCATTGCCAAAGCAGCCTACCAGTTGGGCGTTCACTACTTCGACCTTACCGAAGACGTACCCACCACCACCGCCATCCGGGAGATGGCCGAAACCGCCAAAGCCGTCATGGCTCCGCAGTGCGGTCTGGCACCGGGCCTGATCGGCATTGTGGGTGCCGACCTGGCCAAACGCTTTACCAAACTGCGCGACATCGAATTACGGGTGGGTGCTCTGCCCCGCTACCCCAACGGTCTGCTGGGCTACTCGTTTACCTGGTCACCGGCGGGTGTCATCAACGAATACATCAACGACTGCGAAGTGATTGCCAACGGCGTGCGCAAGATGGTGCCCGCCCTCGACGGCATCGAACTCATCAACATCGAGGGGCAGGAGTTCGAAGCCTTCAGCACCTCGGGCGGCCTGGGCACCATGTGCGAAACCTATGCCGGGCAGGTGGATACGCTCAACTACAAGACCATCCGCTATCCAGGCCACGCCAAACTCATGCGCTTTCTGCTGTACGAACTGATCCTGAAAAACAAGCGCCAACTGGTGGAAGACATCCTGACCGAAGCCAAACCACCCGTGCAGGAAGATGTGGTGTACGTATATGCCGTGGTGGAAGGCTGGAAAGGCACCGAACTGGCCCGCGAAGAGTTCTACCGCGCCTACCATCCCCGCCAGATCGACGGGCAGCACTGGCGGGCCATCTCCTGGACCACCGCCGGCTCCGTAGCCGCCGTCGTTGAACTGGTCGCCGATGAAAAGCTCCCCCAAACCGGCTTCCTCAAACAGGAAGACATCTCCCTCTCCGCCTTCCTGGACACCAGCAACGGCCGGTTTTTCCGGGAGGTGAAGGCAATGGTGGAGTTATAAGTGAAGAGTTATGAGTTAAGAATTGAATAGCTTGCGCCAGCCTAATTCTTAACTCATAACTCTTCACTCTTAATTAGATAACGTTCATCGTCTGCTCCTTGATCTTTTCCAGCTCATCTTTCATCTGGACAACGAGTTTCTGGATGGGCGCGTCGTTGGCTTTGGAGCCGATGGTGTTGATTTCGCGGCCGATTTCCTGGGCGATGAAGTTCAGCTTTTTGCCGTTGGCATCCTCGTTGGTGAGTACTTCAATAAAGTAGTCGAGGTGGGTACGCAGACGGACCTTTTCTTCGGAGATGTCGAACTTCTCCATATAGTAGATCAGCTCCTGCTCAAAGCGGTTGCGGTCGAACTCTTCATTGCCGACCAGTTCAACCACGGCGGCCTGCATGCGCTCGCGCACGGCCGGTATCCGCCGGACATCCTGTTCCTCCACAGCCCGCAGCCGGTCGGCAATGGCCTGGATGTATTCCTTAAATTTGCTGTCCAGCGTAGCGCCCTCCTGCTGCCGGAACGCGTCGCAGCGCCGGATAGCCTCTTTCACGGCCCCCAGGATAACTTCCCAGTCGGAAGCACCGGCTTCCGGGTCGGGGGCTTCGGTCAGATAAGCGTTGGGTTGCTGGAGGGCCAGTTTCAGCAGTTCGGCATCGGGTACGGTCAGCAGCATCCCGTTGGCGGTTTCGCGAAGGTCCTGCATGTAGGCCGCTACCAGCGAGCGGTTTATCATCACCGCCGGGCGGATGTCGCCCGTGCGGACAAGATTCAGGCTGAGTTCCACTTTGCCGCGCTCCAGCTGATGCGTAATCAGATTGCGCAGTTCGATTTCTTTGTCGGAATAGCTCTTCGGTATCCGGCAGAAAATATCCAGAAATTTTGAGTTCAGGGTTTTCACCTCGGCCGTAACAGTCAGGCCATTTGCTTCTACAGTCGCACTGCCAAAGCCGGTCATTGATTTGAGCATTTTTTTGGGTTTGGAGGAAGTCTGAAGTCTGAAGTTCGTAGTTTGAGGTTAATTGGGCGGAGCTAACTTCAACCACCGGGCGGCCCCGTTCAGACTTCAAACCTCAAACTATTTTTCCACAACTTGTTTTGGGTTCAGCGCATTCGCTTCCAGATCCTGATGTTCCTTGCGCCGGCGAGCCACATCGCAGGCCATGTACAGGGCCTGGATCATGGAAGTCTCGTCGGCCTGGTTCTTGCCGGCAATATCGTAGGCGGTGCCGTGGTCGGGCGAGGTACGCACAATGGGCAGGCCGGCCGTAAAGTTAACCCCTTCGTCAAAAGCAATAGCCTTGAAAGGAATCAGACCCTGATCGTGGTACATGGCCAGCACTCCATCGAAATCGCGGTACGAGCGGGTACCGAAGAAACCATCGGCCGGGTATGGTCCATAAACCAGTCGTCCCTGCTCACGTAGGTCCTTGATCAGCGGTTTAATGATCTCGTTTTCTTCCTGCCCCAGCAGGCCTTCTTCCCCCGCGTGGGGGTTCAGACCCAACAGGGCAATTTTAGGTTTCTGAATGCCGAAGTCTAGTTTCAGCGACTGATACATTAAATTCAGCTTCTCCACAATCCGCTCCCGCGTAACACTTGAGCGAACGCGCCCCAGGGGAATGTGTCCTGTAACAACGCCCACCCGTAAGGTTTCGCTCACCATGAACATAAGGTTGTCCTGAACGCCAAATTCGTGCGCCAGATACTCGGTATGGCCGGGAAAGGTAAACTCCTCCGATTGAATATTCTGTTTGTTGATGGGAGCTGTAATCAGCGCGTCGAGCTTACCAGCCTTTAAGTCCTCAACGGCCCGTTGGAGACAGGCAAAAGCCGCCTGACCAGCCTCGGTGGTGACTTTGCCGGGCTGAATTTCGTGGTTCTGGTCGTTCCAGCAGGTGATGACATTGGTCAGTTTGTGGCTGGCCTGACTGATATTCTGGATGCCGTTGAGGTTCCAGTCTTTCAGGTTCAGGATGTTCCGGTAGCGGTTTAGGATCCGCATAGAGCCGTAAATAACGGGCGTACAGATGCGCTGCATCCGGTTGTGCTGCAACGCTTTCAGGATGACCTCCGGCCCGATGCCGTTGTAATCGCCCAGCGTAATACCCACCACCAGCCGGTCGGCCGTACCCCGGTCGGCCGTACCCCGGTCGGCCGTACCCCGGTCGGCCGGACCCCGCTCACCGGCACTGCGGTCTTGCCGCTCGGATGAGCCGTTATCGGCCGACCGACGCCCCTCTCTGGCGATTTCACCTGCCATACGGTCTGGCGCAACCCGATCGACCGGTTCATGCCGGTCAGCTACCCCCTCGTTCCGGTCTTTATCCCGTTGGTTTCGATCATTGCCCTGACGATTACCTGAGTTTCGTTCCCCGGGATTTCGTTCCCCGGGATTTCGCTCCCCGGGATTTCGTTCCCCGGATGCCCGTTCTACAGATTGGCGCTCTCCCGACGTTCGCTCTGTCGGCTGACGCTCTCCGCGATTGCGCTCTCTGGAGCCTCGTTCCCCGGCATTTGGCTCGGCGGGTTTGCGTTCTCCAGGATTGCTATCAATAGCGTTGCGCTCTCCGGGGTCTTGCTCCGCCTTATCGCTCTCCTGTCGTTCGGGTCGGTCTTTCAGGTTTTGGTCGGATGTCAGATCAGTATTACGGTCGTTTCGTTTCTCAGGATGGCGCTGTTCCATTAAAGTTTGTTAGTTTCGCCCACGTTTAATCTGTCGCAAGTTACAAAAAGCATACGGATGTCCCAGAATAGACCCAGCATTCTGATTGCCGATGAAATGCACCCGTCTCTGTTTGCCATGCTCACCGAAGCCGGGTTTGCCTATACCTATCTCCCCACCATCAATCGCCAGGACCTTATCGTGCAACTGGCTGATTATGATGGACTCATTATACGTAGTAAAACAACCATAGACGACGATCTGTTACAATCGGCCCCCGGGCTTCGCTTTATCGGTCGGGCCGGAGCCGGCCTGGACCTCATTGACTTACAGGCCGTTGAAAAACGCAACATCCAGGTGGTTCACGCGGGCGAGGGCAACCGCGACGCCGTAGCCGAGCATACCGTCGGGATGCTGCTGACCCTGTTCGCCAGCATCCTGAAAGCCGACCGCGAGGTAAGGCAGGGAATCTGGGACCGAGAAGGCAACCGGGGCATTGAGCTGATGGGCCGGACGGTTGGTCTGCTGGGTTACGGCAACAACGGGCAGGCCACCGCCCAACGGCTCAGCGGCTTCGGCTGCCGTGTCCTGGTCTACGATAAATACCGCACCAACTACGGCGATGCCTACGCCACCGAAGCTACGTTGGACGAAATTATGGCGCAGGCTGATGTGTTGAGTCTGCACATTCCGCTGACGGAGGAGACGAGGATGATAGTGAATAATGACTTGGTAGAACGGTTTGGAAAACCGTTTTACTTAATTAACATCGCCCGCGGGGAGATTGTCTCCCTGTCGGCCGTTGTAAACGGGCTGAAGAGCGGCAAAATCCTCGGTGCCTGTCTGGATGTGCTGGAGAACGAAAAGCTGAAAAACCTAACGCCCGCTCAGCAGGAAGCTTTCGATTACCTCCGGCAGTCGGATCGGGTGGTGCTGACCCCCCACATCGCCGGCTGGACACACGAGAGTTATGTCCGAATCAATGAGGTACTGGTGCGGCAATTGAAAGAGCGCTGGGCACGCTAAATAACTAGCTCGTTTTCTGTATTTTCACCAAAGAGACTAAGCTGTTTCTGCCAATGGAAACGACGCCAATCCCGCGCATCCTGATTTATGAAGAGTTCGATGGGCACCCAATTTACCGGAAAGGCTAGCGAGACGTGGTGCTTGGCCGGAAAACAATTGACGAAATCAGTATGGGGGCCAGCGCGTTTGGCCGATAACCTGCAAAAGTGGGAATTCATCCGGTGGGACTTCCCCTTCACCGTTATCGACAACCACGAGTGCTCTGTTTGGGAGCTCATGCTCGCCAATGGCTTTGACGCCTGACATAAAGCGCTAATTGCTCAGGACCGCACCGCTTGGGCGACAGCTTCGGTGATGACGATCCGCTACCTGCCTTCACCGACAGCCTCATACCGGCGTGCCCTCTTCCCTGTAACCAGCAGCGTCGCCAGGAAGCCGGTCAGGAAGATGGTGACCGTGCCGAAGACGATAGTGAGGTAGCTGTGGAACGGACTGGCCCAGGCCTTAGCGGCTCCCTCCGTCCAGACCAGGGGCGATATACTCATCCACAGAATAAGCAGCAGACCCAGCACAACCCCGATTATTGCGCCCCGTACGTTGATCTTCTCGACAAAAGCGCCCAGCAGAAATATTCCCAGCATCCCCCCGCTGAACACCGACGCCAGCTTCCACCACGCATCCAAAGCGCTCTTCACATTGATCATAGCAATACCGATCAGGATACCCAGAATACTGATAACCAGCGATGCGCCGTACAGCACCCGCATGGAGTCTTTTTCTGAGACGGCCTTCCTGCGAAACCGCTGGTAATAGTCGATCAGAATCACGGTGGAGGAACTGTTGATGCTGGTGGACACGGTACTCATGCCGGCGGCAAAGATGGAGGCAATCAGCAGACCGGTGAGACCGGCGGGGAGTTTGTAGACGATGAAATACGGAAAGACCCGGTCACTCATGCCGGCTTCGCGCAAGGCAGTCGGCAATTCTGCCGGGAAAGCCGTATAGTAGGCGAACAGGGAGGTGCCGATCAGGAAGAACAGCAGGGATACCGGCAGGTACAGCAAGCCGCCCTGAAACGCCGATCGTTTGGCCTCCCGGTCTGATTTGGAGGCCATGTACCGCTGCACGTAGTTCTGGTCGATGCCAAAGTTTTGCAGGTTGATAAAGATGCCGTAGATCAGCACCACCCAAAACGTGGGCTCCGACAGACTCAGGCCAAAGCTGCCCAGGCTGAACTTGTTGTTTTCCTGGGCGATGGCAAACACCTGTCCCGGCCCCTCCGGCATAGAAAACCAGATGTACAGCAGGCAGAGGATGGCTCCTGAAATGAGCACGATGCCCTGAATGGCATCCGTCCACATCACCGCCTGAATCCCGCCCAGCAACGAATACGCCATCACGGTAAGGCCCGTCACGGCAATGATGGTCACGATGTCCCAGCCGAACATAGCGTTGAGCGGCAAGGCCAGCAGGTACAGAATGGTCCCCACCCGCATCACCTGCGTCAGCAGGTAACAGGCCGACACATAGACCCTGGCCCAGAGCCCAAACCGCATTTCCAGGTAGGTGTAGGCCGAGGGGCTGTTGATCTTCCGGTACAGGGGCACAAAGAAGGTAACGGCCACAAACGAAGCAATGGGCAGCGACAGGCTGAAGACAAAGGCGTTCCAGTTGGTCAGGTACGCATTGCCGGGCAAGGCCAGAAAGCTGATACTACTGACAAAAGTGGCAAAGATCGACATGGTAACCACCCAGGCCGGAAAGCTGTGGTTACCAAGCGTGAAAGCTTCTGATGACGTATTTGTCTTATAAAACGAGCTACCCAGCAGGGTCACACCGCCCATGTACAGAAGAAAAACGATCAGGTCTATGGGTTGCAAGGGAATAAGGGGTTAGGTTAGGAGACAGGAGAAACGGTTAATGGACGGGGGCCGGGGTTTGTTCGGTATGCAGTGCCAGCGGAACGGAATACATCTCGGCCAGGGCCTGGAAAGAGTCCTTAAGCGCGTTAAGCCGGATATGGTCCACATTGCTTAAGGTCTCCGTGGGAATACGGGTAACGGTTTCGATCTTCAGCCCGCGCTGTTGCAGAAACAGCTTGGCGGCATAGGGGTAGAAGCTATGCGTCACGCGGTCCATCATGGTCAGAAACGCGTGCAGCCGGTTCAGCGCTTCGGTCCTACCCTTTTGCCGGTATTGGGTCAGCAGGTAGCTGTACAACTCCGGATAAAAATTAGCCGAAATCGGAGACAGGCCACTGGCCCCGGCATCCAGCGAATCGAGGGCCGTGGCGGTATCGGCATTGTACAGATTCAGCAGACTGCCGTGCACGGCCGCGCATTTCCGCGCCAGCAAACCAGAATGACAACTGGTGTCTTTGTGGTACAGAAAACGGCCCGATGCCGCCAGCCACTCCAGCAGTGCCGGACTCAGCAGCCGCTTGTATGGCACCGGGCATTCGTAAACGCCCAGCGGTATATCGCCCGTCTGTGCCATAATCTGCTCCAGACGGCTTTTCAGCACCTCTTCGCTCTCGTCCGGCTGCGCCAGCATATTGGTTACCAGCACCACTGCCTGCACGCCGGTATCGTAGATCTTTTTGATAGATTCCGCCACGGCCGTCACGTCCTGGCTAAACGAGCCGGTCGCCACCACCGGGACATGCCCCCGGCCGGTCTTTACCACTGTCTGCGTAATCAGCAGCCGCTCCTCCTCCGTCAACTGAAACATCTCACTCGACAGGCAGTTGGCAAACAGCCCGCTGCTACCGGCATCCAGGTAGAACTCCGTCAGCCGTTCCAGCCCCGCTACATCTACGGTATTACCCGGCGTCAAGGGCGTAATCATTACCGGCCAAAGCCCGTCCGGCAGTTTCTCAGCCATAATTTTTCTTTTTTAAGTATCCTCTTTCCCGATTGAATCAGACCTTTACCGGCTGCGAATAATTCGCTGCGGGTAGCCTCATCCGTCAAAACTTCAGTATGATAGACGCATCACCGTCTTTTGCGTTCGTAATGCTACCCTCATGAAAAAACTGTCCATACTCGCCGTAACGCTTTTTGTTGCCTTAACCGCTACGGCTCAATCAGCCCGAAAATCCGCTCCGGCAGCTTCCTCCACTACCTTACCCCAGCCTAAACTGGTGGTCGGCATTGTGGTCGATCAGATGCGGTACGACTACTTCTATCGCTACTACGACAAATATAGCGAAAGCGGGTTCAAGCGCATGTTGACCGGCGGCTTCAACTGCCGCAATCACCACTACCCTTACGCGCTGACGGTTACCGGACCCGGTCATGCGGCCGTGTATACGGGTTCCATTCCGGCCATCAACGGCATTATCGGCAACGACTGGTTTGACCCCATGGCCGGCCGGATCATGTACTGCGCCGAGGACAGCACCGTGCAAACGGTCGGCAGCAGCAATGCGCCGGCGGGTAAAATGTCGCCCAGAAACATGCTGACCAGCACCGTTACCGATCAGCTCCGCATTGCCTCCAACTTCCGGTCCAAAACCATCGGTATCTCCATCAAAGACCGGGGCTCTATTCTGCCGGCCGGTCATGCGGCCACGGGTGCGTACTGGTACGATTCCAAAACAGGCAACTGGATCACCAGCACCTACTACCGGACGGAGCTGCCCCAATGGGTAAAAGACATCAACACCCGAAAACTCTATGCCGAGTACACGAAAAATGGCTGGAACACCCTGCGCCCCATCGACGAGTACACCGAAAGTACGCCCGACGACCAGCCGTACGAAGCCCGCATCGGCGGAGCGGCCCGGCCGGTCTTCCCCTACGAACTGGCTGGTACCGCCGGCAATGCCTTTGGGGTAGTCACCGGCACACCCGGCGGTAACACCATGACCAAAGACATGGCCATTGCCGCCATCAAAGGCGAAAACCTGGGCAAAGGCAGTTTCACGGACTTCCTGGCGGTAAGCTTCTCGACACCCGATGGCGTCGGTCACTCGCTCGGGCCAAACTCCATTGAGCAGCAGGATATTTTCCTGCGCCTTGACCTGGATTTTGCCGAGCTGCTGAACTTCCTTGACAGCTGGGTCGGCAAAAACAACTATACTGTTTTCTTAACGGCCGACCATGGCGTAATGGACATTCCGGGCTTCTGGAAACAACACAACCTGCCGGCCGGCATAATCAACAGCACCGAACTCCGCAGTGCATTAAAAAACAAACTGGAAGCAGCCTTCGGACCCGGTGAATACATCCGGTCGACCAGCAACTACCAGCTTTACCTCAACCATCAGGTGCTGCGAGACAAAAAGCTTTCGGTCGATGCGGTGTACGAGGTGGTTCGGGAAGCCCTGCTACCGCTGCCAGGGATTGCCGATGTAATCGACCTGAGGAGCTTAGGCACGGCCAATCTGAACTCGTACCAACTGGAACTGTACAGGAATAACCGCAATGCCAAACGCAGTGGGGATATTCAGATCGTCACCCAGTCGGGCTGGATTTCCGGCAGCGGTACCGGCACTACCCATGGTTCACCGTACAACTACGATACGCACGTACCGTTCCTGCTCTACGGCTGGGGCGTCAACAAAGGCGAAACACTGCGACGTACCTATATCTCCGACATTGCCCCGACTATCTCCGCCCTGCTCCACATACTGCCGCCAAGCGGCAGCGTGGGCAATCCGGTGCAGGAAGCGCTGAAGAAGTAGAAACCGACATGGACATAGAAACTGGACATCGCAAACGTATTGCCCTGATTGCGCATGATGCGCGCAAAGATGAGCTGGTTAACTGGGTAACCGAACATCGAGACACCCTCCTGCGGCATGAACTATTAGCCACGGGTACTACCGGTCGATTGGTAGAGGAGGCCCTGCAAACTCCGGTGCATAAACTCCTGAGTGGTCCGTTAGGGGGCGATCTCCAAATCGGTGCGCTTATTGCCGAAGGGCAGGTTGACGTCCTTATCTTCTTTTGGGACCCCCTGGCCGCCCAACCACATGATCCTGACATAAAAGCGCTGCTTCGGGTCGGTGTGCTGTATAATATTCCCACCGCCAGTAATGAAGCAACGGCGAACCTGATTTTAACGGGGCTATTGGCGGTTATGGATGGTTAAGGTCAAAATCATGGGTTAGTGCTTCTGCAAGACAAAAAGCAAGCAAACTATCATCCGATTTTAATTTGTTTGCTGCCACCGTAACCGTATTGGCAAAATATAGGTTGCTTTAGGTTCGAGCGTATTATCCGGGCCGGAGTTTCCAGAAAATCTTTTGTAACTTGGGCTCGCCGGCTTCGGGATCTCAAGGGTATGCGCTATAGCCAATTGCCTGGCCCCGAAGGCTGCCTAACCCTAGCCTGTTTCCTGAACCCGATATGCACCAACCTGCTCCTGTTACAACACCTGAACCGGCGGTGGCTCAGCCCGCTCCGGTCCGGCGGCTTCTCTCGCTGGATACCCTCCGCGGTTTCGATATGTTCTGGATCATCGGCGGAGAAGATATTTTCCACGTGCTGGCCAAAACTACCGGCTGGGCCTGGGCAGTGCTGATAGCCGGGCAGTTTGTCCACCCCGACTGGAACGGCTTTACGTTTTACGATCTCATCTTCCCGCTCTTCCTCTTCATGGCGGGTGTATCTACCCCTTTTTCCATCGGCAGCCGCCTGGAGAAAGGGACGCCAAAAGCCGCTCTGGCCCAAAAGATCATTACCCGTGGCCTTATTCTGGTGCTGCTCGGTATCATCTACAACAACGGGCTGTTCACCCGGACGCTCGACGATATCCGGTACCCCAGCGTGCTGGGCCGCATTGGCCTGGCGGGCATGTTTGCGCAACTCATCTATGTGTATGCCGGCCGGCGGGCGCAGTACGGCTGGTTCGCCGGATTGCTGCTGGGTTATTGGGCCTTAATGATGCTGGTACCCGTGCCCGGCTGCGGAGCGGGCATCATTACCACAGAGTGCAATCTGGCCAGTTACCTGGATCGCACCCTCCTACCCGGTCGGCTATTACGCGGCATTCACGATCCGCTGGGTATTTTGTCGACCCTGCCGGCCATTTCCAACGCGCTGCTCGGCATTTTTGCGGGTAACCTGCTGCGCACCGACGGCCGGACAATAAGTCAGCCCCGCAAAACCGGTATGCTGGTGATCGCGGGGCTGACGCTGCTGCTGCTGGGCTGGGCCTGGAACTTCGCCTTTCCGGTCAACAAAAACCTGTGGACCAGTTCGTACGTGCTGGTTACCGGTGGCCTGAGCCTGCTGCTGCTGGCCCTGTTTTACTGGGTGATCGACGTGAAGGGTATCCGGAAGTGGACCATCCTCTTTACGGTCATCGGCATGAACTCCGTGCTGATCTACCTGGCCGGCAAGTTCATCGATTTCAACCACACCGCCCAGTACATCTTCGGCGGGCTGATCGGCTTTCTGTCGTCCGATACCGCCAAAGGGCTGGCCGGGGTACTGGCGCTGCTGGCTGTAAAGTGGGTGTTCCTGTATTTTCTGTATCGGAAAAAGGTTTTCCTGCGGGTCTGAGCTATTCACCCTTTAGGATCTACTTCCACGGCCCCGCAGTCTTCCAGAATCTCGACGGCCAGCATGCTTTCCTCGACAGAGTCTATATGCACGGCCACCACAGAACACCGGCTGGCCAGGTCGGCATACTGTTTATAGTAGTCGTCATCGTTACTGCCCAGCAGCGACCGGAAGAAGCCCAGAATACCATCGGTCTGATCCGCATCATCAGCCGATGCGGCCGGGCGTTCTCTGTTGCCGGCAGCCTCCGTATTGGTCGTATCCGTATCAGTCTGGCAGTCGCGCTGATTGACGTCAGCCTCGTCGAAGCCATTGTTTGTTAGTCGGGTTACCGCGTTTTGTGCTTCCGTTGTTGTATCAAAAAAGCCCACCACCAATCGTCTCATGGATCACTAGTTTTAGCGTTGTTAACAAATCATAGTCGTAAACTATATTCAACCCTTACTTTCTCTTTTCTGCGGGTCGCGAATTGCAAAAATTTTCGTATTATCAACCCCTGTTCGCTTAACCTATTCAGTAACACGCAGTATGCACCAACCCATTACCGTAACAACATCTGAACCGGCCGTGGCCCAACCCGCTCCGGTCCGGCGGCTCCTATCCCTCGACACCCTCCGCGGCTTTGATATGTTCTGGATCATCGGCGGAGACAACATCTTTCACGCGCTGGCCAAAACCACCGGCTGGGCCTGGGCCATCTTTATGGCGGAGCAGTTTGAGCATCCCGCCTGGAACGGCTTCAGCCCCTACGACCTTATCTTTCCGCTGTTCCTGTTCATGGCAGGGGTCTCTACGCCCTTCTCCATCGGCAGCCGGCTGGAAAAAGGAGCCCCCAAAGCCGAACTGGCCCGGAAGATCATCACGCGAGGGCTCATCCTGGTGCTGCTGGGCATCATCTACAACAATGGCCTGTTTACCACACCCCTTGCCGAGATGCGCTTCCCCAGCGTGCTGGGCCGGATCGGTCTGGCGGGGATGTGTGCGCAGCTTATCTACGTCTATGCCGGCCGGCGGGCACAGTATAGCTGGTTTGCGGGGCTGCTGCTGGGGTACTGGGCCATGCTCATGCTGATACCGGTGCCGGGCTGCGGGGCGGGTGTGCTGACGATGGAATGCAGCCTCGCGGGGTACGTAGACCGGCTGCTCGTTCCCGGCCATCTGTATAAGACCGTTCATGATCCCGAAGGGCTGTTGTCTACCCTACCGGCTATCGGCAATGCCCTGCTCGGCATTTTTGCAGGTACGCTGCTGCGCACCGACGGTCGGACGGTTGGGCAGGCGCGAAAAACAATCCTGCTGGTACTGGCGGGCGTGGCCTGTCTGCTCGTGGGCTGGGCCTGGAGCTTTGTGTTTCCGCTCAACAAAAACCTGTGGACCAGCTCATTTGTGCTGGTAACGGGTGGCCTCAGCCTGCTGTTACTGGCCTTGTTTTACTGGGTAATCGACGTGAAGAACATCAAACACTGGACCCTCTTTTTCACGGTCATCGGCATGAATTCCATCCTGATTTACATGGCCGGCTCGTTAATTGATTTTGAGCATACCGCGCATTATCTCTTCGACGGCCTGATTGGTTTCCTGTCCTCCGAGCCGGCCAAAGCCGTAGCAGGTGTGCTGGCGTTTCTGGGCGTAAAATGGGCGTTCCTGTATTTTCTTTACCGGAAAAAAGTCTTTCTGCGGGTGTAAGATACGGTTAGCCAAAAAACTGCGGACTGAAGTTCATCAGGTATACCTCATCGGTAGCCCGCGTCAGGGCGGTGTACAGCCAGCGCACAAACTCGTTGTTGACCTGCCCTTCCGGCAGAAAGCCCTGGTCGATAAACACGGCACTCCACTGCCCGCCCTGCGCTTTGTGGCAGGTGAGGGCATAGGCAAACTTTACCTGCAAGGCGTTCAGGTAGGGGTCGCGCCGGATGGCTTCGGCCCGTTCTTTTTTGGACTTGATGTAGAAATAGTCCTTCATCACGCTCTCGTACAAGGCCCGGTGTTCATCGGCGTTCAGCGAGGGCGTGGGCGAGTGCAGCGTATTCAGGATGATCTTGGCCTCAAATTCCGGCTGCTCCTCGTAGTCGACCAGCCGGAGGGTGACGGTCGCAAAGTTAAAGCCGTGCATTTCTTCTTTCTTCCGGATCTTCATCACCTCGGCAAACTCGCCGTTGGCCAGAAAACCGGCGGGCGAGTCTTCTTCCAGGGTGGTGTAGTTGTTCCGGGCAATCATCAGCATATCGCCCGCGTCCAGCTCTTCTTCGCACTGGTTAATCATCCGGCGGACAAACTGGTTATACTGCACCGCCATTTTGTTGGACCGGCACAGAATCACGCTGTTCTCCCGGCCGTATTTATCATAGGCGTAGCGGATACCGTCTTCCAGCCGGGTCAGGGGCATTTTATAAATATCGCGGTACGACTTCGTATCGAGCCGGATGGCCAGCGCACCGGCCGGCCTGGGGGCGGGCTCGGCCACCAGGGCATCGAACCCCAGCAGGTCCGCCGGCAGGGGGGCGGGTTCATCCCCCAGCAGGCTCCGGAGGCTGGTAGCGTTCAGCAGAATACCGGATTCTTCATCCTGCCGCATCACTTCGGTCAGCTCCTGCTCGTAAACGGTCATGTCGAAATTCCGGGCCAGAAAGCCTTTGTCCAGCGCCGGGCTAATATCGCGGCCTACCGGCGGCAACTGAGCGGTATCGCCCACCAGCATCAGCTTGTTGCCGGGGCTTTCGAACACAAAATCGATCAGGTCGGTGAGCAAGCCCTGCGAGCCGTGTTCGGCTTCGTCGGAGATCATGGAAGCTTCATCCACAATAAAGAGGGTATCTTCGTGGTAGTTGCGCTGCCGCTGAAAGCTGAGGCCACCCGATGCGGGGTCGGCCACCTGCCGGTAAATTTTCCGGTGGATAGTCTGCGCCGGCTTTTTGGCGTAATTGGCCATCACTTTAGCCGCCCGGCCGGTGGGAGCCAGCAGCACCGACTTGTACCCGAAGCGGGGCAGCACTTTGATGAGGGTACTGATGAGGGTGGTCTTACCGGTACCCGCGTAGCCTCGCAGCAGAAAGCAGTCCCGGTAGTGTTCAAAGTCTTCGCGGGCGATAAAGACACCGATCTGCTCAAAAAACTGAAGCTGCCCGGCTGTAGGTTTATGGGGGAAACGTTTAGCCAGTAACTGGGCCGCCGTTTGGGTATCATTCATACCTCTAAATTACGAAAGAATTGGCGGATTATCAACCAGGCCGGCCGAGCATTCCATTCCCGAAAGCGGCCTCCCTATTGCTCAATCTTCCGGTTTATTCGTACCTTCATTGCCGTTTACCCACCAACGCGACATACGGTTGAACTACGACGACTGGCTCTTTATTTTCCTGGGCATGATTCTGTCCATGCTGCTGTACAATAGTGTACAGTGGTACATGTACCGGGAGCGGATTTACGGATTGTACACGGCCTATATGCTGGCCTGGCTGGCGTACTTTTCCCTGCGCTCACCCTGGTTCATCAGCCGGCTGGACTATCCGACCTGGCATTATACCCGCATCATCGTCCCGATGGTAGCGTACTTTTTCTACTTCAATTTTGCGAATACGTTTCTGGGGCTCCGGGAAAATAACCCCAGGCTCCTGCGCCTGTTTCGATACGTGCAGGCCGGCCTGATGGCTTATGCGCTGACCGAGGTTGTTTTTTGCTACCTGACGGATTACTGGCAACACCCAATGCACGAACTAGTGCATACGGTGGTCCGGACACTCCTGGCGGTACTGTCGGTGTACATTATCATCAACATTTATCGACGGCCGGAACCGGGTAGCCGCTATTTTATTTCCGGCTCGGCTTTTCTGGTGGTAGGTGGCGTTATAGCGATGGTGTTAACCCTGGTCATCAAGGATTTAGACAACATACTGAGCGTCTGGCAGGCACCCATCACCTACCTGCAACTGGGTATTATTCTGGAACTGGTGTGCTTTTCGCTGGGTCTGACCTACCGCCACCGCCAGGCGTCGGTGAAAGAAGCGGTGGTGGAACAGGCCCTGGCCCACGAACGCGAACAGCGCCGGCGCGAACACCTGGAAGCCGAACTGGCCGTGCAAAAGCTGAAGCAGGAAATGACCGAAATGCAGATGCGGGCGCTCCAGGCCCAGATCAGCCCGCACTTTCTGTTCAACAGTCTCAACTCGCTGTCGTCGCTCATCACCGATGACCCCGATAAGGCCGAACAGTTTGTGGATGAGATGTCGAGCGTGTACCGTTACCTGCTTCAGGCCAACGACCGGGAACTGACGACGGTCAGCACGGAAATCAGCTTTATCAACTCGTACTATCACCTGCTGAAGACCCGCTACGGCCAGGGTATCCACCTCGACCTTGCCATCGGCGACAGCGTCCGCGAGCGGCTGCTGCCACCCCTAACCCTCCAGTTGCTGGTCGAAAATGCGGTGAAGCACAATATTGTCTCCGCCGACCAGCCCCTGCACATCCGCATTGCCACCGATCAGGCTGATTCGCTCATCGTGAGCAACAACCTGCAGCGCAAGCCGAACAGCAGGCTCAACTCGACCCGAAAAGGGCTGCTGAACATTACCGAAAAATATAAGCTGCTCAACCAGCCTGCCATTGAGATTGAGGAGACCAGCGATACGTTTCGGGTGGTGGTGCCGCTGATCGCCAAAAAACTTTCCAGAACCGGGTAATTACCTGCCTCCCCTTTTCTTTTACCTGTCAGATGAACAACCAACGCACTCTGCTATTCGTACTGGTCGCCCTGCTGGGCATACTCGGTGCGTTTGCGCCAAAACCCCGCACCTGGGTGGCTATCGGCGACTCGATCACGTACCTGAATGAGCATCCCGACGAAACAAAGAACCGCATAACCAAAGGGTACATGACTCGGGTGGTTGAGAAGCTGCCGCATATCCGGTACACCAACCAGGGGCATAATGGCTGGACCGCCGGCCGCATTGCCCAGTCTATCGATCAGCTCGGCCTCAATCAGGCAGATATGTACACCATCTTTCTGGGGACCAACGACTGGTGGGCGGGGCGCCCGCTGGGCCGGCTCGCCGATTATCAGGCCAACGCGGGAAACAGCACCGTTTACGGGTCCTTTCGCATCATCATCAACAAACTCCGCAGCCTGAATCCGCAGGCCCGTATCGTCTTGATCACGCCCATGCAGCGTGCCGATTTTGTGTACCTGTTCAATTTCAAAAACAACGCGTTCGGCTCCTACCAGCCCAAAAACGGCCAGTCGCTCGAAGCCTTTGCCAATGCCATTGACTCCATCGGTCGCCTGGAGAAGATCCCCGTGGTAGACCTATATCACACGCGGGCACTGCGGCTCGACAAGCTGATTAAATACAAACGGCTGAAAAACCCCCAGACCGGAATGTACCAGAACTATCGGTATCCGGCGTACACGACCATTCCCTTCAATCCGGAAACGGATGAGTACCCTTATCCCGCTGATGCGGTGGACCAAACCTACGACGGCCTGCATCCCTCCGACGCAGGCTATGACGTGATTAGCCGGAAACTAATCAGGCTGCTCCGGAAATACTGAACCAAAGCCGGCAACAAAGCCGAAAATCGTCTTTGAACGATCTTCAATTCAGGAAGTTTCGCCGGCTATGGTTTCGGTTACCCGGCGGATGTCTGCACTGAGGTTCTGTATGTATGTAAGCTGTTCGGTCAGCAGGTGGTCGTCTTCCGGCCGGGTAGCTACCGGCAGGCGCTCCGGTTCCGCTGCCGTGTCGGGTAAAGGCAGGTCGGTGTCGGGGGCCAGCCGCATCAGCGCCCCGTGCAGCAAGGCTATGGCTTTTTTCACGGGCTTTAAAACGTCAGCGGAATGGGCCGTGTGCGGCTGGTGAATGCGCTCCGACGCAATAGTGGCAATATTGGACGAAACAATATGGTTCAACACCACAAATTCGAGCAGTTCGCTCTGGTGGCGCTGTTTGCTGCGGGGCTCCGACAGCATTCGCTGAAAAGCCGCCGACAGATTGGCCGAACGCACATATACCTCTTTCCGGGCCAGTTTGTAATCGGCAACCGGCACGGCCTTGCCGGCCAGCGTCTGCGCCAGTTGCGACAGGTAATGGAGATTAGCCTTCAGCACGGCGGCCATATGCCCGGTCAGCTGGTCCGACTCCCAGTTGGGAAAAATCAGGTAGCCGGCCGAAAACGCAATGCCGCAGCCGATCAGCGTATCCAGCACACGCTCTTCGGCAATATCCAGAAAACCCAGGCCCATGAAGTTGAACAGGATCAACACAAAGGGGGTGACGCACACCACCATCACAATGTAGTTTTTACGCTGAAAGCTGTACAGCCCCAGCATAAAGAGCAGCAGAAAGATAAACTTCACGGTCTGGTTCTGCACCAGCAGCAGGATGGCCGCGCCAATTACCCCGCCGGCCAGGGTACCCACGATGCGCTCGTAATTTCGCTGCCGGGTGAGGCTGAAGGCTGGTTTCAGAATGGCCGTGATCGTCAGCAGTACCCAGTAGCTATGCTGTCCGTAGGCGAGCAGCCTGATAACCACAAAGCCCGTCAGGCAGGCCAGGGCCATCCGGAGCGAATACCGGAACACCGACGAGTCGAAACTCAGGTTTGTCAGCAACTCCTGGATGTCGATCCGCTGAGCAGAAACAAAGCGGATGTAATCGGCACTGATCCAGCGGTCGGGCGGGTGGGTGGCCCCGCCCGCGAGCAGTTGCCGCATATCGCCGATGCGCCGGTAGAGGTTGCGGAGGTTGACCAGAATTTTTTTCAGCACCAGATTGCTTTCGCCCGTCCCGGTTTCCCCTACCTGGTCGATCCGGGTTTTCAACTGGTCCAGCCTATGGTCAGCATCGGTAGCAGGAGCCAGGGACCGGTTGGCCTGAATGGCTAACCCGAGTTCGTCCAGCTCAACCACCAGGTGATTAATCAGCTCGGCCATCTGATCCAGCACCCCCGTGTGGCCGAACCGTTTCCGCAGCGAGGCATAGTCGTAATACATAGCTGAAATCTGCTCGTATAGGTCTACCGTATCCACAAAAATGAGTACCAGCATCCGCCCGATCGTGGTAGGTTCCTCCACAATCTGCCGGCTTTTGAACAGAATTTCGCGCACCACCTCCTGCTTCTCGCTGACCACCACCTGCTGGGTCACCAACTGCTGATAATCGGCTTTGAGATTGGTGCGGCTATCGTAGAACCGGGCTTTGACCGCCAGGAAGCGGGCAATTTCGTGGACACACTCGCCCAGGGCCTGCTGCGCCAGCCGGTACGGCCGGATACGAAAAAACAGCAGCCCAATGGCCATATACCACAAGCCGCCCGCCAGAATCAGGGCGCTGTGCCCCAAAACGTCCATCGGTGGCAGCGGTCGGTCCATCATCAGGATCAGGGCCAGCAGCGCGGCCGAGCCCACGGCAGCCGCCCGGTTGCCGTATACCACAAACATGGAAAAGAAAAAGCTGCCCAGCAGAATCTCCAGGCCCAGGGTATAGGTATTCAGCCGGGCAAAGCCGGTAATCAGGGCCACCAGCCCTACAAATACCACCCCGGCCAGCATGCCGTTGCGCTTATGCTGCCACGGCCCCGGCATGTCGGTGATGCTGACGCAGAGCGCCCCCAGCGACAGCATCAGTCCGGTATCAAGGGTGTGCAGTTGCCCGACAATCAGCGCCGGCAACAGAATTGCCAGGGTCGTTCGCAGGCCATCCGAAAGGTATTGACTAAAGAGAAAGTACCGGATGCTCCGCAGCGATTTATTCATTCGGGTAGAGACGTCGGCCCCGCCAACCGGCGAAGTCTCTTAACATAAACCGCCGACCGGTCGCTGTGGTTCCGACCGGCCGGCGGCTTCGGCCGGTAAATTGTCAGTAGCCCGCGGCAGCCGCCGTCTTTTACCAGAAAGAATCCTTATTTTGCGCGTTAGTAGTCCGCATATCGCGCGTTAGTAATCCGAAACCCGAAATTCCCAATCCAAAATCCAATGTCCGACTCCCTACCGAACCGCCGTCAGCTTTTAACAACCTTAGCCGCCACCGCCGGAGCCACGCTGCTGCCCCGCGTCAGCCGGTCTCAGCCGAAACCCAAAACGCCCCCCGCGTTTATTCCCTGCCTCAACATGAGCACCATCCGGGGGCAGAAACTGGGCTTTGTCAAAGAACTCGAAGTAGCCTCGAAGGCCGGGTTCCGCTCCGTCGAAATCTGGATCAATACCCTCCAGGATTTTCTGAACAGCGGGGGTACGCTGGCCGATGCCCGGAAGCGGCTCAGCGATCTGGGCCTGAAAGCCGAGCAGGCCATCGGCTTTGCGCAGTGGATTGTAGACGATAACAACACCCGCGCCAAAGGCCTGGAGCAGATGAAACGCGAAATGGACCAACTGGCGCAGATCGACTGCCGGCGCGTGGCCTCTCCGCCCATGGGAGCCACCCAAACGCCCGGTCTCGACTTACGGAAAGCCGCCGAACGCTACCGGGCCATTCTGGAGCTGGGCGATCAGACCGGCGTTGTGCCCAACCTGGAACTCTGGGGCTTTTCGGCCAATCTGAACCGGCTGAGCGACGTTATGTACGTGGCCGTTGAAAGCGGTCACCCCTCGGCCCGGCTCCTGCTCGATGTGTACCACCTCTACAAAGGCAAATCAAGTCTCGATAGCCTCCCGCTGGTGGGCAAACCGGGCATTGAGATCTTCCACGTGAACGATTACCCGGCTACGCTGTCGCCGGAGGTCATTACCGATGCCGACCGCGTGTATCCGGGCGACGGTGTTGCCCCGATCCGGCGCATTCTGCAAACGATTCGTAATCCGGACCGTCCCATTGTGCTGTCGCTGGAAGTGTTCAACAAAAACTACTACGCCCAGCCGGCCGAACAGGTGGTCCAGACCGCCCTGGCAAAAATGAAAGCCCTGACCGACGGTATCTGACCAGTGCTGCGCAACTGCTTTCGGAGACGTTTTGGCGGGAAAATTGTTATGACAAAAATAGCGTGTTCCCCCACTCGTTCATCTATGAAGGCAGTTGTAATCAACCAGAACGGCGACAGCAGCGTATTGCAGCTCCAGGACGTACCCCAGCCGGTACCCGATCACCACGATGTGCTCATCCGCGTGTACGCCACCAGCATCAATCCCCTCGACTGGAAACTGCGGGCAGGTTTCTCTAAATGGCTGCCGGGAAAGTTCCCCAGGATTCTGGGGGCCGAATGCGCCGGCGAAGTAGTGGCCACCGGGCTGATGGTGACGGACTTCCGGCCCGGCGACCGGGTAGTGGCCGAACTCGGCCTGGACGGGGGCGGCTATGCCGAATACGCGCTGGCCCATCAGAAGAACGTGGTGAAACTGCCCGACGATCTTGATTACGTGCCGGCGGCTGCCATTCCTATTGCGGGTCTCACGGCCTTGCAGGCCCTACGGGACCTGGGCCATCTGCGACCCGGCGATCAGGTGCTGATCAACGGCGCTGCGGGCGGAGTGGGCACCTTTGCGGTGCAGATTGCGTGTATCCTGGGCGGCCGCGTTACGGCTGTATGCAGTGACCGCCATACCGACCTGGTGCGCCGGTTAGGAGCCGGCCGCGTTATCGATTACCGGAAGGAGGATTTTACGCAGCTCCCCGACCGCTATAAAATCATTTTTGATACGGTGAGCAAGCGGTCTTTCAGCGAGTGCAAAAAGGTGCTGACCGACGACGGCATTTACATTGCTACGGTACCCTCGGCTGCGCAGCTTTTTCAGGATGTGGTCACCACCTTTACCAACCAGAAGACCGATACGATTGCCATGAAGTTCAGCAAAGACGATATGCACTGGCTGCTGACCCTGGTAGCGGCCGGTCGGCTGGAACCGGTGATCGAGCATGTGTATCTGCTGCCGGAAATAGCCAAAGCGCACCAGCACAGTGAAGCCGGCCACGCAACGGGCAAACTGGTGGTGGCCATTAATCATTCGGACGAGGAAAAATAAGAGAAAAAAGCCTGATCGGCTTACATTTCCCAACCAGGCTTTTTTTGCGCTAACTGTTCCGATCCGGAAATTTCTCTACGATTCGTTCGACCTGCCGGGTCAGTTGCTCATTGATATTGGCGGGGTTACCCACGGCATCTTCAATAGAACCGTCCGGTAGCGGCTAAAATCCACGTTCTGTGCCTTATCGACAGCAACGCGGGGGAGCTACTTTCCCAAAGCAGCAAACAAAAAACGAACCAGGTATATTTCATAACGTTGGTAAAATGGTAGTAGTCTACCAACCATCTGTCTGCCGGAAAGGTTATGCCCCATTGACGCCACCGACCGTTGTTTAACCGACAAATACCTTTAGGTTTGAGCGGATGCAGGCAGGATTCAGCGAGACGGTTACCCGTTTTTCTGCGCTTCCGCCAGCGCTTTGCGGGTCTCCTCCAGCGCCTTTCGGGTGCGCCGGAGCTCAAAGTTGGTTGTGACCAGCCTGGCCAGGGCTTTCAGGGCCAGTAGCTGGTTTTCGGTAAGGGTGCGGGGGCGGTTGTCGATCACGCAGAGGGAACCCAGCGGAAAACCGTCGTTATCGACCAGGGGGACCCCGGCGTAAAAGACCACGTTGGGGTAGCCCGTCACCAGCGGATTGTCGGCAAACCGCTCGTCCTGCCGGGCGTCCGAGACAATGAATATCTGGTCGGGCTGAATAATGGCGTGGGCGCAAAACGACTGGTCGCGGGGCGTTTCGGTGACTTTCAGCCGCTGCCGCGATTTAAACCACTGCCGGTTCTCGTCAATCAGACTAACGAGCGATATGGGTGCCCGGCAGATTTCGGTGGCAATCCGCGTTATACTATCGTACTCCTCCTCGGGCATTGAGTCCAGAATTGAATAGGAGTTCAACGCCTTAAGACGGGCGGCTTCATTGTCGGGAACAGATGCAGCTTTCATGATGTAACCTGGTGAATCATGTTGATACACACAAATGTCTGTAGATAACCGGTTCTCACGATTAAACACTCATTAAAACAAATGACAATTTCCGGATTACTCCGTTTACACCCATACGTATAGCCGCTTTGATCCTTAGCCATGACCAAACCAATCCTTATTATCGGGGCCGGGCCGGCCGGACTGGCTATGGCCGGCCAACTGGCCTACCATCATGTCCCCTTTACTCTCCTGGAAGCCAGTGCATACATCGGCTATGCCTGGCGGCAGCATTACGACCGGCTGCATCTGCATACGGTCAAAGAGTACTCGGCCCTGCCTCACCTGCCGTTTCCGGCGCATTATCCCCGCTACATATCCCGGCTGCAACTGGTAGAGTATATGGAGCGCTACACCGAACACTTCGGCATTACCCCGCTTTTTAATCAACAGGTAACCGGCATACGGCGGGGCAGGCAGGGCGAGTGGCGGGTCGAGACCCAGACCGATCGGTTTGAGGCCCGGCAGGTGGTGGTGGCCACCGGTTATAATCGCGTACCTTACCAGCCCGAACTGCCGGGGCAGCAGACCTTCCGGGGTATTATCTGGCACAGCCGCGACTACCGCAACGGGGCCCCCTTTGCCGGGGAGCAGGTGCTGGTGGTGGGTATGGGCAATACCGGGGCCGAGATTGCCCTGGACCTGTACGAATACGGCGCAAAGCCTTTTATTTCGGTGCGCGGCCCGGTCAATATCGTCAAACGCGATATGTTCGGGCGGCCCACCCAGCCCACGGCTATCTTCCTGAACAAATTCCCCAACTGGTTTTACGATTTGATGGCGGGCCTGTCGCAGCGGCTGACGGTGGGTGATCTGTCGGCCTACGGTTTACAGAAGCCGCCGTACCCGCCCTCCTACCAGATCCGGAAATTAGGTAAAATTCCGGTAATCGATCTGGGTACACTCGATCAGATCAAAGCAGGCAACATCAGCGTAGTACCCGGCATCCGGCAGGTCAACGCCAAAACCGTTACCTTCACCGACGGCCGGGACATTCCGTTCGATGCCATTATCATGGCCACCGGCTACCGTACTGGTCTGGCAGCGCTGCTGGGGCCACTGGCCGATCAGGTGCTGAACCCAAAGGGATACCCCCGGCATATGTGGTTCGACACCAGCGAGCTGACCGGATTATGCTTCCTGGGTTTCACCACGCCACTCACAGGCATTTTACGGAGCATTCAAATGGACTCCGAGCGGGTGGTGCAGCACCTGCTGAAACATCAACCTATGGATGGGTAAACATTTTTGCGGTTTACCCGTTATAAGATGTATAGTCACGTCATAAGACCGTACTCTGCACAGAGACTCTCCTGACCTGATATTTTCTGAGGTTGTGATGTAAGAAGGCCGGGGCTCATGCTTCGGCTTTTTTACGCGCTCCCTATCAGCTGTACAATCTCTGCATACCCGATCAGGCAGGCATTCAAATTACTCCCATATAAAATTACAACAATTCCATCCTTCGATAGTTATAGAATGGTGAACTTAAAAAACACAAAACGTTATGAACAGAGACAGAGATTTGGACAATGACAATCTGGCTGCCGATGGCGCCAAGGATCGGGTAAAAGGCGGCTGGAACGAGTTTAAAGGCAAAATGAAGCAGGCCTGGGCCGACCTGACCGACGATGATTTCGACTACGCCGACGGCAAGAAAGACGAAATGTATGGCCGTTTGCAGCAGAAAACCGGTAAGACCAAGCAGGAACTGCACGATATGATGAACTACCGGGACGAGTAACGGTGTACGTTACGTGTCAGGCACATGTATACAGAAGGCCGGGGCAACTGCTCCGGCCTTCTTCTTTGCCCGCTCTCCCCTTCTACTGCGTTTTTTAACCGCTCACACCAGAAGTTCTTGACTTCTGTCCCACCTTTTAGTAACTACGGAATATACTGACAAAGCTGATTCAGGCCCTCTAACTAACCCCCTTTCTCTATGTCTACAGGCTTACAGATTACCCGTCGGCTACTGATTGTAGCCCTGTGGTTGTTCAGCATCTCAACGTTGCCGGCCCAAAAGCTGCCCGAGGGCATCACCAAAGTCACCTCGGTGGAAGGCATTACCGAATACCAGCTCAAAAACGGTCTGCGGGTGCTGCTCTTTCCGGACCCCTCCAAACCAACCATTACCGTCAATATGACCTATCTGGTCGGCTCCCGGCATGAAGGGCTGGGTGAAACCGGAATGGCGCATCTGCTGGAACACCTGGTCTTTAAAGGCTCTACCAGGCACCCAAACATTCCGCAGGAACTAACCGAACACGGCTGCCGGCCCAACGGGACAACCTGGTACGACCGTACCAATTATTTTGAGACCTTTTCGGCTACCGAAGACAACCTGAAGTGGGCGCTCGATCTGGAATCGGACCGCATGATCAATTCATTTATTGCAAAAAAAGACCTGGAGACCGAGTTTACGGTTGTCCGAAACGAGTTTGAAATGGGCGAAAACTCCCCCCAGTACGTCCTGATGAACCGAATTCTATCCACCGCTTATCTGTGGCATAATTACGGAAAAGCAACGATCGGCTCCAAAGAGGACATTGAACGGGTACCTATCGAAAACCTTCAGGCGTTTTACCGAAAATATTACCAGCCCGACAATGCCATTCTGCTCGTGGCTGGTAAATTCGATGAGGCCCAAACGCTGTCTTTGATCAATCAGTATTTTAGCCCTATTGCCCGACCGACCCGTGTGCTACAGCCTACTCATACGGTAGAACCCGTTCAGGATGGAGAGCGGTTCGTTTCTCTCCGGCGCGTGGGCGATACCCAGGGCGTCGGCGTTGCCTACCACACCCCCGCAGCCGCCCATCCGGATTATGCCGTGCTGGACGTGGTACTGGATGTCTTGACAAATGAACCCTCCGGACGACTTTACAAAGCGCTCGTCGAAAGCAAAAAGGCGGCCTACCAATGGGGCTGGTCACCCTCGCTGCACGACCCGGCGTTTGCTTACTTCTTTGCGGAAGTACGCAAGGAGCAGTCGGTAGACTCGGCCCGCCTGGCTATGGTGAACACCTTCGATGAACTCGCCCGCAAAGCCCCCACCGAAGAGGAGGTAGAACGGGCTAAAACGAAACTCCTGTCGGACATTGATCTGCTCTTTAAAAACACGGACCGCATCGGGCTTCAGTTGAGCGAGTGGATGGGTGCCGGCGACTGGCGACTGGTTTTTCTGTATCGCGACCGGCTTCGTAACGTCACCGCATCTGACGTGCAGCGCGTAGCCGCTACGTACTTCAAGCCCTCGAACCGGACGGTTGGTGTGTTTATACCTGAGCAGAACCCCGACCGGACGGAGGTGCCGGCCACCCCTGATGTGCAGGCGTTGGTTAAAGACTATAAAGGCGATAAGGCTGTTGCCGCCGGAGAAGCCTTCGACGTATCACCGGCTAACATTGATGCCCGGACGAAGCTCGGTCAGGAAAGCAACGGATTACGCTTTGCCCTGCTGCCCAAGAGCACACGGGGCGGATCGGTAAACGCCCAGATCCGGTTGCGCTACGGCGACGAAAAAAGCCTCATGAACCGCACCCTGGCCGGTAGCCTGACGGCATCTATGCTGGAGCGGGGCACCCGGACCCGGACCTACCAACAAATAAAGGACGAGTTGGATAAGCTAAAAACCCGCGCCTATGTGTACGGTGGCGGCCAGGAGGTCAACATACAAATAGAAACCTCAAAGGAAAATCTGCCGGCCGCGCTCACTATCATTATGGATTATCTGCGTAATCCCTCCTTTCCGGAAAGTGAGTTTGAGAAGTTAAAGCAGGAACGATTAGCGCAGATTGAAGCCCAGAAACAGGAACCGGACGCCCTGGCGTTCAATACCGCCGAACGCTTACTGAATCCGTACCCGAAAGGTCATGTCTGGTATGTCCGAACGTTCGATGAGGAAATTGACGAACTAAAAGCCCTCAGGCTCGACGACATCAAACAGTTTTACAAAGACTTTTACGGTGCCCAGCATGGGGTGGTTTCGGTAGTCGGTGATTTTGACGAACCTATCGTCCGGAAAACCGTGAAAAACGCACTGGGCACCTGGAAAGCAGCCAGGCCCTTTGTTCGGGTGCCGCTCCAGCTTACATCAACTACCACCAAAACAGAAACCATTCAAACCAACGACAAGGCCAATGCCATGTTTGTGACGGGTATGAAGTTTCCCATGCGGGATGATGATCCGGAATATCCGGCGCTGTACATGGCAAATTTCATTTTGGGCGGTGGCTTCCTGAATTCCCGGTTGGCTACCCGTATCCGTCAGAAAGAAGGGGTCAGTTATGGGGTAGGCTCCTACATGTACGCCGATGACAATGACAACGTGGCCAACTTTGGTTCATACGCCATTTATAACCCGGAAAACTCCGAGCGACTTGAAAAAGCTTACCAGGAGGAACTTGTAAAACTGGTCACCGATGGAGTATCCGACGCCGAACTGAAAGCGGCCAAATCGGCCGTATTGCAGAGTCGTCAGGTAACACGCTCGGAAGATGGTTCGCTGGCCGGCAAATGGGCTCAGTACCTGACCAAACCAGGCCGGACCTTTGCCTACGATGCCGATTTTGACAAGAAAATTTCGGCCCTCACGCCCGAGCAGGTCAACGCAGCCGCGAAGAAATACATCGACTACGGCAAGCTGACCATTGTCAAAGCCGGCGATTTCGAGAAGGCCGCCAAAAAGCTGGCCGAGAAACAACCGGCCGCCACAGTAGGCGACGGGAAGAAAAACTAATGGATTGAAAAGACCGCGGATGACGCGGATTTACACAGAATTAATATAAAAAATTTTTCCGTGTAAATCCGCGTCACCCCCGTTCCGGCGAATCCTGCTCCGGCTTAGGATTGGGATACGAGGTACCGATGCGCGTTGTTGGCGGAGTACCCACTGTGGAGTCAGTGGGCGGGTTACGCACGTAGCGGTTGACGATGTCGGCGGCCCAGTCGCGGGCACCGAAACCGAAAGCAATAGCCAGTGCCAGGCAAAACGCACCCAGCACCAGCGTGACCACCGCCGTAATGATGTCCTGGGCAATGCGCAGCTGCGAAAGCGCAATGGCAAATACCAGGAAAATCATGAGCACCCGCACGGCCAGCCCAATCAGGCCGGCCTGGGCGATATTGGCGTTGCGCAGGGCCGCCACTACCAGGCCACGCACAAAATCGGCCAGGTACATGCCAATGATCAGGATAACGGTGGCCACAATGATATTCGGCACGTACAGGATAATGTCGTTCAGCAGGCCCGAGATGACTTCCAGGCCCAGGCTGTTGAAGAAGGCTTCAAAGACGATCAGCATCAGTATCCAGTAGATCATCGTCGCAAACAAATAGCTGGACGAATGCTGAATACCCCCTTTTTGCAGGAAAGTATCGATACCGACTTTGGCCGTAAGGTTGTCGAACCGGATCGTTTTCAGTAGTTTCTCTACGCCCCAGCGCACGGCGCGGGCAATAAGCCAGCCGATCAGCAGCAACAGCAGCGCCCCGATCAGGCGCGGGAAAAAGCCGACAAATTGCCGGGAAAACGTAATCCCGGTATTTTCAATATCATCAAACGGTTCCATACAGCAGCAAATGGTTATGGTAAGGTTCTTGTTCTAAAAAAATGCCTTCTACATCCGCAACATACTTATCCTCAAAATGTTGCCGCATCCTCCTGAATGGTCCATCATTTGAGGGACGGTTGAAGAAAGCGTTTGGTGACGGGAATTTCAACTAACAGGCGGCTAATACATACATTTATAACTGTCGGCTTCGTTATTCAACTAAACATTTCGTTACAGATGAAACCCCTCTCCGTTAGTCTACTTTTGCTGTGCGGTCTTGTCCTGAATGCGTACGCACAAAGCCGGGTTGTGCTGCTGCGCGATACGGCCACTGTGCAGGTATCACCCAAGCAGTTAGCCGGTCGCTACCCCTCGGTGACAGGTATCAGGCAGCGTAAGGAAGATTTCGACTCCTTAAGGAAATATCAGGGCCAATGGGATCAGTTTCTCCGGCAGAACCAGAAGCAAATACCCGTAAAAGGCGTATTGTTGCAGGCCGATGAGTTTATCAGACCCGATGGATCCTACGACTGGGTTTTCTGTCGATTTTACCAGGCCGCTTTAACCCCTGAGCAGGAAACGCAGCTTCTGGAACTAATGCGAGAGTGGTACGAGCGGCACCCCCATCCGGTAAAAACCACAACCGGATTCCGGCAGACAGGCATGCAAACCATTGGGATTGTAACCCCTCCGCGCACCACACGTAAAGGCCCCGGCATCATTAACACCCTCGAAGCCGCCAAAGCCACCACCCGGCCCGATACCGTTAAAGCGCTTTTGCTGAACCAGCTCGAACTTACCAGTATTCCCGACGAAGTGTACCGGTTCCCGAATCTGGAAGAGCTCGACCTGTCGAGAAACAGCCTCAACCGGATACCGGGACGGCTCACCCGCGACATTCCCCACTTGAAACGCCTGAGCGTGATGTTCAACGGCCTTCACGCCGATAGCCTCTCGTTTGTGAAAAACCGTCACCTGCTGGCGCTGAATATTCAGGGCAATAAATTTACTGACATTCCGGTGTCGGTGCGGCAGAACCGGAAACTGGAAAGTCTTTGGCTGGGCAATAACAAGCTGACAACCCTGGATATTAGCCGCATCCGCTCCCTGCGCCGGCTTACCGACCTGAACCTCTATAACGTTGGCCTAAGCTCGATACCGCCCCAGATCCGGCGGTTCCGGCGGCTGAAAGTCTTGGACCTGTACTACAATAAGCTGACGGAACTCCCGCCATCCATCGGACGGCTGCGCCGGCTGGAGCAGTTGGCCATTTCGCACAACCAGCTCAAGACATTGCCCCAATCGGTGCGGAAACTGCGCCGGCTTCAGATGCTGTACGCCCATCACAACCAGCTTAGCGACCTGCCCGCCCGGCTGAACCAACTCAAGGCCCTGCGTATTGTTGATGTGGGCTACAACTGGTTCAGCACCGTGCCGCCTGTGCTATCCAGGCTGCCGTCGCTGGAAGAACTGGACCTGAGCAGCAATAACCTGCACGATTTACCCGGCTCGCTGGTCAACCTGCGGCAGTTGAAAAAACTCTACCTCCGGCAAAACCCCGTTACCCGGAAAGCGGCTTCAGAAGCGCCCTATACACTGCTGATCGACCAGCTAAAAACTAACCAGACAGAGGTATTTTATTAGTTGCCGATGCCGTTTAATAACCCATCCTGAGAGAACTGCCAAATTGCCTTGGAAAATTCATATTCAACGCATAATTTCCCGAAAAAAATTAGCAGCAGCCGGAGAAAAATACCAATTTTGAGTGTTGACTTAGTATTGTCAATACGCTGGCCATGCAATCTGTTTCTACGTCTGTTTCTGCTCCCAACCACCGCCTTACGCTGATCCTGGCGCTCACATCGGTGTACATTCTCTGGGGCTCTACCTACCTGTTTATCCATTTCATGACTGAGCGGATGCCGCCCCTGTACATGGCGTCTATGCGCTTTCTGGGGGCTGGGAGTATCCTGTACGCCTATGGTCGGATGACGGGCTCACCCATGCCGACCCGGAAACAATGGATGGCTGCCGGTACCATTGGTATGCTGCTGCTGGGCATTGCCAACGGCTGTCTGACCATTGCCCTGCAATACATTCCTACGGGTGTTGCCGCCCTACTGGCCGGTATGCTGCCTATCTTTCTGCTGTCACTCAACTGGATTTCGTTCAATAAGGTCCGGCCGTCTAATCTGGCCATTGGCGGGCTGTTGCTGGGGCTGGTCGGTGTTTATTTCCTGATTAAACCAGACAAGCTGCAAAGCGCGGGCGGAATGCACGACAACCTGGTCGGTGCCGGGCTGATCACCATCGGGAACCTGGCCTGGGCGGTGGGCACCCTGCTGTCCGGGCGGCTGTCGCTGCCGGGGCAGGTGATCTCCAGCGGCATGCAGATGCTGGTGGGTGGCCTGGGTCTGTTCACCGTAAGTATGCTGACCGAGCCCGTTACGCTGTTCTCCATTGTTCAGGCTCCGCCCAAAGCGCTCGGTTCCATGCTGTACCTGGTGATCTTCGGCTCCATCATCGGCTTTTCGTCCTACGCCTGGCTGGCCCGCAATGCCCCCCCGCAATTGGTAGCCACCTACGCCTACGTCAACCCCGTGGTCGCCCTGCTGCTGGGGTCCCTGTTTGCGGGCGAAAGCATTACCGGCCAGTCGCTGATCGGCGCGGCTATTATCATCTCCGGGGTCGTGCTGATTACGCTGGGGCGGAAGTAAGTTTGATGTTTAAAGTTTGAAGTTTGAGTTTGCTTCGCCAGTGTCAACTTCAAACCTCAAACATTAAACTTCAAACTTCACTCAAACCCTACTGCCGCCGGTCCTGGGCGGTGAGTGACGACACGGATAGGGGTGAGGGCTGAGGCATCAGCGGTTTAGAGTGCAGCAGACCCGCCGGTACCGACAGTTCGCCCGTGTGCGGGTCGATGAGGCCGTTGCGTTCGTCTTCGATGTTGGTTGCCTGCGTGTATACATCACCGGCAATATCCCGCCTGCGCAGCTCCTGCTTAAACTGCCGGATACGTTCCGCCCGCTCCGCCGATTCTGCCGGGCCACCGTAATCGGCAAAGCCGAAGCCACCCCACTCGCTCACAATCAGCGGCACCTGCCGCCGGTAGAAGAACGGGTCACCCACCACCAGCGGATTAGCCGCTACGCCCTCCATCTGCCCCGCCACCAACCGATCGAGCAGGTCGCGCCAGCGCTCCAGGTCCGGCGTGTACAGATGAGCTGTCAGCAGGTCCGATTTCAGTCGGCCTTCGCACGAGATATGGTGCCAGCCGTCGTTATCGACCACCAGAAACTGCGGGTGATGGATTTGCATAAAATGGTACATCTCGATGATGTACTTCCGCGTCTCGGGATTGATGGCAATATCCTGCGCGCCCCAGTCCTCGTTGTATAAGCTCCAGATTACCACCGACGGATGCGTTTCGATCAGGCTCAGCATCCGCAGCAGTTCGGCGCGGTGATTATCCCGGCTCAGTTGATTGGAACTGTGTGGACTGGGCACTTCTATCCAAAGCAACATCCCCATTTCGTCGGCCAGGTTATAGATGCGCGGATCGACCCCTGCAATATGCACCCGCACCAGGTTACAGCCCAGTTCTTTCATACCGTGCATATGCCGGCGCATCTCTTCATACGTACCTGTGCCTGGCTGATACAGAATTCCGTCGAGATAAACAGGGATATTGTTCAGGTACACATAACGCCCACGGGCCTCTATTTTACGCAGCCCAAATGTCGATTCAATCTGCGCCGGATAGCCATCACCGTCGATCAGTTGAGCCACCAGCCGGTACAGATTGGGTGACTCGGGCGACCAGAGTTTTGCCCCCGGCACTTCCATAACCACCCGCTGCTGCTTTTGGCCTACTTCCAGCTTCAGCGGAAAATCAGAGGTAGCCAGCGGCTCTTTTGCTTTCTGCCCGCGCTCAAAAACCATGAGCCGGAGCGTATAATCGCCGGGGTCATGGATACGGGTGGTCAGGTTAAAGCGGACGAGTTGATCTTCTACCACGCTCACCACCCCCACCCGTGAGCGCAACCGGTTTCGTTCTACCGTTTCCAGCCACACACTGCGTACCGCGCCGGTAAAGGTCTGGTACCAGATGCCCCCACGCTTATACACGTGCGACTCCTGCTTGCCGCGCGGAATATCGGCATCCATCGTATCGGCAATACGCACGGTCAACCGGTTTTGCGGCTTCAGGCACTCCTCCGGCAGTTCGTACGAAAATGAGGTGTATTCGCCGTAATGGGCTTCATCGCCCTCGATGGTCGTGAGCGGATGGCCGTTCAGCCAGACGCGGGTTTCGTAGCCGCAGGCCCCGAAGGTAATCTGAAACATGGCCCGCTCCGCCGACTCCGTGCGTTCGGGTTTCGGAAAATCCCGCTCGTACCAGACCACAACCTTATCGCGCCAGAACGTGGTCTGATGCTCTTCTTTTGCCTTCGCCATATGCTCTTCAACGGAGCCGGGCCAGTGGGCCATATGCTGGTACTGGTGGCCTAAATACCAGTTTTCGGTCATACCCCGGTCGTCGTGGTCGATGGCAAACCGCCATTCGCCATCCAGCAGCATGAAGTTGTTTGGGCGGAGTACCGCACGGGGTAAGGGGTTGACATATTCCTGTTCGTCGACGGGCGTATCTTCCTCTCGGCTGGCGGCAAAGCCATAATTCAGGTGTTCCGGATTCATAGGGTTTTGTTGGATCGGCGATGGTGTCGCCCGGTTTACTAGGCTGTAAACTCTCGGGCTGTATAGCCGGTTTCAGAAACGTAGGCTACGGCCGGACCGGCCGGCAGAAAAAAAGCCGGAAAAATTCCGGCTTTCGTAATCAGCAAAAAGAAACGGCTTAGCGATGATACCCCAACAGGTAAAAAACACCTAGCTGCGCCCCGTTATTCCGGCTATAGGTGTTGGTATTATTCTTGTAGATATTGGTCAGGCCAAACACCCAGCGGGCATCGACCCCGAACCCCGTGGCTCCCACATAGCTCACCCCTGCCGTCAGCCCGGCATCAACCGGGTTATAATTAGGGGTTACGTTGGTAATTACCCCTTCCCGGTTCAGTTTGGCGCTGGTCAGAAAACCGACCTGCGGACCACCCTGGATCCGGAAGCCATCGCCGAACATATATTGAGCCAGCAGCGGCACAGTGAGATAGTTCAGATTCCACCGGCTCTCAACTCCCGATACCGTCTGGCGACCACCCTGGCCCGAGAAAACTACCTCCGGCTGCACGGCCCACCGACGTGAGAGATGAATATGCGCTAATCCCCCTGCGTGAAAACCTGTCCGGTAATCCATTTGACCTATCTTCATGCCCGTATTCCGACTGGCGTCTACGGTATTAAATGCGTTCACACCCGCCTTCAGGCCCAGGTGAACATTCTGCGCCATTCCCTGCCCCGCCAGCAACACACTCAGAGCTATCCCAATTAAATTTACCTTTTTCATAACGTCAGTATTTGTGTTTACTAAAAAGCTGTATTAACTGCAGTCTTTATTACTCCTGGGTTACTACCTTATCAGCTTTCTTGGTTTTTGCCTTTGCCCGGGCTTTCATATCCTTGGCATCGCTCTTCATCGCCTTCTTACGGGCCTTTTCTACTTTCTTTTCGGCTTTGGCCAGCTTTGTCTTGTCATCGGTTAAACTGATGCCCCGATCAGTTTTAGCATTCATCACCTTCTTTTCGGCTTTGTCCAGCTTCTTTGCGGCCTTCATTTCTTTCTTGGCTTCTTTAGCCTCCTGAACAGCTTGCGCGTTGGCCGTCTGAGCCAACACGAATGCGGCACAAAAAGCCGCTAAAATCACCTTTTTCATTTTACGTTGAGAGTTGTTTGTAACTTTTACCTGCCATACGGTCAGGCATTACAGACCTATTAACATATAGCATAATCCAATTGTTTGACATCCTGTTTTACGGCACGCTACAGGCAACATAAAAAAGCTGCTCCGGTATAAACCCGGGCAGCTTTTTGTTCAGGTAATCACGCTGAATACATCGGCAAGCGGCTTATTCAGGCATTCAGGTAGGCGTTGTACATCCAGACCATTTTTTCCTGCTGCCGGATGTAATCACTCATCAAAGCGTTGGTACCTTCGTCGTTAGCCTCGCCGGCCAGTTGCAGGATCGCCCGCTGGAGGGGCAACAGGATCGAAAACGCATCCCTGATCTTTTCAATGGCCGTTTTACCGTCGCTAATGTTTTGAGCCTCCGGTACGCTGCTGTGAGTGAGATAGTCGGAGTACGAGTGGAACGGCACCGCACCCAGCGTTAGAATCCGCTCGGCCAGTTCATCGTTTTTCAACTGAAGGTCGTTGTAGAGTTCTTCAAACTTGGCGTGCAGCTCAAAGAACTTTTCGCCCTTGATGTTCCAGTGAAAGCCACGGGCGTTGATGTAAAATACCTGGTAGCTGGCCAGGAGCTTATTCAGCCGGGAGGCAATTTCCTGGGTCGACTGCTGTTCCAGTCCGAGTTGATTGGTCACCATAGTTTTCGTTGATAAACTGATCAAAAGTGGCACTTACCGCTATAACTCGCAAATTAATCTTTCTGATTGACCGGCGTCATAATTGCTGACGCTACTCCGCCACGGGCGGGGGGCTCACGGCCGTCCAGCCGCCATCCACAACCAGGCTCTGACCCGTAATATGCCGCGACCGGGGAGCCAGCAGAAACAGGGCGGCATTGGCAATATCATCTACCGTGGCGGGACGGCCCATGGGCGTGATGCGCGACCAGACAGGAATGTACGTCGGATCGTCGGTGGTCCGTTCGGTCTGGGTAGCGCCCGGTGCCACGGCATTAATGGAAATGCCGTGTGGAGAGAGATCCAGCACCAGGTTTTTGGCCAGCATCTCCAGCGCAGCCTTGGTCATGCTGTAAGCCGCCAAACCCGGATGCGCCTGGTGACCCACCACCGACGACATCAGCAGAATACTGCCCCCTCCGCCCTGGCTGCGCATCTGCCGGGCAGCCGCCTGGGTCAGAAAAAAGCTGCCGCGCAGGTTCAGGTCTACTACCCGCTCAAAATCTGCCGGATTGTAATCAAAAAAGTCGCCGAAGATGGTGATCCCGGCATTGGCCACCACGAGGGTGAGTTTGCCGAAGGTAGCCACGGCTACCTGCACCATATCGGCAATAAAGACAACGTCGGAGGCATCACCGGGGTAAGCCAGGCAGAAGCCACCGGCCTGCCGGATGGTTTCGGCTGCCTGTTTGGCCAGTGTTTCGTCGAGATCGTTAACCAGGACAGCAGCACCCTGGCGGGCCAGTTCGCGGGCAATGGCAAAGCCGATACCCTGACCGGCACCGGTAACCAGGGCAACCTCATGTAGAAAAGAATCAGATTGGGGCATTGTTCAGGAACAGACGTCAATATATTTGGATAGACACCCAAGTTGCGGCCAAACTTTTGCTATTCCAAATGCTGGGCCCGTCGGAAAACGATGAAAAAACGAAAACGAACCAAATCAGGGGGAAATAAGTTAGTATAGTGTATATACACTAATTGTATAAACATCTTAAATAAACGGAGCTATGCTAACCGACGTTACCCCTATAAAAGAAGCGCACACGCAGTACCCGGTTGCCGCCTTTATCCGGAACCGCTGGAGTCCCCGCGCATTCTCCAGCCAAGCCATTCCGCAGGACGAACTGAATACCTTATTTGAAGCAGCCTCCTGGGCATCGAGCGCCATGAATGAGCAACCCTGGCTGTTTGTCTACGCGCACCGGGGCGACGAAGCCTTTCAGAAGTTTGCCGATGCCCTGCTGCCCGGCAACAAGGCCTGGGCGCAGCACGCGGCCGTACTGGTGCTGACGCTGGCGCACAAGAACTACACGGCCAACGGCACCCCAAACAAATATTACCTGCACGATACCGGCGCGGCCACGGCCAACCTGATGCTACAGGCTGCCGAACTGGCCATCTACGGCCATATCATGGGCGGTTTCGACCGGCAGAAGACCATTGAGACCTTCGACCTGCCGGAGCATATCGAACCAGTATCATTCATTGCCCTGGGGTACCTGGGTAATCCGGAAGAACTGGCCGAGCCGTTCAAATCACGCGAACACGCTCCCCGGCACCGGAAAGAGTTGTCGGAGTTTGTGCATAAGCACGATCTGAGGCTGTAATCGGGACGTATCAATCGTTTCAACGGTTTACCCATACTCAAACCGATGAAACGCCTACCCACCGTCCAGTTCTCCTCTTCATAGCGTCCCGCTAAAGCAGGGGGCCACAAAGGAGCCCCTGAAAAAACTAATTTCAGCCAAAATTAGGATGCATGAATAAAATGCCGTAACTTTATAGAAATTCTAGAAAATACAAGTAATGCAAACAGGAACAGTTAAGTTTTTCAATGACCTCAAGGGGTTTGGATTCATCACACCATCCGATTCGGACAAAGACATTTTCGTTCACGTATCTGGTTTAATCGACGAGGTTCGTCAGAACGACAAAGTTAAGTTTGAGGTTGAAGAAGGTCGCAAAGGCCTCAACGCCATCAATGTAGAACTTATTTAATCGAGAGATATAATAATACTGCAAGACAAAAAATGCCCGCCGGTTTCGGCGGGCATTTTTCGTTTAGTGCGAATCCCGTTTCACTACCGGCCCGGAAGCACCCCGCAGAAAGTCGAAATCGGCTCCCTCGTGCGCCTGGGTGACATGGCGGATAAACATGTTGACATAACCCCGGTCGTAACCGAGTTCCGGCAACTGCCACTTCACCAGCCGCTGAGCCAGTTCTTCGTCGGAGACGTGCAGGTGCAGCAGCCGCTGCTCTACATCGAGGGTAATCATATCGCCGTTCTGCACCAGGGCGAGGTTTCCGCCGATGGCCGATTCGGGCGAAACGTGCAGCACCACCGTACCGTAGCCGGTGCCACTCATGCGGCCGTCGGAGATCCGGACCATATCGTGTACGCCCTGAGCCAGAACTTTGGCCGGTAACTGCATATTACCCACCTCCGGCATACCAGGATAGCCTTTCGGTCCTACGTTTTTCAGCACCAGCACGCAGGATGGATCAACGTCCAGTTCCGGATCGTCGATACGGGCTTTGTAGTCGTCTATATTCTCAAACACTACGGCCCGGCCGGTATGCTTCATCAGTTCGGGTGTGGCAGCCGAGGGTTTAAGTACCGCTCCATTTTTGCACAGGTTCCCCCGCAGCACGGCAATACCGGATTCAGGTTTGAACGGCTCCTCCACGGTAGCAATCACGTTACGGTCGAAACACTGGGCTTCAACGCAATTGTCGCCGATGGGCCGGCCGTTGATGGTCATGGCATCGTTGTGCAGGAAGTCCTTCAACTCCCTGATTACCGCCGGCAAACCACCCGCATAGAATAGGTCTTCCACAAAGTGTTCCCCTGATGGCTGCACATTGGCCAGCAGCGGAATCTTCGCCGACAGTCGGTCGAAGTCATCCAGGCTCAGTTCCACGCCGATCCGGCCGGCAATTGCCATCAGGTGGATGATGAAATTGGTAGAACCTCCCAGGGCCGCGTTTACCATGATGGCATTCTCAAACGCCTGCCGCGTCAGAATATCCGAGGGCCGCACATTCTCTCTTACCAACTCTACCGCCCGGATGCCCGCCATGTGGGCCAGCACTTTCCGCCGGGAGTCAGCCGCCGGAATGGTGGCATTGTCGGGCAGAGCCAACCCCAGCGATTCGACCATCGCGGCCATCGTAGAGGCCGTGCCCATCGGCGCACAGTGACCGATGGAACGGGCCATGCAAGCCTCAGCCGCCACAAATTCCGCCTGCGACATTTTGCCGGTCTTAAAATCCTCGGCAAACCGCCACAGATCGCTCGTGCCAATTTTCCGGCCCTGAAACCGCCCCGCCAGCATGGGGCCACCCGATACCACCAGCGTCGGTATATTCACGCTACAGGCCCCCATCATCAGCGAGGGCGTAGTTTTGTCGCAGCCACACATCAGGATCACGCCGTCGATGGAGTTGCCCCGGATGGACTCCTCCACATCCATACTGGCCAGGTTGCGGAACAGCATGGCCGTGGGTTTAATCTGGCATTCGCCCAGCGACATCACTGGAAATTCGAGCGGAAAGCCACCGGCCTCCCAGACACCCCGCTTTACGGCCTCGGCCAAATCGCGGAAGTGCGCGTTGCAGGGCGTCAGCTCCGACCAGGTATTGCAAATGCCGATAACGGGCTTTTTCTCGAAAAGGTGGTGGGGTAAGCCCTGATTTTTCATCCAGGCCCGATAAATAAAGCCGTCTTTTCCGGTGCGGCCGAACCATTCCTGGGAACGCAAATCCATTTGTGGGTTTGAGGTTAATCGTTTGACGTTTGAGGTTTGAAGTTAAAACCTTTTCGGGAAAAGCGGGAATGGCGTCAATTTTACTAACCCGCCTTAGCCCTGCTCGTCCGGCGGACCGGCGGACGAGCAGAGGTGCATAAACAGCAAAAGCCACCCGAAGGCGGCTTTTGCTGTTTATGCACCAGTTTAATTCTTCTTCTGGCTGGCGGGGGCACCTCCTACCGAAGCCGGGGGGCTGGTGCTGCCGTCGTTCACTACTTCGGCTGTAGTTATCGCGTTGCCGTTTTTGTCCAGTTCGATTACCTCGTAGCCCAGCCGGCTCAGGCCAGGTTTTACCAGCGCTTTGTCGCCGACCACGGTAATGATCATTTTATCAACGGGCAGCAGCTTTTTGGCCAGGGCGTCGGCCTCTGCTTTGGTCATCTTGTTCAGGATCGCCATCCGCTTTTCCACAAAATCACGCGGCAGGTTATACTCGATGATGTTGTTCAGGAAAGCCGCCTTCTGGAACGCCGTTTCGTACCGCAGGGCATCCTGCTGACCAACCGAACTCTTCAGGAACGCCAGTTCAGCTTCGGTAATACCGGTTTTGCCGTAGTTGGCAATCTCCTTCACAAACTCAACCACAGAACTGTCTGTGGCCGTGGCTTTTACGCCCGCCTGCGCCGTAAACGGACCAGGCGTGTGGGTGCTGGAGAAACCCGAGCGGGCACCGTAGGTCCAGCCTTTGTCTTCGCGCAGGTTCAGGTTAATGCGGCTGTTAAACGCCCCACCCAGAATGTAGTTCATCAGATAGGCCCGGTAATAGTCACCCGTAGCATCGTACGGCATATTGGTCAGGTAACCGATGCGGATTTCCGACTGGGCCGCCTTTTCTTTATCGACCAGGAAAATACGGGTCTTATCGCCGGCCTGCGCCGGAGCCGCCGTCGGGATGGTTACGTTCTTTGCCGCCCATTTGGAGAGGAACGCCAGCTTGGGCATCACCGCCGACTGCTCCACATCACCCACGATCACCAGATTGGTTACCGACGGAGAGAGGTAGTTGCGGTAGAACGCTTTTACATCGTCCAGGCTAATGCGCTGCACTGTTTCGGCCGTACCGATCACCGGCACCGCCCGGATACTGTTATCGCCGTACAGCAGCTTGTTATACACATTGTTGGCAATAGCTACCGGCTGCGTACTCTGGTTGGCGATTGCTTCCAGTTGCTGCTTCTTTAGCCGGTTGAAGTCTTCGTCGGCAAACTTCGGATGTAGCAGTTTTTCTTCCAGCAGGGCCAGGGTTGCGTCCAGGTTCTTGGTCAGGGACTGAACAAACACCGTGATTTCTTCCGTACCGGCATTGAACGAGATGCTGCTTCCCAGTTTCTCAAGCTGGTTACTGATCTCTTCCGCCGAATATTTCTCGGTACCTTCGTTGAGCAGGCTGGCGGTTAGTTGCGCCACCCCGGCTTTCGATGGGTCGTTGGCCGACAGCAGGTGACCGCCTTTGATGGCAAAACGCATGGTTACGGTCGGTATTTCGTCGTTTTTGGTACCGATAACCCTGATACCGTTCCCGGCTTTATCGGTCCAGTACGGCGGCACATTTACGACGGGATTAGGGCCGGATGCCGGTTTCTTACTGCGGTCGAACGAGTCCCTGGCTTTAGTATAGGTCAGGCCTTTGTAACCGTAGTCGGGGGCCTTATACTGGGTCGAATCAACCTTGTAGTTGTCGGCAGCGGCTACCAGTTCCGGCTTCCCTTTGGGGTACACGCTCAGCAAAACAGCTTTTTTACCTTTGATGTACTGATTATACACCCGCATCACATCGGCTTTGGTTATGTCCTGGTAACGCTTCAGTTCCTTCGGCAGGTAGTTCGGATTACCCGTAAAGGTCTGGTACTGCGCCAACTGCGACACTTTACCGGAAACGCTCGACAGACCCTGAATAATATCGGCCTCGCGTCCGGCTTTGGCTCTGGCCAGATCATCATCCACCACCCCACGGGCATCAAATTCAGCAATGGTCCGGCGCATGATCGCTTCCAGCGTATCCGGACGAACACCCGGGTAGGCCAGCGCGGTAAAGGTAAACTCGCCGGCCAACTCAAAAGTAGGATGACTGGCATTGGCCTGAATAGCTTTCTGGTTCTTAACCATGTTTTTGTACAGCAGCGAATTTTTGCCGCCACCCAGAATTTCGGCGAGTACATCCAGAGCAGCTTCATCGGGATGATAGGTTGGCACCGTCGGGAAGGTCATCCGCACCATCGGGAAACGAATGTTGTCTTCGTACGATACATAGCGATCGTTTTGCAGCACGGCGGCCGGGACCACCGTTTTGGTTACCGCCGGTCCTTTCGGAATAGCGCCATAGTACTTTTCGACCAGCTTAACTACCTGTTTCGTATCCACATCACCCCCTACCGTGACCACGGCATTGTTGGGGCCGTACCACCGCAGGAAGAAGTTTTTCAGGTCATTCACATCCACCCGGTTCAGGTCTTCGATATAGCCAATGGTGAGCCAGGAATACGGATGGCCGTAGGGATACAGGTTTTTGGCCGACACTTCACCCGCCAGACCATACGGTCGGTTGTCGTAATTCTGACCGCGCTCGTTTTTAACGGTTGCCCGCTGAATTTCAAATTTCTTCTGGGTAACGGCATCCAGCAGGAACCCCATGCGGTCGGCCTCCAGCCAGAGCGCCCGCTCCAACTGGTTGCTGGGCAGCGTTTCGTAGTAATTGGTACGGTCGCGGTTGGTCGAGCCGTTGAGGGTACCACCCGACTCCGTCACGATTTTGAAGTGTTCTTCGTCGGCCACGTGGTCGGAGCCCTGAAACATCATGTGCTCAAAAAAGTGCGCAAACCCCGACTTGCCAATCTCCTCACGAGCCGAGCCGACATGGTAGGTAACATCCACGTGCACAATGGGGTCGGAATGATCTTCGTGAACCACGAGAGTTAAGCCGTTGGGCAGCACGTACTTCTCGTAGGGGATGACAATCTCGTTGCCTTTACGGGTTACTTTTTCTACCAGTCTGGCCTGCGAAAAAGCCGTTGAGGAGGTAAACAGGCAGAGTAACCCAATTACTGGTAAGACATTTTTTTTCATGAAAGAATGACTAAGTTTATAGGGCTGACCGGAAAGCAGCCAATAGTTAAGCAAATTACAAAAAGCCTGTTGCTCAGACAAGCACATTTTGATAAGTGGCAAAGCGACACAGGCGAGGACAAGCAGGGGGACAAACAGCCACGCCTGGCAAACGATCTCCTATACAAAACAACATTCTTGCTGGTTACCAGGTTTTCAAGCAGGTCCCCGCCCGCTCGTATCGTATGGCTTCAACGAACCTCTCTGCCAATACCCCTACCGCCCCCGTTTCTATCTGGACGGCTTTTCAAACACCTGTTTTCCGCGCGATCTGGCTGGCAGCCTTTGTGTCGAACATTGGTACCTGGATGCAGAATATGGCGGGGGTATGGCTGCTGACCACGCTCTCGAAATCACAAATACTAGTTGCGCTGATGCAAACGGCCACCAGTCTGCCGGTGTTTATGCTGAGCATTCCGGCCGGTGCCTTAGCCGATTTGCTTGACCGGCGAAAGCTCCTGCTAACCACCCAACTCTTTATGGCGGTAGTAGCCTGTTTGCTGGGTGTACTGACGCTCACCGGCAGCGTTTCACCGTATACCATCCTGTCGTTTACGTTTTTGCTGGGCATTGGGACCGCGCTGAATACGCCGGCCTGGCAGTCCATTGCCCCCGAACTGGTACCCCGGCCGGTACTGCCCGCTGCGCTGGTACTTAACGGTGTTAGCATTAACTTATCGCGGGCAATTGGTCCGGCGGTGGGTGGGATGATTATTGCCTTCTACTCGCCCGGCTATGTGTTTCTGCTGAATGGGCTATCGTTTCTGGCTACGTGTGTGGTCTTGTTCCGCTGGCAACGGAAGCAGATGGAGACCAATGTACCGGTAGAAGATTTCTTTTCGGCCTTGCGCGCCGGGCTGCGGTATGTCCAATTCTCACCCGCCATTCAGTCGATTATGGTCCGGGGCATGGCGTTTACCTTCGGCACCAGCGCGATGTGGGCGCTGCTCTCGCTGGTAGTAGCCCGGCGGTTGCAGCAGGATGCGGGCGTATATGGTCAGATGCTGACCTGGCTGGGTGCCGGGGCGGTAACGGGCGCGCTGGTCCTCAACCGGCTGGCGCAGCGCCTGCATATCGAATACCGGCTACTTGCCACTACCCTCACGCTTGCCGGCGTGAATCTGGCCCTGGCAACGGTAACCTCGGCTTTCTGGCTGTATCCGGTGATGTTTCTGGCGGGTATGGCCTGGCTGCTGACGCTGACCAGCCTGAACGTGACCATTCAGTTGAACCTGCCCAGGTGGGTACAGGCCCGCGTGCTGAGTATGTACATGCTGGCGTTTCAGGGTGGCCTGGCCATCGGCAGCATTGTCTGGGGGAACGTAGCCGAGCAGTTCAGCTTATCGACTGCATTGATGCTGGCGGCCGGCTGGCTTGGACTCGTCACCCTGCTGCCCCTGTTCTTCCGGCTCCCGTACGGACAGATGCCCGATATGACACCCGCCGAAGACTGGCCCGAGCCGCCCGCAACGCAGCCGATCCGGCCGGAGCAGGGGCCGGTGGTGGTCATGATCGAATACCGGATCAACCCCGCCGAACTGGCTGATTTCCTGAAAGCGATGGAGCCTCTGAAGCGGTTGCGGTTACGGGATGGCGCGTTGCGGGCGGGGGTCTTCTCCGACATAACCGACCCCGCCCGGCAGGTTGAGTTTTACACGGTAGCCTCCTGGGGCGAGCACCTGCGGCAGCACCACCGCTTCACCCGCGAAGATACCCGCATTGAGGAGCAGGTTCGTCGCTACCATACCGGCCCCGACCGGCCTATGGTCTCTCATTTTGTCACCCAGCCAGGTAATGAGCAGCCACCGTTTGTGTCTGATATGGAGACGATGAACGGTTAGTTCCAGGGGTTCGACCTTGTTGTAGGCGCAATAAGGCTGATCGGCTGCACAAAGGCACCGTTGGTCGCCACTATCATCTGGTAACACTACCAGATTACGTTCAGGCCTTCGCTGGTGTACTTTTTAATAGTCTCGTCTTTGCTGATCAGGGTGTAGCCCGTTTGGAGTGCCTGCCAGATCAGCATACGGTCAAAGGGATCACGGTGGTAGTTGGCAGATAATTTATGATAGGAAACGGCGGTTGCCCCATCGAGATCCAGTAACTGAAACCCGGTATCAATAGCCGCCTTTGTGAAATCTTCGGGTACTAAGCCCTCCAAATGGAGTTTTTGAATGGAGTGTTTAAGGGAGATTTCCCAGAAGCTGATTGCACTTACCCAAACTTCCTGATTCGTATCTTCCAGAATACGTATAACGGGCTTCGATAACTTCCGAGGATCTGTAACAGCCCAGATAAGCGTATGCGTATCGAGCAGGTAGCTCATAAGCCCAGAAACTCTTCCTCCGTGATCTTAAAATCGCGGGCAAACGTAACACTCCCTTTATTTTTCAAGAGCCCCAGTTGCCGTTTTACAGGCTTTTTGGCTGATTTAGGAACCAGATACGCCACAATCTCTTTTTTCTTACCAAACGCTACAGCAATCTCTTCCCCGGCTTTTACTTCCTGAATCACCTCCGAAAACCGGGCTTTCAAATCCCCAATTGTCATCGTTTTCATAGCTTCTGACTTTTGTACAAAGCTATCCTTTTCCTGACAACTTGTCAAGAATAAACCGTCCGCCACCCGATGCAAGCCCTGCTCGCCCGCGATTGCATCGCGTGGCGGGCGAGACCAGCGTTTGTAACGCGATTCGAGCTCATCAAGCAGTACACTCGCGTTACAAACGCTGGTCTCGCCCGTCGCCCGACGTAGTCAGGGACGAACAAGGACGATGAACGGCTGATTTACGCCTTACCCACCAACTCAGCCTCCTTCAGACACGCAAACACCTCGCGGTAAAAATCCGGATGCGATTGCCAGGTCTGGGCCGTTACCAGGTTCCCGTCCCGAACAGCCTGTTGGGTCGAATACGTCCCCCCGCCCATTTCGATCTCGGCGCGGACATGTTCGTAGGCGGTAAGCGTGCGGTTATTGGCTAAACCGGCCGTAACCAGAATCTGAATACCGTGGCAGATGGCAAACACCCATTTGCCCTGCCGGTCGAACTCGCGCACCACCTCCAGCAGGGCGGCATGGTTACGCAGGTACTCAGGAGCACGCCCGCCCAGCAGCAGAATGGCATCGTAATCATCCACCACAACGTCCTGAATGGTTAAATCCGATGCCAGGCAGTAGCCGGGGCGCTCGATGTAGGTATCCCAGCCGGGCTCAAAATCGTGCATCACCAGATTAAGCCGGCGCTTGCTGGGCGCGGCAATCACGGCGGTGTCGCCTTCTTCCTGAAAGCGGTGCAGGGCATACAGGGTCTCGTAGCTTTCGCCACCATCGCCGGTAACGATCAGTATCTTGCGGTTCATGGGTGTAAGAATTTGCTTTAAATTTCGTAACTTTTTTAGTTCAGTATTAAGAAGCTTTATAGAGACAGATTTTACTATCGCAAAAATCTGAATATAGTCAAAAGAAAACACCACCAGCCCGTTACCAGTGGCCTATGAACGGAATAAACATCCTGATTGTATGCGTTGCCCTGCTTGGCTTTTTGCCTCTTGTCATTTTTATGTACAAAAAGAAATTGACAAGCCGCCTTTTGACAACCGGCCTGTCTGTTAGTGCGAGTGTTTATCATATCACTACCAACAGAAAGACAAACACTACGGTAGTGTATTATCAGTTTATTGCCTCGAACGGAAGACAGTATAAGGGGAACCTAACCGCCAGGCCGGGTGAGTACAGAATAAACGGGACAATCGAGGTATTCTATTTGCCGGAAAATCCATATCACAATACGGTTAAAGGAGCCTGGAACGACAACTGGTTCCTGGCTTTTGTCATTGCTATAGCGCTCGTCATTGTCTATATGATGTATAAACTGTATGTACTGGTGAATAAGGGTACAATATGAACATCCGAATTTGATTTTACATATGATTCTTGCCTGTAAAATCACACCGTCTCCGACATAGAAGATGCCATTGAGGAGTAGTCGGACGGCCGATGCCGCTGATTTCCGCTTTTGTCCCCCTTTATTTACCGCCTTTTAAAACAGGCGGCAAAATGGATGCACTAGTTTCCTAACGGCAGATTTCACAGAAAATCCCTACGCCCCTACCCCCAACCCCGCCAACTCCTGCCACGAAATCAGCGCGATGGCCATAACGGCCAGGGCCAAACCGATTTTGTTGGCGGTCGATAGTCTCTCGTGGAAGAACAGGGCTGCGGTGAGGGCGGCTACCAGAATGACGCCGATGTTGTACAGCGGATACACAAAGGCTCCGTTGCCGCCAAAGGCCGAGAGGGCGAGCAGCAGCGTGTAAAAACTCAGGAAGTTGGGCACCCCCAGCGTTAGGGCCGCTGTCAGACTGCGTACTTCCAGCTTTTCTTTCCCCTGCACCAGCCGCACCGCGAGCATCAGCAGGCCGGCCATGATGGCCCCCAGCACCATTACGAGCGTAACCACCACAGTTTTGTCGGCCGAGGGAATGTAACGGATGTTCATATAGTTAATGAGTGTGTTGGTAGCCCCGTACAACAGAAACACGGCTATGGGCAGCAGCACATTCATGCCCCGCTTTCGGCCTTGCACGCCTTTGTCTTTCCGGAAGGTACTCAGCGCCACCGCCACCAGGGCCAGCACCAGCCCGAGGTAATTCAGGCCGTCAAACGTTTTGCCGCCCACCCGGAACACAAACAGACTGAAACAGACCGGCACCACCAGCGACAGGTTGTTGGCCAGCGAGGTCACCGTAATGCCCATCCGCTGCGTAGATTCCCCCGACAGGATAAACGTGATGATAAAACCCACACCCAGCCCCAGGGCCAGCCACGTCCAGGTCTGCGAGCCATCCAGCGTAAACGACTGCCCGGCCGGCATCAGCAGATAGCCGGTCAGAAAGCAAACCGGGTAGTTGAACACAATGGCCTGAAAGGTATTGACCCCGTAGCGGGGAAACAAGCGGAAGTTCAGCAGCAGCACCACCGATAGCAGGATGCTGATTATCAGATAAAACATAAGGGTTACGAGTAGGTACGCACAGACCACAATGGCCGGAAATCAAGGCCAAGTTGCAACGAATTACGAAGCAATATACACCGGGTCATGTCTATTTTCGTACAAACTGCCTGCTTTCAACCCGGCGGTCTCAGACGACCGGCCCCGCTGGACCGTTGACCTAATATTTCAGGAACCAAAACTGGCGACGAATATCCGCGAAGGCTGACACGCGAATGATATAGAGCCCCGGCGGAAGGTGGTAGACGGGTGACGTTAGATGTCATGCTTGTTGCTTATATCTAACGTCCATTGTATACCATCTAACAGCCAAAATCTCTACTGGTCCCGCATCTGTTTCTGCATGTCCCGGATCAGCCGGGTGTTGCCGGCCAGCCAGACCACGTCGCCAGGCAGAAAAACCGTTGAAGAGTCCGGATTCAGCAGTCGCCGGCCTTCCCGCTCAATGCCCACAATGAGCCCCTGTGTTCGCTCGCGAATGCCCGACCGGCGAATGGTCTGGCCGATGTACGGAAAGGTTTCGTCGACCATTATCCGCTCCAGCGACACCTCCTGCCCCGGTGCGTCCCCCGGTGTATCGTTGGCTTCTACCAGCGTCCGAAACTGCTCCAACTGCTGGTCCGTACCGATCACGGCCAGTTTATCACCCGGAAACAGCCGGTCATCCCGCGTCGGCACCAACCGGGTAATACTGCCCCGCTCAATAGAAACAATGTTTACCCCGTACCGCTCCCGCACCGCCAGCTCTTCCAGTGTTTTACCCACACTGGCCGATTCCGGCACGACGTCTACATAGGCCAGGTGGGCATCCCAGGGCAGCAGATTTCGACCAGGCCGGGCCACCTCCTGAAGCTGCCGGGCGTGCAGATTGACCAGAAACTGCTTCTCGATAAGCTCATACAGAAACGGAATCCGCCGGCCTATCAGCCACCAGATCATCAGCAGCAGTACAATAGCCCCAATCATCAGCGTAAACGAGAAGAGCTGGTTCAGGTAAAGCAAAATCAACCCCAACGCCAGAACAATGCGGCCGTTGTTCAGCACCACCAACGGCCCCCGGTACGCCTTTTCTTCGTTCCAGATATGGGTATACAGCGGAGGACTCACCGGCTTGAGGGCCAGCGCCCATAAGAAAGGAAGCATAAGCACCAGTGAAACCAGTCCGGTCAGTGCCTGCGCCCAGGGCCTGCCCAGCTCTTCCCGGAGCAGAAACGGCAGCAGTCCCCTGGATGCCAGCAGGATAATACCCACAACCACAACCATATTGACGAGTATGTTCTGGAGGTAGGCCCTGATCAGCAGCCGCCAGTCACTCACACTGCCGATGGTTTGTGCCCCTGTACTGTAGCTGCTCAGGATCATCCGCGTCCGCTTGCTCAGCCGCCCCTCGAGCCAGCCGGACACCGGACCGGCCGCCCGGATCAGGTACGGGGTGGTAAAGGCCGTCAGCGCCGATACCCCTACCGCAATTGGGTACAGAAACTCACTGGTTACCCGCAGGCTTACCCCCAGGGTGGCAATAATGAACGAAAACTCTCCGATCTGCGTCAGGCTCATTCCCGTCTGCAGCGCTCCCTTCAGGGGCTGCCCCGCCACCAGCGCCCCTACCGTAACATACAGCGCTTTCCCCAGAATGACAACTACCGTCAGCAGCGCAATAGGCCCGGCATACCGAACCAGCATAGCCGGGTCGATGAGCATGCCCACCGACACAAAAAAGACAGCACCAAACAGGTCCCGGATGGGTTTGAGCAGGTGTTCAATCCGCTCGGCAAACAGGGTTTCGGCCAGAATAGAGCCCATAATAAACGCACCCAGGGCCGGCGAAAATCCCACATTGGTTACCAGAATCACCATGCCCAGGCACAACGCCAGCGCAATGACCAGCAAGGTTTCGTCGCTCATGAACGTACGATTGGTCCGCAGAAACGAGGGAATGAGAAAAATACCGCCCAGAAACCAGATCACCAGAAAAAACACCAGCTTCACCACCGCCATCACCATCTCCGGACTGAAAAGCTGATTCGTAACGGCCAGCGTCGATAAAAGCACCAGCAGCAGAATAGCCACCAGGTCTTCAATGATGAGAATACCGAACACCAGGCCGGCAAACTGCTGGGTTTTTACCCCCAGCTCGTCAAAAGCCCGGAAGATGATGGTTGTGGATGAAATGGCCACTATGCCACCCAGGAAAATGCTGTCCATGGTCGACCAGCCCAGGACCTGACCTGTCAGGTAACCCAGCCCCATCATTCCGCTAATTTCAATAATACCGGTCAGGGCGGCCGTTCCGCCTACCTGAGCCAGCTTTTTGATGCTGAACTCCAGCCCCAGATTGAACAGCAGAAAGATAACGCCGATCTCGGCCCAGATGCGGATAGTATCCTGATCGGTAATGGTAGGAAACAAAGGCAGATTAGGGCCTACCAGCAATCCGGCCAGGATGTAGCCCAGCACCAGCGGCTGTTTCAACCGCTTGAAGAGTAGGGTTGTAACGGCCGCTGCACCCAGAATTAATGCCAGGTCACGGATCAGGTGGGGTACATGAACCATATTGAATCACAAAATCAGAATACAGGTATACGAATAGCATATTTGGCACCCGGTCTTATGTCAACCAGGACCGGACCGGCTATTGTTTTCAAAAAAGCAGATGACCTTTTGCCGGGCGTTTATCGCGGCCCTGACCCAACAGCCGGTCTGCCCGCCGATATCGACGTAGTAGTATCCCGGTAACAATGAATAGGATTGCGGCAGTTGCCCTTGTGAGTGAGCAGAGCATAGCCGTGGGTTGCTTCAAACCGCAGGTACTCACAACCCTCCAGCGTGATTACCCGATAGGTTGGAGCTATTTGTCGGCGCTCTTCAAGTTTCCGGGCTTGCTTTTCTCCATACTCCTGACAATTTACAAGCCCAAAGGCCGTACATAGCAGTGCAAAGGGCGCGCCCATGAAATATTTCTTTCTATAAATGTTCATACAGGGTGATCGTTAATGAATGGCAGATACTACCTCATTTACTAAACTCAGCTACCGCTCGCCAGGCACAGGCGAAACCATTAAGCGTTGGCCCGGAAGACAGGTTACCAGGATTACATAGACATAATCAGCCGGCCGTCAAGAGGGTTGGCCGGCGCTTGCAAGCAACTGGAAAGAAAAAGGAGAAATCGGTCAGGGGGCATTAATGGCAATCTGATGCTCCAGGAGTGCACGCAGAAAAGCCAGCGAAAAGAAAGGCCGATAGTGCAGTAAAAACCACAGCCGCGTAAATAACCGGTAAATGGCTGTGGGTATTACCGGCAGGAAAGCCGCTGACGAAAATACAGGTGTACTTAACCGGAAATTCAGCAGCGCCATTGGCGGCTGAATCTGAGCATCCGAAAAACGGCAGGACCGCTGCCGGGGATAAGCCGAAAGATAGGTCTGCCGCTCCGCCAGAGGCTCCGCATCTGCCGATACTAGCGGCAGAAACACCAGCAGCAACGCTCCCCACAGCCCCATTATCCGGCTGATGGCACGCCCTGTATTCAGCATCCTTTCTTTCATAACGCAAACAAAAGTCGTGTATTTCCCCAAGAAGCGCAACCGGTAAAACGCAGGTCGTACGCCAACATTCGGCCTAATTGCTTAACTTGCCTCTTGTAATGCGTTTAACCTGTTTCCTCACTATTCTACGTTGCATGACTCGTCTTTTGATCCAGTTTGCGCATCCGGCTTTAGAGAAATCCAGAGTACATCGACGGTTGCTGACGATGACCAGGTCGCTTGATTTCGTCACCATCAATGACCTCTACGAAAATTATCCTGATTTCGATATCGACGTGGAACGGGAGCAGCGCCTGTTGCTGGAACACGAATACATTATTTTGCAACACCCGTTTTACTGGTACAGTTCTCCAGCCATTGTAAAACAGTGGGAAGATCTGGTGCTTGAACATGGCTGGGCCTATGGCCGGGAAGGGGTGGCGCTCGCCGGCAAGAAAATGATGAACGTGATTACAACCGGCGGACGCCAGGAGGTGTACCAGGAAAATGGCTTCAATCGCTTCACGGTCCGTCAGTTTCTGGCCCCCTTCGACCAGACGGCCAACCTGTGCAAAATGACCTACCTCCCTCCGTTTGTCATTCACGGCACACACCGCATGACCGAAGATGATATCCGCAACTACGTAAAGCGCTATCAGCAGTTTCTGGAACTGCTGGCCGCCGGGCAGCTTGATCTGGATGCAGTGAAAAATATAGAGAACCTCAACGACCTTATTCCCCACAATCAACTGTTATGAGTCGTACTGTACTGCTTCAGGCTATTATTTATCTTGCTTCCGGCGTTGTATTCGTTCCGCTGGCCAAGCGGCTGGGGCTGGGGTCGGTGCTGGGCTACCTGCTGGCGGGCGTGGCTATTGGGCCGGCCGTGCTGGGCCTGGTCGGGGCCGAGGGGCAGGACATCATGCACTTTGCCGAGTTTGGTGTTGTTATTATGCTCTTCCTGATCGGCCTCGAACTGGAACCCGAACTGCTCTGGAAATTACGCATACCCATTTTAGGGCTGGGGGGCCTGCAGGTATTGCTCACCACCCTGCTCATTGGCGGGCTGGCCATGCTGGCAGGTCTCGCCTGGCAGCCTGCCCTGGCGCTGGGCATGATCCTGTCTATGTCGTCGACGGCCATTGTGCTCCAAACCATGAACGAGAAAGGGCTCATGCAGACCTCAACCGGGCAGAGCACGTTTTCGGTACTGCTGTTTCAGGATATTGCCGTCATCCCAATCCTGGCCCTGTTACCGCTGCTGGCTACCTACCCGATAACGTCCCTGACCGATGACCACGGCCACGATTCGCTGGTAGATGGGTTACCCGGCTGGAGCCGGATGCTGGTGGTCCTGGCAGCCGTTCTGACCGTTGTGTTTCTGGGGCGGGTGGTGATGCGTCCGGTCTTCCAGATTATTGCCCGTACCGGTCTGCGGGAGGTGTTTATCGCCACGGCCCTGCTGCTGGTAGTGGGGGTAGCGGTACTAATGGAAACGGTCGGACTCAGCCCCGCCCTGGGCTCCTTTGTGGCTGGCGTAGTACTCGCAAACAGCGAATACAAACACGAACTGGAAAGTGATATTGACCCGTTCAAAGGGCTCCTGCTGGGCTTGTTCTTTATTTCCGTGGGCGCTTCTATCGACTTCGGACTTATTCTGGCGAACCCTGGTCTCATTGCGGCTATTGTTGTAGGCATGATGCTGGCCAAAGCCACCGTGCTGGCTTTGCTGGGCCATCGGTTCAAACTCAGTACCGATCAGAACCTCACCTTCGCCCTGGCCTTATGCCAGGTTGGCGAATTTGCGTTTGTGTTGCTGTCCTTTGCGCTGCAAAACGGTATCCTGCCAGCCCAACTGGTCAGTCTTCTGACGGCTTCTGTGGCGATCAGTATGGCCCTGACGCCCCTGGTTTTTCTGGCCAACGAGAAACTCCTTCTGCCCCGGATCGGTACCCGGCAAACGCCCGAAAAACAAGCGGATCATATCGATGAACACCACCCGGTCATTATCGCTGGTTTTGGGCGGTTCGGTAATATTGTCGGGCGGTTTCTTCGTGCCAATAAAATTGGAACCACCGTCCTCGACTTCGACTCCGACCGGGTCGATACGCTCCGTCGAATCGGTATAAAAGTGTATTATGGCGATGCCTCCCGGTACGATTTATTGCGCTCGGCCGGTGCCGAACACGCTAAACTCATCATTGTAGCGCTGGAAACACCGGAGAAATCAAAAGCCCTGGTCGATACGGTGCAGAAGCATTTTCCCCACCTCGAAATACTGGTTAAAGCACACGATCGCGACGATGCCTACGATTTTATGGACTCGGGGGTCGGGCATATTTACCGGGAAACTATCGACACGTCTCTACGGATGGGGGTCGATGCCATGAAGCTGCTGGGCATACGGGCGTATCATTCCCAGCGGGCGGCCCGGCTCTTTCTGAAACACGATGACAAAGCCCTGGCCGATCTGGCTGCGGTGCGGCACGACCGGAAGCAGTACTTCTCTACCGCCCGCCGGCGCATCCAGGAACTGGAACAACTGATCGGCTCCGACGAAAACGACCGCTGGCTACAGGAAGTTGAGGAAGGCTGGGACCCCGAGAGCCTTCGCGAAGAAGCCAACCGCATGGCTCCCCTGAGGCCGGAGAACGGAACCGGCGATCCGGTTCCCGCCTGACAAACCATATACTCAGTTCGTAGCAAATTGGAAAGCAGTTGGGCTGGTTCAGTTGTTTACCACTAAAGATTATGCAACCTTTGTCGACTTAATCCTCTACAGTCCATGCAAATCTCAAAACACAAAGTAGCCGGCATCAATTACACGCTTCGCGATAATGACGGCAACGTACTTGACTCCAGTGAGGGGCGCGATCCGCTCTACTACCTGCACGGAGAAGGCAATCTGATTCCAGGCATGGAAGAAGGCCTCGAAGGCAAAGAAGAAGGTGACAAATTCGAATTGAAGGTATCTCCCGATAAAGGTTACGGTGACCGTGATCCTGAACTGGTGCAGGAGGTTCCCCGCAGTGCCTTCGGTACGCAGGAGGTTCGGCCGGGTATGCAGTTTCAGGCCAACCACGGTCAGGTAGTGACTGTTACCCAGGTTGGTAGTGATCAGGTTACCATCGATGCCAACCACCCCCTGGCCGGGCAGGAACTGAATTTCGACGTTGAAGTGATTGAAGTTCGCGACGCCACGCCGGAAGAAATCGCCCACGGCCACGTTCACGGCCCCGATGGGCATGCCGGGCACTAATGTACGTTGAAAAAGGCCGTTTTTACGGCCTTTTTTGTTTGGCTCATCGCCTAGGTGCCGCGTCTGTTGCGTACAGCGTCCGGGCGATGAACTCATTGCGAAATTTCTCTTTTGGATCGTACTGCTGCACCAGCTTTTTGAAATCCGGCAGCCGCTCATAAAGGGCCTGTAGTTTTGCCGGTGCCATCGTAAAGAGTTTTCCCCAGTGCGGCCGGGCCTTATACGGTGCCAGCGCATTCTCAATCAGAGGCAATACGTTGCTCACCGCCGGCCAGTTCTGTTTCCAGGTAAAGTGCAGGGCAATGCTTGGTTGCTTATAACAGGGGCTCATCCACAGGTCATCGGCGGCAATGCTGCGGATCTCCGAGATCATCAGGTGCGGGCTGATCTGATTACGCAGCCGTTCCACCGCCAGAATGGCGTCGACGGCATGCTGCCGGGGCACAAAATATTCAGACTGCAACTCCTTACCACTGCTGGGCGTAAATCCCATTCGGAAATGTGGCAGTCGTTCGTACCACGGCCCCGCTACCCCCATCTGCTCCGTGCAGTTTTCGGCGGAGAGATCGGCTATCGGGTGCAGATTCTTTTTGGCTTGCTTAGCTCCGTAGAACTCAGCTTCCGGTCTGAAAACAACGCCTGCTTCCAGCCGGCTTTTTATCCATACTTCATTGACCCGCTGCTTCTGCCAGTCGGTAAACAGGCTGACGCTATAGCCGCTCGCCATAATGGCGTCAAAATGCTGTTTTAACTGGCTGAGCGGCAGGCTTTCGTACACATACTGCTTCATCATAAACGTCGGCAACAGGTCGAGCGTAACTTTGGTAACTACACCCAGTGCACCCAACCCCACTACGGCTCCGCGAAACGCATCGCCATCCTGCTGGCGCGATAACTTCACCACCTCGCCGTTGGCTGTTACTAATTCCAGCCCCGACACCGCCGTGGCCAGGTTACCATTTTTCACACCTGAACCGTGGGTGGCTGTTGCGCAGGCCCCGGCAATGGATATGTGCGGCAGTGAGGCCAGATTATGAAGCGCAAAACCTTGTTTATGCAGATACGGAGCTAACTGGCCATACTTGAGTCCGGCATCTACCGTTACGGTGCGGGCGGGCGCATTAATAGCCACAGCCTGTTCGTCAGGTTTGGGCGAGACGAGGTTCCGGGTACTGTCGGCGATTCCGTTGAAACAGTGTCGGGTCCCCAACACCCTTAGTTTATCGAGCTTTTTTACAAGTGCCCGGAGTTCCTCTACCGATACAGGCTGGTGCAGCCGGTCAGTACTATAGGTATAATTTCCCGCCCAGTTCTTTAGCTTCGGATCACCGGCCCAACTCAACAGGGGCGAAAGTACAGGACTGGCTATCATGGCCGACGATAACTTGATAAAAGTACGCTTTCTCATACGTGTAAGGGTCTGGGCGAATGTAACGGAATAATTGCAAATGATAAAGTGTCTGTCCTTGACCCTCTCGAGTTGGTCAGCGGCTCTGCTTCCGGTCATGCTCCGGTTAACCATGAGTTCGTAAACGGTTATCTGGTTACTGAATTGCCGTATTATCTTTACTGACGAAACGTACACTACATGAATCATGAAAAAACTTTTTTATTTAGCCCTAACCGCCTGCTTAAGCCTACCGGCACTGGCCCAAACGGATGCGAGCGCAAACACATTTTCGGTAAAAGTAAATGGTAAAGAGTGGAAGGGCAAAGCGCAGCGACTGGCACTGCCGTTAGGCTTGAACTACATTGCCATCGCGGGTATGTCGGTCAACCCTGACATTCAGACCTGGGTCCGGTTTGTGTACATGGATAACCTGAAGCCCGGCACTTACCAAATTGTTCGTGAAGCCGACATGGAGAGCAAACTCCGGTCAAACGGTATGATTGCCTTAGTAGACTACACCGAAGAAACGGGTAAGCTGGGCATGGGCTTTCATGATGGAGAATCGAATGAAGGAACGGTGACCATCACTAAAGTGACAGACACTTCGATTGAAGGAACATTTGAAGCAAAGCTAAAAGGCGTTTACTACCAGAAACGAGCGTCTGCCGTACTCACTGGTTTGGGTATTCAGAATAACCTGGAAGAAAAAGCCATTACGGCCGCCGGTGGTGGTATGCTGGTTAAAGGCGATCCGCACGAACACGACAACTGCCGCAAGACCAACAAAACAGATGAAATCACGCTGACTGAAGGCACATTCAAGGTAACCTGGAATAGCAATCAGGCGCAGAAAAAAAGTAAGTAGGCAGTGGGCAGTTGCTGGTTGGCAGTAATTTGTCTAAAGATACCACTTTTACAAATCAGAAAACTCAGTTAAAAGCCTGCGAAAGCCGGCTTTTTGCTTTATTAGCGCTCCACCAACTGCCAACTACTGTATGTCCTTACCCATTCACCCTGACCTTGCCCCAATTACCCGCCACTTGCGGGCCATGTATAGTTCCCGTTTACTCATTGCTGCGGTTCACCACCTGCATGTATTCGATGAATTAGCGGATGGCCCACTTTCAATAAACGAGTTACGCATGCGGCTCGGCTTAAAGGAGCGCCCGGCCATGGTTCTGTTCCCCGCTCTTTGCGCAATGGACATGCTGAGCTACAATGACTCCGGTCAGCTTCAACTTACAGAGGGAGGGTGTTACCTTACTCAACAATCAGTACCCACACTGGCCGGCTATGTGGGCCTGGAAAAGAGTGACCCGGCGGTTCTAGAAATGGTGGAGCGGCTGAAACATGACGGGCCGCTTGAGGCTCCGTCCGGCATTGCCTATGTCAAAGAAGGAGAAGGCCCATCTCCCATGGATGATCCGGAAGTCGCCCGACGGCTGACACTTGCCCTGGCCGGCCGGGCACAAATTTTAGCGCCAATTGTAGCCGATAAACTGCCAAAGCATAACGGTCACCTGGTAGACGTAGCCGGCGGCTCCGGCTTTTTCACCTACGAATGGCTGCTGGTGAACCCCGACGCCACTGCCACCGTGCTGGACCGTCCGCAGGTCTTAGCCGTCGCAGCCGAATGTCTGTTCACGTTCTCGCAGAGTGGTCGTCATGGTGCCCATACGGTTCCCGAGCGAGTTACCTTTCTGCCCGGCGATATGCTAACCGACGAATTACCCCAAACCGACCTGCTGCTGGCCGCCAGCCTCTTTCACGACTGGCCCACAGAAACCTGCCAATTACTGGCCCGACGCTTTGCTGATGCTTTAGTATCCGGAGGAGAGTTATGGGTACACGATGCTTTTCTGGACGATACGATGGATGGGCCACAGGCAGTCACAGACTACTCTGCTCAACTTTTCTGGGTTACCAAAGGGCGAGCGTACAGTCGCAACGAATACAGACAGTGGTTTGCCGAAGCGGGGTTAATGCCGAGCGACAAAAACAGTTCTACTCAGATGGATTACGGATTGATTTGGGCCAGAAAACCGTAGCATTAGAGATTTTATGCGTAGACGAACAGCGCGGCTGCATAGGTTGAAAGCGTTAAGCGTGCCAAAAATCGAGAAAAGTTGAGAATTGTGTCACCTTTATGGTCGCCAAAATGAAGACCGCGCTTTCAAAAAAATTATTATTGAACGGTAATGACGAGTCATTAAATAATGAGTATTGTTGTTTAACATTTATCAGAATGGTCGTATTTTACACCAGGGCCTGATTACTTATTTTCACTTTTATAACCAGGGACGCACCAATCGTTAGGCTATCAGACGCCTGGGGAGTTATTTAACAGGGAAAGGAAAGCGAAAAAGTACAATATTTGTCTCCTGCTCAGTTAAGTTTAATCTAGCCCAGAACCTGCCATACATTTATGGAATAGTATAATTTACGTAATCTGTTTCGCTTTTATTTTCTTAGTAAAGCAGTAAGAATCCTATTTAAGCAAAGTTGTATATCCATGTTTTACTAGTTATTTCTTAATTCATTTCACCCTTAAAAAGTACACAAATATGAAAAAGTTACTAATGCCTGCTGTTATGGGCGTACTGTTCCTGGTTGGTTTAACATCCATGATTAGCACACCGCCACCACCACCTTATGATTGCGAAAGCGATTGCAGTGTTTTCGTTGGCTGGGGGCTGTTCCCCACTGAGGGGGCTTGCATGAGCGCCTGCCGGACCTGTACAAATCCTGCCTCTAACAATGACAAATCTGCTACCTATGCCGTTTGTATGTGCAAAATTGCAGGGCCTTTTTACAATATTGAAAACGGAGGGCAAAAGAACTTTGGCCAATGTGTCGAGATGATAAAGAAGAATTAAACAGATACTCGTGTATTATAAAGGCAGGAAAAGATACTTTTCCTGCCTTTATAATACACGAAACATTGTTCCGAACCTTATAAATGAATACGATAAAATATATCCTTGGAAGAAGATCATTGACCTTACTGCTTGTTGTTCTATGTTGGAGCTTGTGTGGGTACTTAATGCTTCGTTCCACGCAGGTAAGAACCAACATTATTAGTTTACCCGACCTATGCCGGCTTATTTTCGGCACGAGTTGCGATAAAGCGCTGTCGAGTTCTATTGCCTGGCATCTGGGTTATCCTCTATCAAGCTGGGGCCTGGTCTATTTTGGTCTGCTAGGGCTATTGGTATCTATTCGGGAATTGCTTACCGACCGGCTGGCAACTCTACTGGCTGCCCTCGGGGCAGGGGTTAGTATAATACTAGGTGTTCTTATTATTGATGGGCATATTGCCTGCCCATTGTGCTTAGTCATTCATTTAGCTAATATTCTGATTCTAATTAGCTTAGCGTCAAATACCCCAGGCGTTCGGACCGCTGCTTTGTTTACATTCCAAAAGCAAGCCAGCCCCCCCTACACCCTCGTACAGTGGGCGGCTCTGGTTTTAGTTACCCTTTTTGTTGGTGGGATATCAGAGATAGGCATATTGCAAAAATCCCTCAACAGACAGCCAGCGGTTGATCTTGATGAAGTCGCCCAAAATTTTCAGACGGCAAAAGTTGAGGCTATTCCTATAAGCGCTAACCGATCAGTTTTGGGTTCAGCCAGGGCCCCTGTTCAGGTTGTTGTCTTCAGTAGCTTTCAATGCCCGGCCTGTAAGACACTAGCGCCTTCGTTGGCACACATTTATAAAAAATTCGGTAATTCAATAGGCATTTCATTCAGGAACTTTCCGCTTAGTTCAGCTTGTAACATGGCCTTAAGTGAAGATATGCAACCGCGATCCTGTGAGGCTGCCTTTGCAACCGTCGCTGCTGAACAACAGAATCGCTTCTGGAACTACCATGATCATCTTTTTGAGACAAGCCTGGAGCAAAATGATAAGACACTTACCTCCATTGCAAAAAATATAGGTTTAGATATAGACAAATGGAACCGGGACAGAAACTCAGAAGAAGTCAAAAAAATAATAGCAGATGATTTAGCTATAGCGTATAAACTAGGCATAAATGCTACACCAACTGTATTCATTAATGGTCGCCGGGTAAATAGTTTTCAAGAATCGGTTCTAACTTTTATTATAAAGAACGAACTAAAAAAATAGTTTAGTAAAGCTAATCTGTTAGCTCTTGAATCAACCGCCCTCTGAGTAGTAATCCGACAAAAAATATAGTTAACTCATCGGCAAATTGAACACAAGTCGATTCGGAAGAGTATCATTAAGCGAGTAAGGAAACCTAAAAACGCCAAAAGCCGACTTTGTGGGTCGGCTTTGTCTGGCTTGATAGTTGAGGTGGCAGCTACCTACTCTCCCACCGGTGAAGGCAGTACCATCGGCGTTACGGGGCTTAACGGCTCTGTTCGATATGGTAAGAGGTGTCCACCC
>NZ_BAABHB010000015.1:0-173511 GCF_039541875.1 Nibrella viscosa | reverse complement strand
GGCTAGCCATGTAGCCTTTCATCCGGCGGATGATGAGCGCCCAGAAGATAAACAGGATGGGGGCGACCGCCACCAGGGCAGAAAGTACAATACTGTCGAGCGGGTTGACCTCTTGTGTCCACTTCATGGCAGCGTATGTATAGGGTTCAGGATGATCCGGCCAAACTCTCCTTAAAACTTAAAATAAGAAAAGTTAGCACGGGAATAATACCACCAAAAGTACAGCAAACCAGGCTTTCTACTTGCGGACGTCAAATTAGCGTAAAGGCCTGTTTTGTACCAATTAGCATAAGGCCTCCGGCCCCTGTAAACTCATTAGCAGTTTACAGGGGCCGGAGGCCTTATGCTATGCAGGCATGAGGTATACCGCTGCGCTATCGAGTCCTCATCCGGCGCACCAGTGGGCGTTGATAGTCACCAATGGTAATCCGCCGGGAAAACCCCATCTGCAACGGTATTATTGTTTCCGGCTCCCACCGACGGGCCATAGCCGCTTTGTTGGGGTGCTTATAGTTTCGGATGGAGTAGGTTACGTCGACCCGCAATTTGCCGGCAATGGCCCGGTCGGTACGTATGTCTGCTTCCCGGTCCGTAGTGAGGAGCAGAGGAGTACCGGACTTGGCCGGGCCTGGTAAACTGAGCAGTCCGGCCAGGCTAATCAAAAGAACAGAAAGCGTACGTATCATGGTAGGTATCAGATCAGGTAAGAAGAGAGGAGAATAGTTTCGGTAGGATTAAAGCCCTATTAATCGAGTTGGAAGCGTAAGCGGACCGTATGAAGCAGATCGGTATCGTAGGGCTGCCCCTGCTTCAGAACGGCCGGGTAGCCAATGAATTCGGCAAGCTGCTCTTCCCAGGTTTTCTTTGCAACTCTTGGTGATTTGGCCGACCGGGCGGCAACGATAATGCCGTCCGGCATTACCGCCTGGTTCCGGCCAGAGATACCTGGTTTATAAAAGGCATACTTGTCGGCCTCGTTGCCGGGCTGAACCGACGTGATGGACTGCGCTGAAATCCTGGGCAGGTAAGCCAGTAAGAACAAGCGTAAAAACGAGTAATAGAGACGTGTTTTCATGGAGTCGGGCGACGGTTTGGTAGCGCGATAAGGTTGATACAAACCTCGCCCCCGACGGCAAAAACGGCTTCGTCTAATCGGTCAAAAACTTAGTCTATTGATTCAGCCCTTAGTCTATTCGGTCAACAATGGCGTTATAGTGCCATTTTGCCCGTTGCGTTTACTACTGCACAGCCGACGTAGCCAGGCCGGCTTTCCGGAGTACGGCCTGAAAGCGGGGCTCGTTCCGGTACGACACAAAGTGAGGAGATACTTTCACGTAATTAGGCAACCAACCGGTTTCAACGCCTTTTTCAAGGTACTGCAGGCATCGTTCGCGATCACCCAGGCCGGCGTACAGAATCGCCCGGTCCGGATAATTACTCGGAACGTCGGGCATGGAATTGAGCAGCCCCCGGGCCATCTCCGGCTGGCCTAACAGGGCTTTTATGTAAGCAATCCGTCCCTGAATATGTGTTGAACTGGGATTAAGACGCAGCCCCTGCTCAAAAGCCCGCAAGGCCAGTTCCGGCTGCTGCCGGATAATATAATAATAGCCTACCGCCCAGTACCAGGAATACAGATTACCGTGTAATGGCTGCCCTTCGTCAATTGCTTTTTTAGCGTCAGCGAATCGGCCGGCATACGACAGGTTGCCAATGTGACCAATCAGAATCACCGGAAACAATGGGTCCAGATTCACCGCTTTGGTGCTGTACTCGATCGCCCGGTCCATCTGCCCGACCGAGCGGAGCCACAGACTGTACCAGTAGTTGATGATGGCTTCGTTGGGGCGGTACCGCAGGGCAATCTGGTAGAAGGTGCCGGCCTGCTCCCATTTGTTCCGCTCCTGATACAACTGGGCCAACGTAGCATAGGCCAGTGCGTTTTGCGGATCAAGCCGCACCGCCGAGAGCACATTGGTTTCTGCCAATCGGGAGCAGGAATCCGGATTTCGGTAACCTTCAGACCCCATCAGCATGTAAGCCAGTCCTTTGTAAGCGAAAGCATCGCTGAATGTAGTATCCAGCGCCAGCGCCCGGTCAAAATTAACCAGGCTGGCATCCAGCCCTTCTTTGGTCCGGTTACGCATCAGGTATTGTCCTTTGAGGAACTCGGTGAACGCCTGTGGGTTATGCGTAGGTGCCTGGTCAATTCGCTGCCGGGTCACCGTCGAAAGCCGCTCCCCAAGTTGGTCAGCTACCTGCCGGACTATGGCGCGGGTGAAGCTCACGGCTTCTTTAGTCTCGCCTTCGTAGGTTTGCGACCAGATGGTTCGGTTTTCGTCGGCCCGGATAAGTTCCACAAAGATTTTAACCCGGTTACCCTGCTGCCTTACCTGCCCGTCGAGCAGGTAATCGACGCCCAGTTCCTTACCAATTTTTGGGGACGGCTGCCTGCTTTGCGCATATCCCTCCGTGGAGGTACGGGAAATCACTTTAAGGGATTCAATAAGCGTCAGCGCCGAATGAATCTGTTCAACCATACCGTCGCCGAAATAAGCGTTTCCGGCCGGACCCATGTTCCGGAAAGGCAGCACGGCAATAGCGTGTTCGGCGTCTCTGCGGGCCAGCCAGTACCAGCTCCCCCATACGGCCGAAATCAGCAAAAGAACGGCCGCTACCAACCAGCCGACGCGGAGTTGCAAAAGCCGCCTGCCCGGCCATCTGTTGGTCGCCTGTTTGTGCGCTTCAGGTTCAGAAATGTCGGCGGTTGACTCGTCGGGGCCATACACAACGGGTTCCGCCGGCTCGGCCGATAAAGCTTCGATGGGCTCAGTGCTGAGCCGACGACGAAATTCGGTAGGGTTTACACCGAAGGCTTCCGTAAAATACTTGGTGAAATTCTGCGGATTAGCAATGCCTACCCGTTCCGAAATTTCTACAACGCGCAGGTCGGTGGTACCCAGCAGTTGCCGGGCTTTTTCGAGCCTGCGCTGCCGGATATAGAGTGTTGTCGATAACTGACTCTGGTCGCGGATAAGCCGGTACAAATTGGACCGGCTTATGCCAATAGCCTGACAAATAACATCTATCGAGAGTTCGGGGTCAGCCAGGTTATCATCAATGAACTGATTAACCCGGTCCATGACCCTCTGTTCGGTTGTAGTCATAAACAGCGACAGCGGCACCCCTTCGGACGTATATACTGCGTTCGTTTCTGCCTGAAGTACCTAAGCAAATTTACACTTTTTCCCCCGAAAAGCCCAGCCCTGCGGTATAGGCTGATACCCTGGCTGTGCTGGCCAACCTCAGATCGACAGCGTCACGGTAAGCCGGTAGGCGTAGTTATCACGGGCGAGCGGGAGCTGGTTTGGCCCCCAGCGCCGGAAGACGCTGCCCCCCAGGCCCATGTACAGCGATTGCATGAAGGGAAACCGCAGCAGGTTATAGAGTGAAAGGCCGCTTTCGTAATAACCGTTTTCCAGGGTTTTAAATGCCAGCGGCTCGTGGGGTTTGCGATCGCTTAACTGCCCGAAGCCGATATGCTGCGACAGGCTGACTTCCGGCTGACTATATCGGGTTTTCAGCCGGAACAGCAGTCGTCCGAAGTTATGTTCCCAGAACAGGTACGCAAAGCGGTCGGAGGCAAACTCGTACAGGCCCATCGTCTGAAAGGTATTGGGTGAGTAGTAATAGAAGCCGTTGCCGCCCGCGCTGCTGCCGGGGCCTCCAAACAGGTATGGGTAGGGCACCGTGCCGTTGAGCCAGCCGCCCAGCAGCCGGAACCGCGACGTGCCTAAGGCCTTGCTCACCACCTCGTCATCGACCTGAACCACCGTTTTAGTGTAGGTAAACTGGCCGCCCAGTGCCGGCATACCAAGAGCGACCTGCACATCCACCACCGGGAACGAGCCCGCCAGAATGCTCTCCAGCTTGCCTGTCTTCTGCATCTGCTCGCGGGGGGCAATCCGGACGTTTAACCCCAGCTCACTGTTGTAAAACCGGCGCGGATACACCGATTCTACCGAAAACTGGTAAGGGTACGCCGTTACCTGCCGGTATTCGCGCCAGCCGTACAGGTTGAGCTGCACATGGGGCAAGGGACGGAAATACCCGTCGACCCGCCACGTCTGCACGCTATCCATGCGGCTGCGGAGCCAGTTGCGGGGTTGCGGCCGGCCCAGCACGGTCAGCGACTGACTCAGTGATGTTAACTGCCCCGGTTCGGCAATGTCCTGCCGGTAGCTGACGCCCAGCCGCAGATCCCGGCGCGGCAGCAGGTTGGCCTCCAGACTTCCGCCGTACTTAAAGGCTTTATCCAGGGTACCAAAGGCCCCATAGGCATACAGCTTTGCCCAGGGCAGGGGCGGGGGTGTCACCTGCACCCCCAAACCCAGTCGGGTGCCTTCGTACTGATTCCAGCGGAGCAGGTCGGCCACTACCAGGTCTACGGCACCGCCTTCGATGGTACCCGTGGTCAGCACCTGCATCATACCGCTAAAGCCGTTCAGGAACCGGCCGAGCCGGCGCAGTTGGGGCAGGGAATCCCACATAGCGTATGAGGCCCGTTCCCGCGTGTCGAGCGAGTCGGCCCGCAGCCGCTGCCAGACCGAATCGGGAACTGCCGCGGCACCGGGGCGCTGCTCGCGGGTCAGGTGGTCGAAGCTTTTCATGGGCAGGACCGGGTTGATCTGCCCATCGGTCACCTGGCTGCGGTTGCGAACCAGCACATCCAGTTTGGTGGTGTTTTTGGCCAGCGGCATCTTCAGGTCGGTCTGCAGCCAGTCGGGAAACCAGCGGCCACCAATGCGCTGGTATTGCTGCTGCACCCGAAACCAGACCTTCTGGTTGGTATCCGCCGGCATGGCAATGATGTTTTCAATGGCATAGCCGTCGGTATTGATATACACCACCCCGCGTAACCCTTCGAAACGCTTGTGCGGAAACGGCTGGAAAGACAACACATAGGTGCTGTCGCGCTCGTGGAACAGCGTATCTTCAATGGCAAAATCGTAGCGGGAAAAGGTACCGTCGGCAATGGGATTGAGGTAATTGCGCTCCATCACCGGCAGGGAAATGACCTCCTGATAAAATCCGAACGGCTGAAAATCAGTCGGTGTGATCCCCATTGAAAAGTCACCGGGAAACGACGATTTTGTGGCCAGAATAATTTCTTTGCGCTGGTGGGGGCGCTGGTAGCGGATCTCGGTAACAGACTCTTTCAGCCAGATATGCATCTGTTTGGTAAAGGCGTCCATCATCATCGGACTGTCTGGCCGCCGTCGGAGCTGGTTGCGGTAAGCTTCCGTGGTGGTATCGGTAACAAAGTTTTCGATGGTGTAATACGACTTGTTGTAGGTCTTACAGGTGTAGGTGGAATAGCTCTCCGGATCGTTGCGGGAGCGGTTCTTCAGCACGTTGCGGATAATGGCCCAGGCGGGGTTCTCTCCCGGCCGCACCACTACCTCGCTTAACTGCGTCACGGCCGGCTCCAGACTAATTGTCAGGACTTCAGCCTCAGCAGGCAGCCGCACCGCCTGCGCCCGGTAGCCTACATAGCTCACCAGCAGACTTTGCCCCGGAGCGGCCTGAAGCTGAAATCGCCCGTCGAGGTCGGTCAGCGTGCCCTGCTTCGTGCCCCGCACGGCCAGGCTCACAAACGCCAGCGGCTCGCGGGTGCGGGCGTCGCGCACCACGCCTTTATAGCGTTGCTGAGCGTATCCCTGCGTCAGCAGACCCACCAGCAGGCCCAGGAAAAGCCCAAATCGATTCATTCGTATGTTGTGTTACTACAACCTAATACGCACTGGCCACGGGTTTCGTATACGGCCTCAATAATACCGGCCCACAATCGGATTATCCACAATAGCCCGTCGGAATTCCCGCAGGTCAACGGGTCCCTGCTTGCGGTACACCACCTTGCCGCCCGGCTCAATCACCAGCGTGTAGGGCAGGGCACCCTGCCACTTGGGATCTACGATTTCGATGAAGGTATAGATGTCTACACCGTCCAGAATATAATTGGGGTTCGAGGCCTGTTTACTTTTCAGGAACTTGAGCGCCTTTTCCCGCGCTTCGGGCTTGTCGGTGGTGATGCTCACAAACTCGAAATCGCGGCCGCGATACATCCGGTAAGTATCCACCAGATCCGGAAACTCCACCACGCAGGGGCCGCACCAGGTGGCCCAGACGTTGACCACCCGCAGTTTATCGGTATCGTTTTTCAGCAGCTTCCGGGCGGCCGCTTCGTTCAGGCTTTCCAGCGTTACGGCTTCCTTTGCCCACCGCTCTCTGGTTTTCTGAATCCAGTCGGTCTTTTCTTTCCATTTCACCGAACAGCCAAAGGTTTTCGTGGTTGGGTTGGTCACTGGTTTTCCGGCCAGCAGGGCGTCTACGGCGTCGCGGGCATCGTTGTGGTTGGGTTTGCCCGTCGGCTTCTCTACATCATCAAACCGGCCCACGTACCGTAACGTCCTGTTTTTGTCGAACACAAACACGTGCGGGGTAGCCACGGCCCCGTAGGCGCGGGCGGTGGTCTGGGTAGCGCCGTCGTAGAGATACGGAAAGGTATAGCCTTTTTCGCTGGCCCGGATCTTCATCTCGTCGAAGCTGTCGCTGAGGTCACTGTAACCGAGTTCGTCGAGGCTGACGGCCTCCGGATCATTGGGCGAGATGGCCACAACCTGCACGCTCTTGTTTTTGTAATCGGCCGTAAACCGGATCAGGCGGTCTTCGTAGGCCTGGGCAGTGGGGCAATGGTTGCAGGTGAAGACTACGACCAGCACATCGGCTTTGGCGAAACTGCGCAGGCTGTACGGTTTGTTATCCACACCGGTCAGGTTAAAATCAGGTGCTTTGGCCCCAATCTCGAGGGTTTTCGGGTCTTCAGCCCGGCCGGTAGTAACCAGCCATCCGGTAATCAGAAGCAGGAACAGACATTTCATAGCAAAAGCAGGGTTATGGCGTAAACACGTAGCAGAAAGATACAAAACAGAATGGGTAATGCGGCTGATCGACGCCAAACTTTATCTGCCGCAACCGGGACACTCAACCGGCACCCGGCTGCGCTACCGCTAATTATCTGCCATTATGGCGTAAAAAGCCCCACAACCCGCGCCTGGCCCGATAGTTGACGATTCAGGTAAGCCTGCCGGCTAAAGCGCGTATTAACGAGGAATTATAAATCAATCAGCGGGCTTGTTGCAGGACCGCCGTAATGAACTAATTTTGTGCAAAATTACGTAATTCATATAGTCGATAGCCGTTAGTCAATACGGGGCCGCCCGGCGGTCGTTAGTAAAATCCGCGGAGCCACTAACGACTATCGGCTATCGACCACTGACTGTCGACTATTTTTCGAGAAAATGATTAATCTCATCACCAAAGGCATAACCAAGTTTTTCGGCACCAAGTCACAACGGGACCTGCGCGACCTGTACCCGTATGTGGAGAAGGTGAATACCGAATTCAACCGGTTGAAAGACCTTTCCAACGACGAACTGCGCAATACATCCGCCGAGCTGAAGCAACAGATCGCCCGTGAATTGCAGGACATCGACACCAAAGTGGCCGACCTGAATCATCAGGTGAGTAGCCAGCCCGATATGGATGTCAACCAGAAAGAACAGATCTTCAACCAGATTGATAAGCTGGAAGCCGACCGCAACAAGGAACTGGAGCGCGTGCTGCTGGACATTCTGCCCAAAGCGTTTGCGGTGGTTAAAGAAACCGCCCGCCGTTTCAAGGAGAATGAGCAGCTTGAGGTAACGGCCACTCCGCTCGACCGCGAGTTCGCCTTCCGCAAAAAACACATTACCATCGACGGCGACAAGGCCTACTGGGCCAACCAGTGGGATGCCGCCGGCACACTTATTAAGTGGGATATGGTCCACTACGATGTGCAGATCATTGGTGGCGTGGTGCTGCACCAGGGCAAAATTTCCGAAATGGCAACGGGTGAAGGAAAGACGCTGGTGGCTACCTTCCCGGCTTTCCTGAACGCGCTGGCCGGCCGGGGGGTACACATCGTGACGGTGAACGACTACCTCGCCAAGCGTGACTCGGAGTGGATGGCTCCGCTGTTTGAGTTCCACGGCATGCGCGTCGACTGCATCGACAAGCACCAGCCCAACTCCGAAGCCCGCAAGAACGCGTACCTCGCCGACATCACCTACGGCACCAACAACGAATTTGGTTTCGACTACCTCCGCGACAACATGGCCCGCAGCCCGGAAGAACTCGTGCAGCGGAAACACCACTACGCCATGGTCGATGAGGTTGACTCCGTGCTGATCGACGATGCCCGGACGCCCCTGATTATCTCAGGTCCGGTACCGCGTGGCGATGAGCAGGATTTTATTGAACTGAAGCCTCGTGTATCGCGGGTGGTTGAGGCCCAGCGTAAGCTGGTGATGGACCTGCTGAACGAAGCCAAGAAAAAGATTGCCGCCGGCGACGAGAAAGAAGGCGGTGTGGCCCTGTTCCGGGCGCACCGGGGTTTCCCCAAATACAAGCCGCTGATTAAATACCTCAGCGAAACCGGTATGAAGCAGATCCTCCAGAAAACGGAATCGATCTACCTGGCCGAAAACCAGAAGCTGATGCCGGAAGCCGATGCTCCGCTCTACTTCACCATCGACGAGCGGCACAACAGCATCGAGCTGACCGAAAAAGGAATTGACTACATTACGGGCTCCGGCGAAGACCCGAACTTCTTTATTCTTCCCGACCTGTCTATCGAACTCAATGCCGTCGAGAAGAACAGCGAGCTGTCGGAGCAGGAGAAAATTCTGCACAAAGAAGCCGTTATCCGCGACTACTCCGTTAAAACGCAGCGCATTAATACCGTAAACCAGTTGCTGAAAGCCTTCAGCCTCTTTGAGAAGGATGTGGATTACGTGATTATGGACGGAAAGGTAAAGATCGTTGACGAGCAGACGGGCCGGATCATGGAAGGTCGTCGCTGGTCGGATGGTCTGCACCAGGCCGTAGAAGCCAAGGAAGGTGTAAAGGTCGAAGATGCTACCCAGACCTACGCCACCGTGACGCTGCAAAACTATTTCCGGATGTACCACAAGCTGGCCGGTATGACCGGTACGGCCGAAACGGAAGCCTCTGAATTCTGGCAGATCTACAAACTGGATGTGGTGGTTATCCCGACCAATAAGTCAATCATCCGGAAAGATGAAGAAGATAAAGTCTACCGTTCGGTGCGGGAGAAATACAATGCCGTAGTCGATGAGATTGTGAGCCTGGTCGAGAAAGGCCGCCCGGTTCTGGTGGGTACCACTTCGGTCGAAAACTCCGAACTGCTCAGCCGCCTGCTGACCCTGCGGAAGATTCAGCACCAGGTCCTGAACGCCAAGTACCACCAGCGCGAAGCCGAAATCGTTTCCGAAGCCGGTAAGCCGGGTACGGTTACAATCGCTACCAACATGGCCGGTCGGGGTACCGACATTAAGCTGACGCCCGACTCACGGGAGGCCGGTGGTCTGGCCATCATCGGTACGGAGCGCCACGAATCGCGCCGGGTCGACCGGCAGTTGCGCGGTCGTTCGGGTCGCCAGGGCGACCCCGGTACCACGCAGTTCTTTGTGTCGCTGGAAGATAGTTTGATGCGTCTGTTCGGCTCCGACCGGATTGCGCGGGTTATGGACCGCATGGGTCTGGAAGAAGGCGAAGTAATTCAGCACTCGATGATCACCAAATCCATCGAGCGGGCGCAGAAGAAAGTCGAAGAAAACAACTTCGGCATCCGGAAGCGACTCCTGGAGTACGACGACGTGATGAACTACCAGCGCGAAGCCATCTACAAGCGTCGCCGGAACGCCCTCTTCGGGGATCGTCTGCCGCTTGACATCGCCAACACCATGTACGATGTCTGCGACGAAATCGTTACCAATACCGAAGGCAATTACGACGAGGTGGCGCTGCAGATGCTGACCGCCATGGGCGTGAGCGTATCCATCAGCCGCGAAGAATTTGTCAAGCTGAAGAAGCCGGATCAGATTCAGCGCCTGTACGAAGAGGCTGAGAAAAAATACCATGAGAAAAACCTGGCTATTGCCGAGAAAGCCCTGCCGGTACTGCAGCAGGTACTGCACGAACAGGGGGCCGTTATCAAGAACATTGTGGTGCCGTTTACCGACGGTATGCACGAGCTGACCGTCGTCTGCGACCTGCAACAATCGGTAGATACGCAGGGACGCGTACTGGTGACCGAAATGGAAAAGGCCGTTACGCTGGCGGTGATCGACCAGGAGTGGAAAGAGCACCTACGCGAGATGGACGATCTGAAGCAGTCGGTACAGAACGCCGTATTCGAGCAGAAAGACCCCTTGCTGGTGTACAAATTTGAGTCGGTGGAACTGTTCAAGCGTTTCCTGAACAAAGTAAATTTCGACACGATCAGCTTTCTGAGCAAAGCCGATATTCCGGCGCAGGAGCCCCAGGAGGTGCGTCAGGAAGTGATGCAGGCCCCGGCCCGTCGTCCGGAACCACAGCCCGAACTGCATACCAACAAGGAAGACCACGAAGAGCCGGTATCGGGCGGTCCCGAAGAGTATGCCCGCCGGATGGCCGCCAGCAACCGGCCGCCTGAGCGCCAGGTGCCGGTACGGGTTGCCAAGATTGCCAACCGCAACGAACGGGTGAACGTGCAGTATGCCGATGGTACCGTGAAGCGGGATGTAAAGTACAAAACCGTCGAGAACGACGTCATGAGCGGTCGGGCCGTGTTAATTGAATAGGGATTTGACAAAACCAATCATTAAAAGCCGGAAGTCAGGTCGTCATACGAAGCGAAGTCAACGTATGGCCGTCTGGCTTTCGGCCTTTTTAGTGGTGTACCTGTTTGTGGGCCTGAAGCAAGCGGCCGATCCCATTGCTCTGAAAGCTGAACCGCTGCCCTTTACGCCCAAAGAGTTTTATATTGCTGAAATTACCGACGAGCGGCCGGAACGTGGCGCTATAGGTCACCTGATCACTACCCCCGGCCGCCCGGCGGAGCGGGTGGATTTGCAGGGGGGCACCCTACCGGCGCTCCGGCAGTTTGTGCGGCAGAGCCTCCGGCAGAATCAGTTGCTGCGGCCCATTGCCATTCGCGTCAAACAATGTAAAATCACCGAAGCGCCCGCCACCGGCAACCGGGTGGAAGGCCGGATTGTGCTGTCGCTGGCGTTCGATATTCTCCGCGATGGCGAATCGGTCCGGTTGGTGGAGTACCAGGGCGGAGCCCGCTACAACCGGCCCGCCGGCCAGCTTACATCCGTTGAGCCGACGCTGCGGCAGTCGCTGTCCGATGCGCTGCGGTTTCTGAATACGTGGATGAACCAGCAGGCGAACCAGAACGAAAAGCTGGCAAAAGAACTGAAGGTGATGTTTACCGATTATAGTAACCCGGTCGAAACGGATTCCGTCTTTTACTCCGTCAATCGCCCGCTTACCTGGAATGACTTCCGGGCCAAACCGTCGGCCATCAGCCGGTACGCGGCCGCCGTGTTTCCTAGTTTTGCGTACGAAGGTGGCAGCGAAACGGTGAACGGCGTGCTGAACATCAAGCTGACCCTGAAGGTCTACGTGCTGAAAAGCTCATCCTGGGTAAAAGAAATAGCCCGCAACGACTACGCCCTCAACCACGAGCAGCGGCATTTCGACATTGTCAGGATCGTAGCCGAACGGTTTAAGCAGCGGGTGCCCGCCGACAGCCTGAGCATTGACGATTACAACAGCATTATCCAATATCAGTACCTGGAAGCGTTCCGTGAAATGAACCGGCTCCAGGAGCAGTACGACGGCGAAACCAACCACGGCATCAACCAGGCCGCCCAGGAACGCTGGAACCAGCGCATCGACGCCGATTTGCGGAAGTACGGCATCAAGTAGTAACGCCAGGTCCTTCCGTTCTCCCAACCCGAAACCCTGAAACATGAAACGTATATCGACCACACCAACCTGAAACCCTGAAACATGAAACTTGAAACGTATATCGACCACACCAACCTGAAACCCACCGCTACAGAGACCGACATCCGGCAACTCTGCGCAGAAGCCTATAGGCACCGGTTCCGGACGGTTTGCGTGCCTCCCTCCTACGTACTGTACGCCAGTGACATCCTGGCCGGCTCGCCGGTTAAGGTTTGCACGGTTATCGGGTTTCCGATGGGGTACACCAGTCTGGCCGTAAAAGTAACAGAAGCGGAGAAGGCGCTGGAAGACGGCGCTACCGAACTGGATGTGGTGATGAACCTGGCCCGGTTTAAGTCGATGGCCTACCTGAGTGTACGCGAGGAGATCAGTACGCTGGCCGGGCTGGCTCAGAGTCAGGGGGCGTTGCTGAAGGTCATTATTGAAACCGCTTACCTGGACGATAATGAAATCCGGATTGCCTGCGAATTATGCACCGAAGCCAAAGCTGATTTTGTCAAAACCTCCACCGGCTTTGCCCCCGCCGGTGCCGAGATCGAGCAGGTAAAACTCATCCGGTCGCTGCTGCCCGAAAGCCTTCAGGTAAAAGCTTCCGGCGGCATCAAAACCTATGAGCAAGCCCTGGCCTTTATTGAAGCCGGTGCCACACGAATTGGTACTTCCTCGGGCGTCGCTATTGTGCAGCCGGCAGTATGAAAAAAGAGCGTATCCTGCACATCAGCACCGCTCACCAACCCACCGACCCCCGGGTCGTGTACAAACAATGCCGCACATTGGCGCAGGTCTATGAGGTCTACTGCGCCATCCCCAATGCCGTACCGGGTGTAGCGCCGGAGATCCGGTTTATCCGGCTGCCGTATTTCAAACGGGTGATCTGGCGTACCCTCATCACCTGCCCGCTCATTGTGCTGCGCTGCCTCTGGCTGCGGCCCCGCGTGGTTCATGTTTACGTACCGGAATTCATACCGTTTGCGTTTCTGTTCAAGTGGACGGGTTCGGCAGTGATTTATGAGGTGCAGGAGAATCTGTATAAGAAAATGCACCTGAAGACCTTTAACCGGGGCTGGCTGCTGGAGCGGGCCTTCCGGTATTTTGATAAGCTGGCCCGGCAGCAGTTTACCCTGATCTTTACCGAACACGGCTATCTGGATACCTATACGGATCTGGCAAAACCCTACGCCGTTGTTTACAACTATCCCCTGCTCCAGGACATACTGCCCTACCGTCGACCGTACCGCCGGCCGCAGGACCCCATCACGTTTTTCTACATCGGCTGGCTCACCTTCGAGCGGGCGTTCGACGCCATGCTGGAGGCCTTTGTGCAACTGAAAAAGCGGTATCCTTCTTTCACGGTGCATCTGTTCGGTCGCCAAACCTTCAGCCAGTACGATCTGGAATGCATTCCTGCCTACCAGGTGGTGAAAGAAAACCTTGTTTTTTACGGCTACACCAACCAGCCGGAGGCCCTCCCCTACGCCATCAACGCCGTTGCCGGTATTGCGCTGCTGAAACCCGTAGGTGACTACCCCGACTCCTACACCACCAAAATGTTTGAGTACATGGCTCTCGGCCTGCCGGTCCTCACCTCCGATTTTCCCCTGTACCAGGACGTAGTCGAACGGCATCGGTGCGGCTTCTGCGTCGACCCCACCGACACGGCCGCCGTAGCCGACCGGCTGATCTGGCTGATCGAGCACCGCGACGAAGCCGAAGCGATGGGCCGGCGCGGGTACGAAGCTGTGCAGCGGGAATACAGTTGGGCTACCGAAGCCGAGAAGTTGCTGGAAATCTACGCGTCTTTACGTTAATTTACCAGTGCCGACGTTAACCCGCTACCCACCTACCTCATGCTACCGTCCCGTCTCCTCCTGGCCATATGTATTCTGCTTGCCCTAACCGGTTTTTCCGGCTGGAGTATCTGGCTGATCCGACCACCCGAGGCACTGCCCGCCACGGCCCCGGTCACAGAATTTTCGGCGGAGCGGGCTATGTCCTATGTTCGCCGGATTGCTGCTGCCCCCCACGCGATGGGCACCCCGGCGCACGAGCAGGTACGGGCGTATCTGATAAACGAGATGCGCCGGCTCGGCTTACAACCTGAGGTGCAGGACCTCACCGTAAGTGCCCAGGCCTGGAGTTCCAGCCTGACAGGGCATGTTTACAACATCATCGGACGCTTACCGGGACAAACCAGTGGTAAAGCGGTGCTCCTGATGGCTCACTACGACTCCCAGCCAAACACCCCCGGTGCCGGCGACGATGGGGCCGGTGTAGCCGCCATCCTGGAAACCGCCCGCGCCCTCCGGCAGGGACCACCCTTGCAAAACGACGTGATTTTTTTGCTCACCGACGGCGAAGAATACGGTCTTTTTGGTGCGAGTGCCTTTCTCCACCATCCGCTTGCCAAAAATGTTGGGGTTGTCATCAACCTGGAAGCCAGAGGAAACAGCGGCCCGAGCATGACCTTTGAAATAAGCCCCGAAAATGGCTGGGTGGTTGAGGAGTTCGTTAAAGCTGCCCCGTATCCGTTAGCCAGTTCGCTGATGTACGAAGTGTACCGCGCCTTACCCAACGACACGGATTTTTCGGTGTTCCGGAAAGCGGGCTATACCGGCGTCAACTCGGCATTTATTGATGGATTTATCCACTACCATAAACGGACCGACTCTCCCGAAAACCTGAACCCGAACAGTCTGCAACACCACGGTGCCAACATGCTGACCTTGGCGCGGCATTTCGGTACCATTTCGCTTAGTCAAACCAAAGCGCCCGATAAAGTATTTTTCAATCCGGCCGGTAGCTGGCTGGTTCAATACCCAATGGCGCTAAACTGGCTGTGGTTTACCTTACTAACAGGCTTGTTAATCACCGTGATCGTTGTCGGTATGCGTAGGGAAGCCCTTACGCTATCGCAGGCACTTGGCGGCTTTTTTCTGTACCTGCTCATGCTGGCGATAGTGGCCGGCCTTTCTATTCCGACCAATTGGCTCGTGCTGCGCCTGCTGCCCTATTTGCATCCCTTCAACGGTGTGTATGGTCCCGACCTTTTTTTGGCAGGATATATCTTGCTGGCAACAGGCCTGTTTCTGCTCATAAGCCGGGTAGTCTTACGTTGGCTGCGCCTGTTTTCGTTTACAACAGGCGTGTATCTGCTGATGTATGGGCTGACGCTTACCCTGTTTATCCTCGTCCCGTCGGCCACGTTTGTTTTTATGTTCCCCCTGCTGTTTTGCCTGATTGGCACTCTGGTCGTGTTTGCACAGAACGGGCACCGGCAGGAGGTAACCCTTCCTTATGTGGGCATTCTGCTGGTTGCGCTGCTGCCCGCCATTTTTATGCTGATGCCCATTGTCCGGCTGTTGAGCGTAACGTTTGCCCTGCAACTGCCGGTAGCTACCGTAACCATGCTCAGTCTGGTACTGGGACTGGCACTGCCTTTGCTGACGGTAGCCGAACAACAGACAAGCCTACGACGCATACCCGTACTCCCCTTGCTCCTTTTGCTGGCGGGTATCCTGCAAACGGCCTTTGCCATCCGAAACGAACAACCCAGCCCGGAACACCCCCTGCACAGCCACGTCGGCTATTACCTTAATGCCGACAGCGCGCAGGCCTGGTGGGCATCGGAGTACCAGATCACTGACGACTGGAACAACCAATTTTTTCCTAACCCCACCACCGGCACGCTCGCTGAGTTCAACCCGATAGCCTCTGCGGTATATCTGAAAGACAAAGCAACTCCGATTACCGTCCAGCCTCCCGTTGCTGAACTGATAGCTGATTCGGCAGCCGGCACCGAACGGGTTTTACGTATCCGCCTGCGCTCCCCCCGGCAGGCCGCCCACCTGCAGCTTGTGCTGTTATCCCGGCAGGAAAGCAACCTCTCCGCCGTAACGCTGAACGGCGAACCCGTGCCCCCTGCGTTTACCACCACCGCCGAAGGCCCGGCCTTGTATATCCGGTTTTACGGATTGCCCATTTCGAAAGAAGTAACGCTATCGGCACGGGTAAAAAACGGGAGTCCCCTGCGGCTGCTGCTATACGACCAATCCATCGGCTTACCCCCACAACTGGTCAACATCCCTATGCCCGCCCATGTAATCCCGGAGCAGGGCAGAACCAGTAATATTACGGTAGTCCGGAAAGAGTATCGGTTTTAAACCTGACCGTCAATTCAGCCTAAGTATCCACACCAAAAACTTAACTTTCCAAAGTCGTATTTGAATTATTCCGGCTAACCCATCCGAATGGCCTAAAAAATAAGTACCTTTGCGGCCTGAAATTGCGGTTTCCCGCTACCAGCCTTAACCGTTGGCACAATGTATATTCACGCGGTCAGCCACTATTTGCCTACGCAGGTAGTTGGTAATGAACACTTCACTCAACTAAACGGCCTCGCCAGCGAATGGATTATCGAGCGCACCGGCATTGAGGAACGGCGCAAAGCCGGCCCCGACGAAAACGCCAATACACTGGCTGTCGAAGCCGTCCGGGCATTACAGGAAAAAGCCGATTTATCGGAAGTTGATCTGATTGTCGGGGCTACCTATACCCCTCACGATACCATCGTAACGCTGGCCCACGTTGTTCAGCACCATCTGCATATTCCGGATATTCCGGTGGTTTCCATCTCCTCCGCCTGCTCCTCGCTACTGAACGCCATTGAGATTGTGGAAGGGTATTTTGCCCTGAAAAAAGCGCGTCGGGCGCTGGTTGTAGTCTCGGAGCATAATACGGCTTACTACAACGAGGAGGATACGGTATCGGGCCACCTCTGGGGCGATGGCTCAGCGGCCCTGCTGCTGACTAAAGAGCGTCAGAGTCCGGACGATATGACCATCCACTGCGTCATTACCGGCGGAGCCGCCACCAGCGGGAAGGCCACCACCGCCGTTGTCCTGAAGCCGCTGGAACGGGGCGTTATTATGCCCCACGGCCGCGATGTTTTCAGCAACGCCTGCCAGTACATGCCCAAGGTGAGCCAGCAGGTGCTGTACCGCTGCGGCCTGACGCTCCACGATGTCGACTATATTCTGCCCCACCAGGCCAACCTGCGCATCAGTCGCAACGTGATGCAAACGCTTGGCCTGCCGGAAGAAAAACTCATCTCCAATATTCATCGGCTGGGTAATACCGGTTGTGCCGGCTGCGCCATCGGCCTCTCCGAAAACTGGGACACATTCCAGAAAGGCCAGCGCATCATTGTCACCGTCTTCGGCGGGGGGTACTCGTACGGGGCAATGCTCGTAGAAGTTTGAAATTAGTCGCTACAGGGCCGCCCGGCGGTTATTAGTGGCGCACCAGGTAATAGAATAGCCTCGTCGCCTAAAGGTTACTGACGAAAAAAGCCTCCGGGTGTTCGGAGGCTTTTTTCAGGCGGCAGACGACAGCTATTAAAAATCTTCTTCCAGCGTAAACTTCACGGCATCACGCTCGTTCAGATTCGACATCACCCCGGCTTTCTGGTATTCGCCGACGCGCTTTTCAAAGAAGTTGGTCTTGCCCTGTAGCGAAATCATATCCATGAAATCGAACGGGTTGGTGACGTTGTATATTTTCTGGAGACCCAGCGACACCAGCAGGTGATCGGCCACAAATTCAATATACTGTTTCATCAGATCGGCATTCATCCCGATCAGCGACACCGGCAGGGCATCACTCACAAATTCCTGCTCGATATCAACGGCATCTTTGATGAGTTTGTACACATCCGCTTCCGGTAATTTGTGCTTGATATGATCCGTGTAAAGCAGGCAGGCAAAATCGCGGTGCAGCCCTTCGTCGCGGGAGATAAGTTCGTTGGAGAATGACAGGCCCGGCATCAGGCCGCGCTTCTTCAGCCAGAAAATAGAGCAGAAAGAACCCGAGAAGAAGATACCTTCCACGGCGGCAAACGCCAGCAGCCGCTCCACAAACGAGCCGTTGTCGATCCAGCGGAGCGCCCATTCGGCTTTCTTCTGCACGCAGGGAATGGTGTCGATGGCGTTGAGCATCTTATCTTTCTCAACCGGATCTTTGATATAGGTATCGATCAGCAGCGAGTAGGTCTCCGAGTGAATATTTTCCATCATCACCTGGAAGCCGTAGAAGCACTTCGCTTCGGCATACTGCACCTGCGACAGGAAGTTTACGGCCAGGTTCTCGTTCACAATACCGTCGCTGGCCGCAAAGAACGCCAGTACATGAGAGATAAAGTGGCGCTCGCCGTCGCTCAGGTTCTCCCAGTCTTTCAGGTCCTGCGAGAGATCAATTTCTTCGGCAGTCCAGAACGAAGCCTCGTGCTTCTTGTACATCTGCCAGATGTCGCTGTGCTGGATAGGAAACAGCACAAACCGGCCTTTATCCTCTTCCAGGATTGGCTCAATTGCATTTGTATGTATCATAATCGTCCGTTTATAAATCGTGCTGTACAGCTTTCGAAAACTGTAGATGGTCAGGCGGGAGACTTGCTGACTATTCAACAAAAATAGGCGATTCAGCAGGATAGTCAAGGTGTTTGACAGACCAATGGATAAGGTGTAAACTTGCTCAACGGGTAATGTTAACTATATCAGTGAGTTGGCTGCCCTGGGCCACAGCAAGTTCTTTGATTAGTACCAAAAAATACAAGGCTTTGATAATCAGCACCCTTATACGTAAGCTTTCGACACTAAAATTAAGGCATTATTAGCCAGGGCTTCTTTGTTTTCCTGATTCGTGCGTACTTTTGCCTGTTTCCCTGACAATTCACTGCATTCCATCTTGACTGTTCGGTTATCCGCTGTTATGATCACGCTCAACTCCGAGCGGGTGTTACCTGAGGTACTACAGGCCCTTTCGTGGTGCGACGAAACGGTGATCGTCGACTCCGGCAGTACGGATCGTACTCTGGCGATTGCCGACCGCTTTGGTTGCCGCGTTCTACACCGCGATTTCGATGGCTTTGGTACCCAGAAAGGCTTTGCCGTGAGTCAGGCCCACCACGATTGGGTGCTGGTAGTGGATGCCGATGAGGTGGTAACACCCGAGCTGCGTGACGAGATCCAACAGCGCATTGGGCAGGAGAAAGCGGTCGGTTATGAGGTCCCTATCTCGCTCGTCTTTCTGGGGAAATTAATGCGCTACGGCGGAGAGTACAAAATGCCGCACCTCCGGCTGTTTAACCGGCAATACGGGAATTACAACACCAACCGCGTCCATGAAGACGTGGTGCTGAGCGGCCCGGTAGCCCGCCTGCACCACCATATGCTGCACTATAGCTACGGCTCCCTGCACGAATACTTCGAGAAGTTCAACCGCTACACCACCGCCGGTGCGCGGGACCTGGTCACGCGGCAAAAGAAAGGTTCGCTTTTCCAGGTCTTGTTCCGGCTGCCGCTTACCTTCCTGAAAGAATACATTCTGAAACTAAACTTCCTGAACGGCTACCCCGGCTTTCTCTGGTCGCTCTTCTCCGCCATGTACCCGGTCGTGAAGTACGCGAAGCTAAGGGAGATGGAGGAGGTGTAACCCGGAATGTAATCCTGGGTTTCGTTGTTAAGAACCAGAATTACAATCCGGGTTACAATGAAAAAAGGCCTGATTCCGTAGAAGCAGGCCTTCGATATATGTTGACAGAGCCAGAGAACGGCTCCGGATACGGGAAGAAAGAATTCAGGAGAATAAACTCTTCAGTTGGATAAAGCTTAACTACATGGCATTTTCACAAACTCCTAAATTCAGAATAAACCCTCAATATCGATCCGGCGGTTCAGGTGCTCTTCATTCTTGAAAGGCAACGATACCAATACCCGGCCGTGTTCGTGAACGGCTTCAATCTGTTCGGCGTCGACAAACGTCGGAATATCCAACACCCGTAAAAACATGGGTACAGCCAAACGCTGACCTACTGTATCGTTATCCTGTACTAATAATGTATAGAGTACAAGCTTGTTTCCTTCAATCAGGACATTAAACGCATTGGCGTCTACGCCTGGGGCAGATAGTGTAATGACTAAACGATCATCTTCACGCTGAACATCCATAGTTGTCATGCTGGAACCACCATAAAGCGTGTTCAACAGATCTATCTGACCTCCCGTTCCACTGAATACATTCTCTATCGCTCTCATAATACCTGTTGTTTACTGTTCAACTTAAGTTTTACAAATCCTGTGCCTACTTTAGAAAATGAGATAGGTAAGCCAGGCTGTCAGTAGAAATAGGCCAAAAACTGTGCAAACCTGTCGGTTTGACCGAATTTTTTTCAAAAAGTTTAATTTTATTGCCAATTTTGTCGTATAATGGGAATTTTACTTTTTCCGGTAGGGCTGGGTATTCTGTTGCTTTCTGTGGCTTATGTGTGGCTCAACTTCCACAGGCAAGTCAACAGATTGCGGATTTTGATGTACCATAAAGTGGATCCGGAGCGGATGGATATGCTTACCGTTTCGGTACCTCAACTGCGGCAGCAACTGCGCTATCTTCAGTCGGCCGGCTACCATTTTGTGTCGTTGCAGGCTGTTCTGGCCGATTTTACCGGAACGGGTCCTGCTTTGCCGCCCAGGTCTGTCCTGCTGACCTTTGATGATGGCTATCGGAATAACCTGACCTATGCCCTTCCGGTATTGCAGTCCTTTGCTTCCCCTGCTGTGGTTTTTGTGCCCACCGCCTACATCGGAAAAACCAATGTCTGGGATGGCGGTACCGATCCGCTGATGAGTGTGGACGAATTGCGACACCTCAGCCGCCACGGTGTGGAATTAGCGTACCACTCGCATCGGCATCTGAATTACAAAGGGTTATCGGCCGACCAGATCGGAGAAGACCTGCTCGCCAATCTGGCGGCTGCCCGGCAGCTTGATCTGCCATTGCTGCCGGCCTTCGCTTACCCATACGGAGGGAGGCCCAAAGATTTGGCTACCTACCGGGGTATGGAGGCCGCCATGAAAGAAGGCGGGATTAGGCTGGCGTTTCGCATTGGCAACCGGATCAATTCATTGCCGCTCCGGAAGCCGCTGGAAATAAACCGGATTGATGTGCGGGGCACCGACTCCTTTGCCCTGTTTAAACGGAAAGTGCGCTGGGGACGTCTACTGTGAGCGGGGCCCCGAAAACGCGCATCCGTAGTTTCTTTTTTTGCCAATATCAACGGAAGTTTGCACCGGCTTACCCATAGCCGGCGTACCAACCTACAGACTAAAGACGAGTATGCATATAAAAATAGGAACGCGGAGCAGCCGGCTGGCGCTCTGGCAGGCCGAATACATTCAGGAGCTGCTGGGCAACGGCGGAGTGAGTTCCGAATTAGTTTTGATTGAAACCAAAGGCGATAAAATACAGGACCGGTCCATTGCCAAGATCGGCAGCAAAGGCATCTTTACCCAGGAACTGGAAGATCAGCTCCGGGCCGGCACCATTGATATTGCGGTCCACAGCGCCAAGGACCTGCAATCTTCGCTGCCCGCCGATCTGGGCATCATTGCCTTTACGGAGCGGGAACAGGTGAACGATGTGCTGGTGAGCCGCAACAAGACGGTTTCGCTCACCAGCGGACAGCCGTTTGTTATCGGCACGTCGTCGACCCGGCGGGTGGCCATGCTGAAGCACTTCTGCCCGCACGTGACCACCGTTGATATGCGGGGCAACTTACAGACCCGGCTGCGCAAGCTGGACGAAGCGCAGTGTGACGCCCTGCTGCTGGCCTACGCGGGCGTGCACCGGATGCAGTACGATGACCTGATTGTGGAGTATCTGCCCGTACAGGAGTTTACCCCCGCCGTCGGTCAGGGTAGTGTAGCTATTGAAGCGGCCATGAGTCTGACCAATGAGAAGCTGCAAACGATTCGGCAATTGACGAACCATGAGGCTACGGAAACCTGCCTGAAAGCCGAACGGGCGTTTCTGCGCCGGTTAGAAGGAGGGTGTAGTATTCCGGTATTTGGTCTGGCAACCTGGGCTGGTGCGGAGATTAGCCTGACCGGCGGAATCATCAACCTGGACGGTAATCAGATGCTGCGCGAGACCTTTACGGGTACACCCGCCGAAGCCGAACAGTTGGGTTACCAACTGGCCGAGAGTATTCTGGCGCAGGGCGGAGACGAGATCCTGCAGACCATCCGCGAAAAACTATAACGTATGGTAAAGATAGCCACCACCGAAGCCGATATCCGGCGCTGTTTGCCGGCCATACTGGCGCTACGACCGCATTTATCTGAAGAACAGGCCCTGATTCAGATTCCGGTACAGCAGCGGGAAGGATACACGCTGGCCTTTGTCGATGCCGGTGAGCCCGTTCCGGCAGTGGTGGGCTACCGCATCATACACCTGCTCCATACCGGCAAAACCCTGTACATCGATGATCTATCGACCTTGCCGGAAGCACGCGGAAAGGGCTATGCCGGGATGCTGCTGGATTTTGTGATTGAGCAGGCCCGGCAGGCCGGTTGTACCCATGTTACGCTGGATTCCGGCCACAGTCCGCAGCGGTACGATGCGCACCGGCTGTACCTGAACAAGCGGTTCAATATTGTCAGCCATCATTTTGCGTTGAAGCTATAAACGACCCACCATGAATCTATTCCGAATTAGCTGGAGTAACCTGAAGGATAAACCGCTAAGCAGCTTTCTGAGCGGACTGCTGATGACGCTGGGAATTACCATTATCTCGCTGCTGCTGCTGCTGAACAAGCAGTTGGATGAGCAGTTTGCCAAAAACATCAAAGGCATCGATATGGTGCTGGGAGCAAAGGGAAGTCCGCTCCAACTGATCCTGTCCAGTGTGTACCAGATCGACGCGCCAACGGGTAATATTCCATTGGCCGAGGCCGAGCGACTGACCCGCAACCCGATGATAAAAACGGCTATTCCGCTGGCCATTGGCGATAATTACCGCTCTTTTCGCATTTTAGGTACCAACAAAAAGTACCTGGATCATTACGAAGCTACAGTCGGCGAGGGTAAGCTGTTTGCGGAGGATATGGAGGTGGTTATCGGGCCACGGGTGGCGGAGGTAACAGGGCTGAAAATTGGGGATACCTTTGCCGGTTCGCACGGCCTGGACGAAGCCGGCGAAGCCCACGAAGAAGCACAATATAAGGTAGTGGGTATCCTGAACCGCAGTAATACCGTAACCGACCAGCTTATTCTGACGAACATCTCCAGCGTCTGGGCCATTCACGACCACCACGAGGAAGGTGCCACTACCCCCGCCGGAACCGAAGAAGGGCACGCGGACGAATACGGCGACGATCACGACCATGAAGCGGCCGCCGACGAAAACCGTGAGATCACCAGTATGCTTATTCAGTTTCGCAATCCGCTGGGGATGATGCTGGCGCGGGGCATCAATAATAACTCGAAGCTACAGGCGGCCCTGCCGTCCATTGAAATCAATCGCCTGTTTTCACTGCTGGGTGTAGGTGTAGACACGCTCCGGGGACTGGCCATTGTGATTATGCTCATTTCCGGCATCAGCGTCTTTGTCTCCCTGTACAACTCCCTGAAAGAGCGCCGTTACGAAATGGCCTTAATGCTTTCGATGGGTGCCACCCGAACACAACTATTTGGAATGCTCTTGCTGGAAGGACTGGTACTGGCCCTGATCGGCTTTGTGCTGGGGCTGCTCTTCAGCCGCATCGGGCTGCTGCTCTTTTCGGCGGGTGTGCAGCATCAATACCACTACAGCCTGTCCTCGTTCGCCATCCTGCCCGAAGAGTGGGCCTTACTCGGCGTCGCCGTCCTGATCGGTTTACTCGCAGCCGCCCTGCCGGCCATCGGCGTCTACCGCATGAACATCTCCCGAACGCTGGCGGAGGAGTAATAAACGTTTGAGGTTTGAGGTTTAACGTTTGACGTTACTACTAACGTAGTCCTTCAACTGTTAATCCTCAAACCTTAAACGTTAAACGAAAACCTATACATTCGTCGATGTCAGCTTCGCGCCCAGGTACTCGCGGTTCAGGCGGGCGATGTGGTCGAGGGAAATCGACTTCGGACACTCAACGGAGCAGGCACCGGTAAACGAGCAGGCACCAAAGCCTTCGTCGTCCATCTGCGCCACCATTTTCTCGGCCCGCATCTTGCGCTCCGGCTGGCCTTGCGGTAACAGGGCGAAGTGCGATACCTTAGCCGCCACAAACAGCATGGCCGAGGCATTCTTGCAGGCCGCTACGCAGGCCCCGCAGGCAATACAAGCGGCAGCGTCCATGGCTTCTTCCTGCAACTCCCGCGGAATCGGAATTTCGTTGGCATCGGGAGCCGAGCCGGTATTGACCGAGATAAAGCCACCGGCCTGGGTGATCCGGTCAAATGAGGTCCGGTCGGTCACCAGGTCTTTGATGACCGGGAAGGCCCGCGCCCGCCAGGGTTCTACCACAATGGTATCGCCGTCGCTGAATGAGCGCATGTGCAACTGACAGGTCGTGGCACCGGTTTGCGGACCGTGCGCCCGGCCGTTGATGTACATCGAGCACTGACCACAGATACCTTCGCGGCAGTCATGGTCAAACGCTACCGGTTCTTCGCCCCGGTGGGTCAGTTCGGCGTTCAGGACGTCGAACATCTCCAGGAAGGACATATCAGGCGAGATATTGTCCAGCTTATATTCCACCAGTTTGCCCGGTGTCTGATTGTTTTTCTGTCTCCAGACTTTCAGTGTAAATTTCATGGTCGTTTGGAGTTCGAAGTCTGTAGTCTGAAGTTTGAAGTTTGTAGTCTGTAGTTTGTAGTTGCTACGCGAGTATTAACTTCAAACCTCAGACCGCCGGGCGGCCCCGTTTAATCCTCAAACCTCAAACCTTAAACTTCAAACTACTATTTATAGCTACGCTGGGTTAGCTTCACGTTTTCGAATACTAAATCTTCTTTGTGCAGTTCCGACTGCTGGTTTTCACCTTTGTATTCCCACGCGGCCACGTAGGTAAAGTTTGCGTCGTCGCGCATGGCTTCCCCTTCTTCCGTCTGGTACTCCTCGCGGAAGTGACCTCCGCAGGATTCCTTCCGATGCAGGGCATCGTCCACCATCAGCTCGCCAAGCTCCAGGAAGTCGGCTACGCGTCCGGCATGTTCGAGCGACTGGTTCAACTCTTCGTTTTCGCCCATCACCCGTACGTTCATCCAGAACTCCCGGCGCAGCTCCTGAATCATCTTCTTCGCTTTCTGCAGACCTTCGGCGCTCCGCGACATACCGCAGTACTCCCACATGATATGACCCAGCTCGCGGTGGAACTCATCCGTGGTTTTCTCGCCGTTGATAGCCAGCAGCCGGTCGATCATATCTTTTACACTCTGCTCCGACTCTTTAAAGGCCGGGTGGTCAACCGAAATCTTATCAGCGGGGCCAATAGTAGCCAGGTAATCACCGATGGTGTACGGGATCACAAAGTACCCGTCGGCCAGACCCTGCATCAGCGCACTGGCCCCCAGGCGGTTGGCACCGTGGTCGGAGAAGTTGGCCTCGCCCAGGGCGTACAGGCCCGGAATATTGGTCATCAGGTTGTAATCCACCCAAAGACCTCCCATGGTATAGTGTACCGCCGGGTAAATCATCATTGGAGTTTCGTACGGATTGTCGTCGACAATCTTTTCGTACATCTCGAAGAGGTTACCGTATTTGGCCTCGATGGTCTTCTGGCCGTCGCGTTTGATGGCATCGGCAAAATCGAGATAAACGGCCAGACCCGTCGGCGCTACCCCACGGCCTTCATCGCAAACGTACTTGGCATTGCGGGAGGCTACGTCTCGGGGCACCAGGTTGCCAAACGACGGATACCGGCGCTCCAGGAAGTAATCGCGGTCTTCTTCTTTAATGTCGGTCGGCTTCAGGTCGCCCTTCCGCACGCGCTCGGCCATTTCTTTAGTCTTTGGCACCCATACCCGGCCGTCGTTCCGCAGCGACTCCGACATCAGCGTCAGCTTCGACTGGTAGTTACCTTTTACGGGGATACAGGTCGGGTGAATCTGCGTATAGCAGGGGTTTGCAAACAGGGCCCCTTTCCGGTGCGCCCGCCAGGCCGCCGTTACATTGGAGTTCATGGCGTTGGTCGACAGGTAAAACACGTTACCGTAGCCACCCGTACACAGCAGCACCGCATGACCGGAGTGCGACTCAATCTTACCCGTAATCAGGTTACGGGTAATGATACCGCGGGCTTTGCCACCCTCAATCACCACGTCCAGCATTTCGGTACGCGGGTAGAGCTTTACTTTACCATTGGCTACCTGCCGGCTCATGGCGTGGTAAGCACCCAGCAGCAATTGCTGACCGGTCTGACCACGGGCGTAAAACGTACGCGATACCTGTGCCCCACCGAAAGACCGGTTGGCCAGCAATCCGCCGTATTCACGGGCAAAGGGAACCCCCTGCGCCACGCACTGATCGATGATGTTGACGCTGACTTCGGCCAGGCGATACACATTGGCTTCGCGGGCACGGTAGTCACCCCCTTTAATGGTATCGTAGAACAGCCGAAACACACTATCACCGTCGTTCTGGTAGTTCTTGGCCGCGTTGATCCCTCCCTGAGCCGCAATACTGTGTGCCCGGCGGGGACTGTCGTGGAAGGTAAATGCTTTAACGTTATAGCCCAGTTCGGCCAGCGACGCAGCGGCTGAGGCACCGGCCAGACCCGTGCCGACGATAATAATATCATACTTGCGCTTGTTGGCCGGGTTTACCAGCTTCAAGCTGAACTTATGCCGCGGCCACTTCTCAGCGAGCGGGCCTTCAGGAATCTTTGAATCCAACTTCATAAAGCTAAACAGCGAAAGAGTGATGGAGTGAAAGGGTGATAGAGCGAGAGCCTGGTTACTCAGTACCGGCGGCCCGGTTTTGCTCATTCACTCTTTAAATAATACCGTTAACTTTCAAAAACATATAAATAGGCATGGCCGCAAATAATGCCGGAATCAGAATGGCAAATACATACAGACCAAGCGTTTCAATGATGGGCGTGTACTTCTTATGCCGGACGCCCAGCGACTGGAAACCGCTCTTAAAACCATGCACCAGGTGATAGCCCAGCGCTACCATTGCCAGCACGTAAAACAACACATACCACCAGTGCGAGAAGGCTTCAATAACTACTTTGTACAAATCCTTGTACTGCTGCCCATCGTACTCCGCCATTGGAATTGGCCCAAAATGCATCGTATACCAGAACGTCCGCATATGGATGACGATAAAGATAAACAGAACGGTGCCCAGAATACCCATGTTGCGCGACGACCAGGGGCTGTTAGCCTCCGGACGGGCAAACGCATACTTGACAGGCCGCGACGCCTGGTTATGGCGCGTCAGGATAATCGACATCAGCGCGTGAGCCAGAATGGACGTGTACAGCAGGTACGAAACAGTCATAATCAGCGGATTATGCGTCATGAAGTAGCTGTACTCATTAAACGCCCGACCGTTATCCCCTTTAAACAGCTGGAGATTACCGGCCAAATGAACTACCAGAAACGTACACAGAAACAGCCCCGTTGCCGCCATGATTACCTTGCGGCCGAGGGAGCTGGACAGTGTTTGAGTTACCCAAGACATACGGTCTATTGCACGAAATTTTAAGAATAAATGTTAAGTAAACAGCCGTTTAGGCCGTGGCTTTCAGCCCGAGGGCCAAAACTAAACCACAAACCTGAGGCAAACAACTAAGTACTTTCTTTTTTCAGATTAGCCGGCCTAATTTGGCGTAACTGCTAATCAGAACAAACCGTTTATTAGCTAACAGAGTGTTTTTATTTTTTGTTTGTCGTATATACTTAAATATTTTAGCCGCCTGTCTTATTGACTAATCATTTGATTAACAATCTGTTAACTGAACGCATTTGTAAATTCCGGAACGATGGATATTGTACTTTTCGACGGTGTATGTAATCTCTGCAATGGCGCGGTCAACTTCCTCATCGACCATGACCGGCAACGTCGGTTCCGGTATGCCTCGCTGCAGTCTGAAACGGGTCGCCGGCTGCTGACGCAGCGACCAGCACTGGCCGCAACAGATAGTATTGTGCTACTGTCGGGTGAGCAGGTCTGGGTAAAGTCAGATGCCGTTTTGCAGATTGCCGGTCAACTGTCCATACCCTGGCGCTGGCTGGCTGTGTTTCGGATACTGCCCCGGTTTCTGCGCGATGCTGCCTACGATTGGGTGGCCCGAAACCGATACCGGCTGTTTGGCCGCACTGATACCTGCCGCCTGCCGGCACCTGAACTTCAAAGCCTGTTTTTGGAATAATCGGCCCGGCCCGGTTATTTTGCGCCCACTTTATTTTAACCTACGAAGTATGAAGGCATACGTATTTCCCGGTCAGGGCTCCCAGTTCAAGGGAATGGGCCAGGACCTGTATCAGCAGTCCGACAAAGCCCGCGCCTTGTTCGATCAGGCCGATGAGATTCTGGGCTTTAGCCTGACCAGCGTCATGTTTAACGGCACCGACGAAGAGCTGAAACAAACCAACGTGACCCAGCCCGCCATTTTTCTCCATTCCGTAGCCCTGGCGCTGACCACAGAACCCTTTGCTCCCGATATGGTAGCCGGGCACTCGCTGGGTGAGTTTTCGGCGCTGGTAGCGGCTGGAGCGCTCTCATTTGACGACGGGCTGAAACTGGTATCACAGCGAGCCTCGGCCATGCAGCGGGCCTGCGAACTGAACCCCTCCACGATGGCCGCCATTCTGGGCCTCGACGACGCTACCATTGAGCGAATCTGCGCCGAGATAGAGGGTGAAGTAATAGTACCAGCCAACTATAACTGTCCGGGTCAGGTCGTAATTTCAGGCAGCAATGAGGGTGTCCGGATTGCCTGTGAGCGCCTGAAAGAGGCTGGTGCCAAGCGGGCGCTGCCGCTGCCGGTGGGTGGTGCGTTCCACTCGCCCCTGATGAAGCCGGCCCGCGAAGAACTCGCCCTGGCCATTGAGAACACACCGTTCCGCGAGCCCAATTGCCCGATCTACCAGAATGTGAATGCTCTACCGTCGACTGATGTGGCCACCATTAAAACCAACCTGATTGCGCAGTTGACCGCTCCGGTACGCTGGACGCAATCGGTCGAAGCGATGGTAGCCGATGGCGCTACGCAGTTTATCGAGTGCGGACCAGGCAAAGTGCTGCAGGGCCTGGTAAAGAAAATTGCACCATCGGTAGAAACATCAGGGGTGTAGCCTGGGAAATGAAAAAGATTTTGTCTTTTTTTCAGGCTGAGAATAAGCGATTTGCTGGCTAGGCACGGGCAAATCGACAAAAGATTTCAAAAAGACTCTTGCGTAGTGCTACCGGATCAGCTATCTTTGCACTCGCAATTGCCGGATCGTCTAAGGGTAGGACGACAGATTTTGGTTCTGTTTGTGAGGGTTCGAATCCTTCTCCGGCAACTGTTTAAAGCCAGCTTCTTTACAGAGGCTGGCTTTTTGTTTATGCTCCTACGTAGTCGGCATACCGGATTGTGTTGCCCGTCCAATGCGTTCTCGTCTCTTATTTATACCGTTTAGTAAATACAGCGCCTATTATTCCGATAATCTCAGGGAAATAAGTTACTCAGAGGTAACGTGCATTTGGATAGTAATTTATTCCTATCTACCTTGTAGTTGTTTTATCAAGATAGAATTGGACTATCCAGATGTAACCTAATGCCTGGCGCCTGAACTGAATATTTGCTTTTCAGCGTCTTTAGGTAATTATCCATATCTTTTTTTCGTTTTTCTAATTACTTAGGGCTAACTGAAGTGACTATTTGGAGGCAAATCCGTCAAATACTTACACCGTTATAGCACATAATAAATATGGAGAAAATAAGAAGAAATCGAGCAAAGACCACCCAACGAATAATTGATGCACTTGAAGAAGTAATTGCTGAACGTGGGTTAGAAGGGATTGGTGTGAACCGGATAGCGGAGAAAGCAGGTGTTAGCAAAGTATTGATTTACCGTTATTTCGGTGGGCTGGACGGCTTGCTTGAATATTATGTAAAAATGGGAAAGCTTTTTCCTATGTTTACCCCGGCGGTGCTTGACCAGATTCGGCCGCTCCATGAGTCGGATCTGGCCAGGGTCTGGTACCGGCAGGTTATCCAGACGTTTCGTTTTTTCCGTACCTTCAAGGCTGCCCGCGAGATCCTGAAGGCTAATATTATTGAAAATGACACCACGGCCGAAGCAACCAGCAGGGCTCAGGACGAAGAGCTGACCCGACTGGTAGAGCAATTGTCTTTTGTAAAAGGGGCCGATGTGCAGGCCGTGTCAGCCGTAATGATTGGTGCCATGTCGTACCTGACGCTGCTGGCTCAGAACAATCGGACCATGATTGGGATTGACTTGCGGAGTGAAGAAGGCTGGAATCGAATCGAAAGTGCAGTTAAGACCATTTATATTGCCCTCAACAAAATTGTGGTGCAATCGAAAGATACTACCCTGGAACTACAGTCATCGGGACTGCCTACGGGCTATTGGTAGACCTATTGCTTACGTCTCTAAAACAGAAAAGCCTCCGGGTAGCATCCGGGGGCTTTTCTATTTCGGCATATATTGTTCCCGTTTACTGCACCTGTACCGTCTTCTGCTGAGTTCCAACGCCTTTGATCGTTAGCGATTTCCATTTCTTCGGCAGGCGGGTCTTCAGCTGAACAATACCATTGTCGGTAATATCAATACCGCCGAAGCCGTTCAGCAGCGTCTGCAGCATACCGCCCGCCCCCGTGGCAAAATAGGGATTAGTACCGCCGGCCGTTTCGGCCAGCACGCCAAAGGGGGGCACTTCGTTGGGTTTGTAGCTCTTCACGAACAACTCATAGGCTTTCTCCGGTTCACCCATACGGGCATACAACGTCGCCAGCACCGCATGACCCATAGCCGGGCCATCTTTCGACATGCGGGGTTCGTAGTACCTCAGGTCTTTCCGGATCTGGGCTTCTTCGGTGACCAGCCGAAGCGGGTACGCCAGCAGGTTGGCATCGGCCTGCTTGATCTCGACACCATCGTAGGTGCGGTTTTCTTTTGTTACGCCATCCGGAAACTTCAGGATCGGAATGTTGTCGGCAACCTGTTTCCAGTCGGGGTCGGGCGTGATACCCAGTTCCTGCGCTGCCTGGGTGGCAAAGTTCAGTACCGTTTTGGCCATGCCGTTGGTAAAGGCGTTGTTATCGATGTTCTCCTGCCATTCGTTGGCACCAATCACGTTGTTGATGTCGTACTGACCGGGACCTTTGCGTTCTACCCGACTCGTCCAGAAATCGGCCACTTCTTTGAGCATGGGGTATCCCCGCGTCCGGAGCCACTCCTTGTCTTTCGTGACCTGGTAATATTTCCAGAACGCCCAGCCGACACAGCCCGTGATGTGGTGCTGGAACGGTCCCGTCAGGGCCCAGACCGGCGTGGCTTCCTGACCGTCGGCATCTGACTCCCAGGGGAACATGACGCCGGCATAGCCGTGGCTGAAGGCGTTCTGCCGGGCCATAGGCATTCGCTCAAAACGATATTCCAGCATAGATTTCGCCATCTCCGGTTTCAGCACCAGCAGGGCGGGGTACATCCAGAGTTCCGTATCCCAGAATACGTGTCCGTTGTAACCTAAGCCCGATAAGCCCATCGGCGAGAGGCTATAGGCGGTGCCTTCGCGGGCAAACGAGTATAGATGGTACAGCGCCGACCGGACGGCCTTCTGCGACTCCGGATCACCCTCGATTACAATGTCACTCTGCCACAGCTTATTCCACTCAGCCTCGTGGCGCTGGAGCAGGCGCGGAGTACGTTCCAGCGCGGCAAAAATGGTGAGCCGCTCGGCTTCGTTGTGGGGGTCGGGCGTACTGGCGGTAGAGGTTACCGAGCCCACCACGCTGAAACGGTAGGTCTGTCCGGCCCGCAGGCGCTTTTTAAATTTGGCCAGGTGCATGTTGTAATCCCAGTCTTCGTGGATGACCTGGGGCTCCTGACCGTGGGGTTCCTCAAAAATAAAGCTGTTGGAAGCGGCTACCGTGAGCCGGCCGGTGGGGCTTTTGGCTACGGACGTCAGCAGCCGGATGGTGGCGTGCGGCCGGTCGATTTCCGAATAGAAGTTCTTCACCTCTTTCAGGTTTTCCGGTGACTCAATAACGCTCATCGGAATGATTTCGCAGTCTTTCTTCGCCGTAATCTCGACGATCGACAGGGCGCTGTAAGGCAGGTGGCGCAGGGCCATCATGGTCTGGCGAACGCTAACCTTATCCCGGAAGTCGAAGGTGGTGGTCAGAGCCGCCTTCTGCATGTCGAGGGTCTGGCGGTAATTCGTGATGTCGCGGGGGCCGAGCCGCTGCCCGTCCACATCCAGGTTCATGTTGGCAAAGTTGAACACCTTCAGGATGTTGGAGACGCGACCACGGCCGTAGGTGTCGAACGCGCCGTTAAGCACCACGTCCCGCACCTTCATCGGCTCCGGCGACGATACCAGGCCAATAATGCCATTGGCAACGGTGATGCCATAGTAATTGGCAGGGTTGATGTTTTGCCCGACAATATGCCAGGGCGAGTTGGTTAAGTCCTGTTGCGCCAGTAGGGGGAAATTACCGGCCAGGCACAGGAGCGTAATCAGCCTTTTTTTCATAGAGATACATCATAGGAAAAATCAGGCTTAAAATTAGACTTTTTGCCGATAACTGCCACCTGCCCTCCCTATTTTGTTACTGGAGTGCGTAGGGAATCATAAAGCTGACCAGGACGCCTGATAGTAACAGCGGAGGAAGTACATAGCCGCGCCCGTATCGCAAATTCCCGCCAGCCCCCAGATTGGTAGTTTATACATAATCAGGAAGAAGCCACCAATGACCAGCCAGAACACCAGGGGCATAAAGCGATCCAGGGAACGATGACGCGTTAATAGCAGCCCATAGTGCAGCATCAGCAGACTATGGGCGAATACCCACACGCCAACGATAGCGCTTAGGTCGATATCTACAGGATTATTACGCAGCAGCACCACCAACTCCGGTAGCAGCATAAGCGCCAGTATGATTGCATAGCGGACAAAGCGGGTGCTTAACGAAACCGGCAAATTGCGAACGAGCAGCAGTTGGGTTAGTTCAAACCGATACAGCTCATAAATGATAGCGGCATGAAAGGCTCCCGTCAGCAGGGCACCCAGCGCCGGCAACCGAATGTCGTACTCGTCGGTCGGGTATAGCCAAAGTAATCCCACCAGCAGCAGACAGCTACCGCCTTTGGTCAGCAACAGCAGCACCGGTTGCCGGTGGAATAGATGCCGGATGAAAAACAGGCTGTATGGGGTTGTAAACCGGCCTAGTAGTATAATTCGGAGGCTACTCAACCGTCGGTCAGGATTGGGGTGGAGGAGCGTGTATTCAACCCAGACCAGCGGAGTAGTGGTAAGCAAAAGCAGGCTACCAACAATCATACCCGTGGCTATTCGTGTATGCGCCAGAAGACTAAGCGTTAACACAAAGCCGGCGTAAGCGATAACGGGCGTCAGCAGCAATACCTGAATTACCCAGAGACTACCCAGCCGGCCCGTTACAGGTTGCAGACGCAGCAGCAGCAGAAATTCATTAGCGCGGAATACCTGCACCATGAAACGGCTGGCATGTACGGTATATAACCCCCAGAGTCCGATGTATCCCAGCAGCATAGCCGGTGCGTGAATGGCGTAGGTAGCCAGCGCAATATGCTCGGCCGCACGCATAAAACTTCCGGCTACAAACAGCAGCAGCAGCAGCAAACCGGCGTTCTGGCGGTAGAACGCCTGCACAATCGTTTTCCGGAGAACGGTCAGCGTGGCTTTCATGGGTCAGACCGTATGCGGTACGAGGGTGAGGGTTTGCTGCGCTACCTGCCAGACCGATTCGACCGGCAGACCCGATAAGCTGAAATCCTGGTGGGAGGAGAGCAGAAAGCTGATGCCCTGCTCCCGGCCGGTTTGAATCAACTCAGCAACAAGATGGGTAGCCTGCTGATCCAGCGTAATGAGCGGTTCGTCCAGCAGAATCAGCCGGGGATTACCCAGAAACGCCATAATTATGGATACTTTTTTCAGCATGCCGCTGGAGTAGGTGCCAACGGGAGTCTTCAGAAAATCGGCTACGGCAAACCGGTCAATCAGGGCATCGACCTGGTGTTGGGGTGCCTGTTTGGCGGTGGCCACCCAGTGTATCAGTTCCCAGCCGGTCAGGAATTCCGGATACACCGGCTCGGCTTCGCCGTAATTGACCCGGAGTCGGTAGGCTACCGGGTGCCGGCGCAAATCGAATTGGCCATCCAGCAGCACGGTGCCGGCATACGGCAGCAAGCCGGCAATAACCTTAAACAAAGTGGTTTTGCCGAAGCCGTTCTGGCCTTTGAGCCAGTGAATACCGGGAGCAATGTCTACCGCCGGCACCGACAGCACTAACCGACCGCTGTATGACTTGGTCAGATTTTGAAGGGTAAGGATCGCGGGCATACTCGGGTTGAGGAATTCACACAAAAAAGCCGGAAGAATTCTCTCCCGGCTCATAAATGTACATCAACGCAGATTATTTAGATGCAATAGTACCATCTTTATTCGCTTTCAGCTTATGGAATACATACTCGCCCACCCGGCGACCCTGTAGGTTACCAACTTCCAGCGCATCGCGGAAGTGAATACCGCCGTAGAGCCGGCTGTATGAGGCCTCAACCGCAGCCTCGCGCAGCGATTTGAAAGAACGGACTCCATGACCATACGAATGCTCGGTTGAATCGGTAAACGCAACATTATCACCGAACAGATTAGTGAGCACCTCGGCAGCCGCGGCCGAAATAACGCTGTGCCCGCTGGTATATTCGGGAAAAGCCGGCGTTTGCAGGTAGGGCGTCCACTTCGGGTCGATGTATTTGTTGATGACTGTCTCCGGCCGGACGCGGTTGGTGCGGTATTTCTCATCCCAGCAACTGATAAATCCGTCCGACAGGGCAAACGAGGTCAGGGCATAGGCTTCGACAGTCTGCGCAAAATCCGCTTTTTTCTGCCGGGCCACCGTCTGGGCAATCGCCAGCCAGTGCCCACCGGGCGTCATTTTTTTAGACGCGTAGGACACGTGGCCCGCTACGTTCATCACAAATGCGTTGTCATCCCAGAAGTACGCAATCTTTTTCTGCTCTTCCGTCATATTCTTACCAATCTCGTAAACCTCCTCGGTCAGTTTAAAGAAGGGACTGCCCTTAGCCACATTGTATTGAGCGGGCGGGGGCGGCATAAACTGCGAGCAGGTATCCATAACCCAGCAGCGGATTTTGGCCCACTGCGGCTCGGCGGCATCCATGTACGCCGGTGGGGTCGGCACCCAGGTACCTTCCTCGTTGGTGACGGTATGCTTAAAGCCCCGCGTCTGCTTATAGGTGTCTTTACTGGCAAAGTCGAGTATGTGTTTGGCTACGGCATCCCCGTACGCGACGGAACGCTCGTAAACCTCATCAGGTATACCATCCTGCTTGTACTGCTCGTAAAACGTCTTCTCAAAATCGTCGAAGAAGTTAGCGGAGAACGTCAGCGCCCGGCCTACTACCAGAAACGCGCGGGTACTGGCCAGCGGAAAACAGTACTCCTGTCCGGCTTCCGGTTTGGGAGTGGCTTCGTACTTCTTCAGCTTACCAGCCATAGATTCGTACGTCGGCTGACCCGGTAGCATGGCTTCGTAACCCGCCAGGTTGGCGTAAGAATAGATCCGGCTGGCTACGGGTGGCGAAAAAATGTCGTGGATGACAACTTCCGTCAGCTTGTTCAGGCACTGATTATAGCGCTCCGGGTTGGCGGCTTTGGCGTTATACTCGTCGGGAGCAGCCTTTTTCTGACAGCCGGTCGCGTTCCATAAGAGAACAAGGAGCAACCAACTAAATTTTAGGTACGGTCTCATCTTCATCATACAAGTTGTCCTAAAGAGGAATACAAATTTACCCCAAAAAAACTATATAGTATCGGTAGGATACTGATTAAAATCAGCTTAAGCGCTGTTTATGGTCGGCGGGCCGCCAATATACCGCTACTGCCAGGACTTTGGTACACCTGCAAGGGCGCTCCATTTCGGGCTATCAGCCAGTACGGGCCGCCGGCTGTTTTCACCGGTTTAATGTCCCGGATTTCGCCATCGAGCCAGAACCCGGAATCGGCCGGGGACAGGGCTGCGAAGCCTCCCTTGCCATCGTTGCGCAGGACAAGCCCATAGCCCGCATCGTACCGGCCCTGGTAGGTGCTGACGCCGTAAAAGTTACCACCGGCCAGCACGTCGGGGTAGCCGTCACCATCCACATCCGCAGCGCGCAGGGCAAACAGTTTGGAGACCTGGGCCAGCAACGGAAGTTCGTGGGCAACAAACCGCCCACCCTGGTTTTCGAGATAGACCGAGGCAAACTGATTGACCCGGTATTCTTCGGCACCGGCCAGTTCGTCGCTCTTAAAAATATCATCGATGGGTTTACCGGCAATGGATTTGTAATCGGTAAACCGCTTGTTGATAATACCCGGCATCTGCTTGCCCAGCTCGTCTTTGAACGCTACCGGATACCATTTGCCCTCGTTGTTATACGCCAGAATCTGTTCCAGACTCTGGTTGTTGTCAATGTCTTTAACCCACATCCGCAGTTGAGAGTCGGGCCGCTTGCGGAACTTGGTATTGGTACCCAGATTACCGGCTACCAGGTCTATATCGCCGTCTTTGTCGAAATCGGCGGCCACCAGGCACTGCCAGAAACCATTCAGGGGTGTTTTGTCATCGACAATGGATTCGACTGCGGTCAGTTTGCCGCCCTGGTTGGCAAAGATGCGGATGGGCATCCAGTCGCCGGCCAGAATCAGATCCAGGTCTTTATCGCCGTCGTAATCGGCCCAGATGGCGTCGGTAATCATGCCGGCTTTGCGCAGGCCGGGCGCTACTTTGTCGGTCTGGTCGGTAAAGTGCCCCTTGCCGTCGTTAATCAGCAGGTACGAGTCCGGAATGCGGCCGTACTGGAAGGCAATAACCCGCCCACCTACAAACAGGTCCAGGTCGCCGTCACCGTCAATATCAACCGGACGTACACAGCTTTTCTGCCCATACATAGCCGGCAGATTGTTGGATCGACTGAAGTTACCCTTGCCGTCGTTGAGGTACAGCCGGTCGAACTGCTCCGGCATCTTGTCGTAAAATTCATTGCCGCCCGATACCACGTACAGATCGAGGTCATTATCGCCATCGGCGTCGAAAAAGACGGCATCCACATCCTCATACACCGAATCGGCGGCAAATACCGGCTGGGGAGCGGCCACAAAACGCCCGTTGGGCTGCTGCAGCATCAGGCTTCCGGCCTGCCATTTGGCTCCGCCGGCGTAGAAGTCCTCCAGACCATCGCCGTTGACGTCGCCGATAGCCAGTTTCGGCCCTTCGGTCGACACCTTGAACGGCATCAGCGACTCCCGCACCATGTCGTAGAACGTGTTGTTTTCTTTATGGGTATAGCTGATGCCTACCTGACCGGAAATATCGGCAAACAGCGGTGGCTGTGTCGGAGCCGTGTAGCGGAAGGTTTTGGCATCCTGCTGCGCATCCGCCTGTTTCAGGGCCAGCGTCTGGTTGGTTTTTACGTTGGTCCGGACTTCCATCCGCTGGTTGGACCAGATTACAATGAGTGAGTCAATGGTTCCCGTCTCGCCCAGCCCAAAATTCAGTACCGGCTCTACCGACGATTCAAAGCCACGGGTCGTCATCAACTGCTGCACCTGCATGCCGGTTTTCGTCTTGATAACCACCTTGGCACCGATACCGAAGGTATTGGGGGCGTCGCCGGTCAGGCGGATTTTCAGGAAGTGGTTGTCCGGAAACAGGGTATTCGCCTGATTCTGGTGCAGACTGGCGGGGTCGTTGATGTTGTTGGTTACCAGGTCCAGGTCGCCGTCGTTGTCCAGGTCGGCGTACACGGCTCCGTTGGAATACGTCGGCGTATCGAAACCCCAGACCAGCGATTTATCCTCGAAGCGGAGGCTGGGCGTACCCCGGTAGAGGTAGTTATGCACTTTTCCTTCCGGCATCATGGCCATTGCCCGCTGATCGAGTGAGCTGGAGGTTTCGATGGCGTAGCGCAGCGAGTCGTCGGAGGCAAACTTGGTGTAGTCGAGGTTATTGGGCCGGCGAACAATACCGTTGGAAACAAACAGGTCTTTATGGCCGTCGTTGTCGTAATCGGCCAGCAGGGGCGACCAGCTCCAGTCGGTAGCGGCAATGCCGGCCATAGCGCCCACCTCCATGAATTTCCGACCCGACAGGCTAAGCTGCAGGCAGTTCCGGCTGTACTGGTTCATGTAGCCATACGCCAGCTTGTACTGGTAGATGTCCAGCGGATCTTCGCCCATCGATGATTTCTCAACTGTTTCATCTTCGGGGTACATATCCAGGGTCACAATGTCCGGATAGCCATCGTTGTTGATATCAGCAATATCATTCCCCATCGAGAAGCGGCTGACGTGCGCAAAAGCCTGCCGGCTGCTTTCGGTAAAGGTGACCGGTCCGCCGTTGCGGCTGCCGTTGTTGAGGTAGTAGTAGTCGTCTTCGTGAAAGTCATTCGAAACGTAAATATCCTCCCAACCGTCGTTATTGATGTCGGCCACGGAAATGCCCAGGCCGTAGCCCATAGCCGCACCGAATATGCCGGCTTTTTCACTCACATCCACAAACTTAACCGGTGGCTTCGGGTCGCTCCCTTCTGCTCCCTGCCCCTTGCCTTTTATGGGGTTCTCGTACAGGCGGTCGCCCGACTCGTTATGCCGCAGGTGACGCGCCGAAACGCGGTCGTAGCTGCGGGAGGTGTGTACGGCATGGTTGAGCAGGTAACAATCCAGATCACCGTCGTGGTCATAATCGAAGAAAACGGCCTGGGTCGAAAAGCCCGTGAAGTCTAAGCCATAGTCGGCGGCTTTTTCGGTAAAAGTCAAGTCGCCATTGTTGATGTAAAGTTCGTTGGCCCCTTCCAGCCCCCGGAAGTTACCCACCGCCGAAACATAAATGTCCAGCAGGCCATCGCCGTTGATGTCGGCCATGGTAACGCCCGTCTGCCAGTCGGAGAAGCCCTCCAGGCCGGCTTTTTCGGTAATATCTTCAAATTTGAAGTTGCCCTTGTTCAGGTACAGCTTGTTTTTGCCCTGGTTGGAAACAAAGTACAGGTCGGTGAGGCCGTCGTTGTTGATGTCGCCGGCAGCTACCCCGGCCCCGTTATAGAAGTACAGGTAATCCAGCAGGTTCAGTTTTTCGGTTTCCTGCAGCCGGTTCACAAAACCAATGCCGGTCTGGGTCGAGTCCATCGTCACAAAAAGCGGCTTTTCGGAGAGGGATGTCAGCTTCTGGCATCCGCTGAGCAACATAGCTCCGGCGGCTGCCACCAATATAAAACGGTTCATCATAGGTTAGTTGGCGGTACGGGTGGCCAGCAGCTTTTCGTTGCTGCGCAGGGTAAGCACCTGCACCCGGTCGTTGTTTTTTGCAATAATCAGTTGTCCCTGGGCCAGTCGCTTCAGGTGGCGCACCTGCCCCCGAATCATCAGGCCGGACGTTGTGGAGGGCACTACCTCAAATGAGGGCGTACCCCGGCTTCCGGTGCCACGCAGCAGCAGGCCGTAACTGGCGTCGTAGCGGCCTAATTCGGGTAAAACATCGTAAAAGTTACCGGCCAGCAGCAGGTCGGTGCGGCCGTCGCCGTCATAATCCAGCAGCTCGATCCCGCACACGGGCGAGAACTGTACCTCGGCCGGCAGGGGCGAGAATGTGAGCTGACCTTTGCCGTTGTTGATCAGGATTGCCGATTCGGCCGTAAACACCTGCCGGACTACCGCCTTGTTCAGGGCGTTCTCATCCACAAGGTCTTTCAGTTTTTTACCCGAGTAATCGGCATACTTGATGTATTTCTTCTTGATGGCGGGCATGGTCTTTTGCAGATCCTGTTTCAACACCATCGGAAAGAGTTCTCCCGTTTCGTCGGCGCAGTTGATAACCTGTTCGTACACGCCATTGCCGTCGAAATCGTTGACGTACAGCTCGGCCGGCACCGATTGGGTGGCTCTGATGCGCGAGTTGAGGCCCAGGTTGCCCACCACGAGGTCGATGTCGCCATCACCGTCGATATCGCCGGCTTTCACGCAGTTCCACCAGCCGTTTGTTTTCAGCACTTCACCGGCGGGGGTTCTGGGAGCTAAGGAGGGGTTCAGGCTCAGCTTACCCCGCTTGTTTTCGAACACCTGAATAGGCATCCAGTCGCCTACGACGATCAGCTCAGGGTAGCGGTCGCCGTTGAGGTCAGCCCAGGTGGCGGCCGTTACCATGCCCAACTGCTCGACTTCGGGCAGGTAGCGTTTGGTATAGTTTTTGAAATTACCCGTGCCGTCGTTGATGAGCAGGTAACTGGGTGGGTTATAACCGTATTGCCCCGGTATCAGCCGGGAGCCGATGAATAGATCAATATCACCGTCACCGTCGAAATCGGCAGCGGCTACGCAGGAGCCGCTGGCTTTCAGGCTCGGCAAACGGGTATCCAGGGTGAAGTTGCCCTTCCCATCGTTGAGGTACAGCCGGTCGAGCAGCGCATCAGCTTCGGGATCAAATTCGTTGCTGCCCGTTACCACGTACAGGTCCAGGTCGTTGTCGCCGTCGGCGTCAAAGAATACCGCGTCTACGGCTTCCGACGTGGTATCCTGCCGGATGGCCGCCGGTGTTTTCTCCGCAAACAGGCCGCCCGGCTGTTGCAGGTACAGGCGGCTGGGTTTGCCGCTGGCTCCGCCGAAGAAAACATCCTCCAGGCCGTCGCCGTTGACGTCGCCCGTTGCCAGGGCCGGTCCCTGGGTAGAAATCATCTGCTTGAGCAGGGGGTCGCGGTTATAATCGACAAAGTTGCTCTCCTGATGCACGAACGAAAGACCGCTCTGCGCCGAAATATCCCGGAAAGGCCCTTCAGCCGACGGCACAGCCGGGTGCCAGGTAGCGGTAGCATCCTGATGGCGGAGGGTTAGCTGCTGATTGGCCTGCGGCTGGCGCAGCACCTGCATCCGGTCGTCGGGCCAGATCACCCGTACAGAATCGATCCGGCTGTTGCCGCCCAGCCCGAACACCAGGTTCAGATCCACCGACGACTGAAAGCCCCGGTTCGGCATTTGCTGCAACATCTGCGTTTGGCCGGTCTGGTACACATAGACTTTTGCCCCGATGGCATTGAGGTTTTGGGCAGTACCAACCAGCTTCACCTTCAGGTAATTGGCTTTACCCTGCTGCTCGCTCAGGTTCTGGAAGATGGAGACAGGCGCATTGACATTGTTGACGATCAGCTCCAGGTCGCCGTCGTTGTCGAGGTCGCCGTAAGCGGCACCATTGGAAAAGCCGGGATCACCCAGCCCCCAGTCGGCGGCTTTGTTCACAAACGTCAGATTGCCTTCATTTCGGAACGCATAATTTGGGATAGGTTCCGAGGGGGCTTTGTCCAGAAACTCCTTGAAGTTGAACTTCCGCTGCCGGGCAATCTGCGCCATGTTCTCGCGGTCGGCCAGGAAGTTGACAAAATCCTGGTTGGTTACGTCTCTGGCAATGCCGTTGGCCACAAAAATATCTTTCAGGCCGTCGTTGTCCATGTCAAAAATCAAGGCTCCCCAGCTCCAGTCAGTAGCCTGAACGCCCGCAAAACGCGCCACATCGCTGAAAAGGGGCAAGGAGCGTGGGGCGTGGGACAGGGGATTGTTAGCTCCGCTATTTTGCGCTTTTCCCCCAAGCCCCAAGCCCCCTGCCCCCTGCGGAACACTCCCCCGGTTCAGGTGCAGCATATTCTGCATGTACTGATGGTGAAAATCCCGGTCGAGTTTAATCTGAACAAGCTCGTAGCTTTCAAACGTAGAGACCTTTTTCAGCCGGCGGTCGTTGCCGGGCAGCATATCGGTCACAAAAATATCGAGCAGGCCATCGTTATTGACATCGGCCACATCGGCACCCATCGACGACAGGCTGATGTGGTTCATGGCCTCGTTGATCGACTCCCGAAACGTGCCGTCCTGGTTGTTGATGTACAGATAATCGCGCTCGTAAAAGTCGTTGGAGATAAAAATGTCGGGCCAGTTATCTTCGTTTACATCGCCAATGGTGATGCCCAGTCCAAAGCCGATGAGGCTGCCATAGATACCGGCTTTTTCGCTGACATCCGTAAACCGCTCGCCATCGTTGCGGAATAGCTTATCGCCCCCCAGCGAATCCCGCTCGGCCCGCAGGTTGGCGTAGGCGAGCCGACCAACAGGCATAAAGCTGTTGTTGAGCAGGTACATATCCAGGTCACCATCGCGGTCGTAGTCGAAGAAAGCCGCATGGGTCGAGAAGCCGTGATCGTCCAGGCCATAGTCGGCGGCTTTTTCGGTGAAGGTACCGTTTCCATTGTTGATGTAGAGTTCATTGCCGCGTTCGTCGCCGGGGCGGATACCGGCATTGCAAACGTAGAGGTCCAGCAGACCGTCGCCGTTGACATCGGCGAAGGTCGCGCCGGTACTCCAGGCGTGTTTGCCGGCTACACCGGCTTTAGCGGTAATATCCTCAAACTGTAGATTGCCCTTGTTGAGGTAGAGTTTGTTGTCGCCCATATTAGCGATCAGAAACACGTCGGGCAACCCGTCGTTATTCACATCGCCGATGGCTACTCCCCCGCCATTGTAGAAGTTGCGGTAGTTGAAGATGTTGAAGTCCTTATCGTCGGTGACGGTGTTGGTGAAGTAAATATTCGTCTGGTCAGCCGGAAGCTGTTTAAAAAGCTGGTTTTCAGAGGAGGTTTGCCCGAATCGGCAACCTGCCGCCACAACCAGAAGGAAAAAGACAAGCCAGTAGCGCATGAATAGCTCTATAGGGTAAAACAAGATTCAAATTTACGAAATAGTAGCGGGTAAATAAGTCTTCCCGCTGACAATCAGCATCGCTCACTCTTATAATTTATAACGTTAGAAGCCTAGAGATAGTGAGTGCTAACCACATCTTAATGGTGGGCAGCGACGCTGTCCGTATGAAGTAAAAAGCCCTCCGACGGGCGGAGGGCTTTTTATTTCGGCACCAGGTCTGCTGATTAGTAGCCAGGATTTTGTTTTAGCCTCGGGTTCAGCGAAAGCTGATCCTGCGGAATCGGGAACAGCTCGCGGAACTTTTGCGAAGCCGGCTTAAAGCGCCAGGCTCTGGTGAACTGATCGAACCGGATCAGGTCCTGACGGCGGTGATATTCCCACGCCAGTTCGCGGCCCCGCTCAGCCAGAATATTGTCCAGCGTCAGCGCCGTAAAGGCCGGCACACCGGCACGGGTCCGAATCCGGTTGATGTCGGCCAGGGCGTTGGCGGTTTGACCCAGTCGGAAATAAGCTTCACCCCGCATCAGATACGCATCGGCCAGACGATAGATCACGAAGTCGTTACTCTGGTCGTTGGTCGGGTTGTTGCGCTGAATCTCGTATTTCTGGCTGCGGGCACCCGCCAAGCGGGCCACTGGACCAGCAGGCATTTCAAATGCCGGAATTTCCGGGGTAATCACCAATGGCAAATCCCCATCCTTTAACGGATTTCCTGCCGCATCGAACTGCTGCCCAACAATCCACATATTTTTACGGGCATCCTGGTCGGAGAAGGTGTTATAGAACTCAGCCAGCGTTGCGTAACCATTCCAAGGGTTTGCAGGTAGATTGTAAGTTAGCTTATGGTCATAATGCAGCGTCCGCATCTGGATATTCATACCACCCCGCTTCGAATTATCAAACGGCGTAGCCAGAATAATCTCCGGTGAACCCTGGTTCTGCACGCGGAAGTTGTCGAAGAAATTGCCGGCCAGTGAGAATTTACCCGAGTTGATGATGGTGTTCAGGCGGTCGATGGCCTTCTGCCACTGGGGCGTACCGGTATACACCTGCGCGTTCAGGTACATCTTGGCCAGGATCATATCCACCACATACTTATTGAAACGACCGTAGTAAGCGCCACCTACCGTCTCGCTCATGCGAGGATATACCTCCAGCAGTTCTTTTTCCACCCAATTGAATACCTCGGTGCGGGTTTTCTGCTCCGGGGTAGCATTACCGACCTTTTCGGCGATGATTACGTTGCCGAAAAGATCCATAGCAATGTAGTGGAAGAATGCCCGAAGTGCCCGTAGCTCAGCGCGGGTGTTTTCGTCGGTGATCGTGCCCAACTGCTGGTTGATCGACGTGATACTGTTGTAGATCCAGTTCCAGCGGCCGTTGAACTGCCCGTTGTCCTGTACCGGACTCCAGGTATGCTCGTGCAGGCGCTTCCAGTTATCGCCGTCTTTCCAGTCACCACCGCGGGTCGGCACTACCTGCTCGTCCGTAACGGTGTTCAATTCATTGTAATTACCAAAATAATCACCTAAACTGTTATACAACGGGCCTATTAACGCAGCCTGCTGGGCAGGCGTATTTCCGAACTGATCGGTTGGAATAACGTCGAATGTCCGTTCACTCAAGTCTGTACAGGCCTGGCTGGCTATGAGCAGGGCCGTACATCCGGCAAAGACTAGTATGTTAAAGCGAAACATATTTTTTTGTTTAATAAACAGTGAGTTACAGCAATACTAACGCAATGTTGCAGTAAGCGGTTTTTAGCCGGGCCTGCTTTTTCGCGAAAAAGCAGGCCGTACCGTTTAGAAGCTCAGGTTAAGACCTAACTGGAATGCCCGGGTTCTCGGGTAGATACCACCGGCATCCATTCCAATGCTTTCCGGTGCCCGACCACGGCCACCTTCGCCAAGGTTACCCCGTACCTGCAGCTCAGGATCAACACCCTTATAAGCGGTCAGGATAAACAGGTTGTTACCACCGGCATATACACGGGCGTTGGTGAAGTACTTGCTACCCCGCACCGGCAGATTGTAGCCGATCTGCCAGTTATCCAGACGGGCAAACGAGCCGCTTTCCAGCCAGTACGTCGACAATACGTTGGTGCTGTAGTTAGTCGGCAGCGTTCTTACGTCACGCAGCATGTTGGTTTCCAGAATTGAACCTGGGATCATCAGGTTTGAACGCAGGTTGTTCAGGATTTTGTTACCGAATACACCCCGGATCTGGAAGTTCAGGTCGAAGTTGCCGTACCGGAAGCTGTTGATCAACGCACCCGTCAGGAACGGCTGGGGGTTACCCTGGTTCAGCGGGTTACCGGCAGCAAAACGTGCGGCTGCGTCGGCTCGGCTTACCTCCGTTACCGGCTGGTCGCCACTACCCGGAGCCAGCAACACCTTGCCGTCTGATGAGAAGCCTACGAAGGTCGGTACGTTGTTGAACGTGCCCAGCGGACTGCCCGGATAAATAATCGAGGCAAATACGTCGGACAGACCACGGCCACCAAAGGCGTTGAACCGAACGATACCGGAATCAAAGTCGTCGTTCCGCAGCGTCACAATCTCGTTGCGGTTCAACGAACCTACAAGCCGTGAGGTCCAGACAAAGTTCTCACTGGCAATGACATCACCACCAATCGAGAGCTCGATACCCTGGTTGCGCATCGATCCTACGTTAGCAGCAATCCGGTCGGTAAAGTAGCGAACCCCATCGGCCGGTACCGTATAATTGTACAACATGTCGCGGGTCAGCTTGTTATACACCTCCAGCGTACCCGTCAGGCGGCTGTTGAACAGTTGGAAGTCCAGACCGATGTTAGTCTGCTCTACCACCTCCCACTTCAGGTTCGGGTTGGCGTTCTGGATGATACCGTAGCCAGGCAGGAAGTCGCCAATGCTACCATTGTAGTACGTACCCCGCGGGCCATACAACTGCAGTGACTGGTACGGGCTGATCCCTTCGGTGTTACCCGTTTGGCCCCAGCCGGCGCGTAACTTCAGGAAGTTCAGCACGTTGCCTTTGGGGAAGAATGACTCGTTGGTCAGTGTCCAGCCGGCAGCCAGAGACGGGAACAGACCCCACTTGTTGTTGGCACCCAGTTTCGAACTGCCATCCCGGCGGAGGGTAGCCGTAAAATTGTACTTATCGCCTAAATTAACGGTAGCTCTTCCGAAGAAAGAGGCCAGTTTAAGCTGATTGCGGTACGAGTTGGCATAGTCAGAACGCGGACTGGTCAGTGAACCGGCACCCAAACCCAGGTTATTGTAGCTGATGGCATTGGTCAGGAACTGCGAATTGTACGCCCCGAAGCCATCAAAATCAACCTGCTGATACGAATAGCCACCCAGTACAGTAAAGTTGCTGTTGTTCTCACCAAAGCCACGGGTATAGTTAGCCGTTAGTTCGAGCAGGCGGTCGTTGGTGGTGTTCAGGTTGCGCTCGGCACCGCGAATCTCACCGGCATATGCCTTGATGTCCCTCGCCCGAAAGCGGCTTGTTACGTTGTTCTCGTTCCGGTACTGGCCGTTCACGCCCAGCGTCAGGCCGTCCAGTACTTCGTACCGCACGTTCATCCCGCCAATGATTTGCCGGTTGGTTTGATCGAAGTTCTGATTCTCCAGCATCGCTACCGGGTTGAATAAATCAAAACTGCCAGGAATTTCATAATACGAACCATCGGCGTTACGTACCGGCAGCGTCGGCAGGAAGGTAACGGCACGGCCGATGATCCCCCAGTCGGCCAGCTTGCTTTCGCGGCTCTGTACCGATAGGTTATAGGCAATGTTCAACCGGTTGTCCAGCGCTTTCTGGTCGAGGTTGATCCGGCCGGTCAATCGGTTGAAACCAGTGTTTTTTACCGTTCCCTGTTGGTTGATGTAGTTCAGTGATCCCCGGTAACTGAATCCCTGCGAACCGCCTGCTACAGACAGGTCGTGGTTGTTCGTGATGGCCGTCCGGGTAATTTCCTTAATCCAGTCGGTATCGAAGTTACCGGTTGGGAACCGCTGCTGGTCGGAGAGCGATGCATCCCCTTTGATAGCTCGCACCGCTTCGCGGTAGCCAGGACCATCCAGCAGATCGAGCCGTCTTGCGATGGTCTCAACCCCTACGTAGTTGTTGAATGATACCTGCGTCCGGCCTGACTTACCTCGTTTGGTGGTGACGATAATCACACCATTAGCCGCCCGGGAACCGTAGATCGCAGCTGCCGAGGCATCTTTCAATACATCCATCGACTCGATGTCTTCCGGTGCAATGGTGTTAATGGGTACACCAATCATACCGTCGACCACGTACAACGGATCGGAACCACCCGCTAGCGAGGTATAGCCCCGCAGACGCACGGTTGGGTTCTGGTTAGGATCACCCGAAGGCCGGGTAATAACCAGACCGGCTACTTTACCCTGAATCGCCTGCAGCGGATTCGGGTTGATACCAGGGTTAAAGTCTTTCGCACTTACCTGGACTACAGAACCCGTTACATCTTTCCGTTTGGCAGTACCGTAACCCACCACTACTACTTCTTCCAGCGCTTTGGTATCGGAGGTCAGGGCGACATCTACGGTAGAGCGGTTCCCTACGGCTACCTCCTGAGTTGCCAAACCAATAAAGCTGAAGATCAGGGTCGCATTATCAGGAACATTAGTCAGGGTATATACCCCCTCGCCGTTTGATGTGGTACCCCGATTGGTACCTTTGATCTGCACCGTAACACCCGGCAGGCTGGTGTTATCCTCAGCAGAGGTAACTTTGCCCGTTACCGTTCTTTCCTGCGCCATAGCAAACTGGCTTCCCAGTAGCAAAAACAACGTAAACGCCAGTAAAAGGCCGGAAAAGAGGCCTTTCTGACCAGTTTGACTACGCCAGGGAACTCTGGCCTGACCTACTTGATCGCACACGCGAGACATTCTGTAGGATTTGTTCATCATAGGATTCGATTAAATGGTTAATAAAAAGCAATTAAGCTGGGAAAGCTTATGTGTTTTATAAGTGTTCCTGGCTGAAGACATCCATACTTAATTTTGGGCAACGTATAGTAAGCGCGAAGGAGTATATGCCTGACAATCAGGCCTTTTGTATGGTGTCGAAACAGGAAATTATAGTACATAAACCTGAACCCAGTCGGCAAATTACAATAATTAAAGTGTATAATACAAATGCCTTTTGGCAAAAATTTAACTAGGAAACGGTTAAATAGTGTCAGTATGAACCGGGTATATCTGCCTTTCTGGCAGTCTATACCAGAGTTGCTCTGGTTTTCAGGTAGAATAACAGCAGCAAACAGGAAATTCAGGCGCAGTAATCAGTGAACAAGAACCCCGCCACCTCGGGAGAATATGCCCGGAGTGCCAATAATTTTGTATTTTTAGGGCTCAATTAACGGCATAGTCCCGCCGGTTTACGTTCTATCCTCCTGTCAGGTACTACGCCTATGACATCAGATGCGCTCCGGCAATTGGCCGGACAATTGGAAGGCACATTATACGACGATTCCACCATGCGAACGCTGTACGCCACCGACGCGTCGGCTTACCGCGAAATGCCCCTGGCCGTGGTGGTGCCCAAATCGACCAATGATCTCAAAACACTTATCGCCTTTACCAGTCGGCACAAAACTTCGCTGATACCCCGCACCGGCGGCACCTCGCTGGCGGGGCAGGTGGTCGGCAACGGCATTGTGGTCGATCTCTCGGTGCATTTTACCCAAATTCTGGAGCTGAACCAGACCGAAGGCTGGATCCGGGTGCAGCCGGGCGTGATTCGGGATGAACTGAATATGTTCCTGAAGCCGTACGGTCTTTATTTCGGCCCCGAAACCTCAACCGCCAACCGGGCCATGATTGGCGGGATGGTGGGCAACAACTCATGCGGCTCCAACTCGGTGGTGTACGGCTCTACGCGGGAACATCTGCTGGAAGTGAAGGCGATACTGGCGGATGGAAGCGACGTAGCGTTTAGGCGAATTAAGAATGAAGAATTAAGAGTTAAGAGTTTGGAGGAGACGCTGGAAGGGGAAATTTACCGGCAGGTGGTGACAGCACTGTCGGCACCGACTATACAGGAAGAGATTCGGCGGAATTTTCCCAAGCCCAGCATCGAGCGTCGGAATACCGGGTATGCCCTGGATATGCTGCTGGGCTGCGAGCCCTTTACGCCCGGTGGAGAGCCGTTCAACTTCTGTAAGCTCATTGCAGGATCGGAGGGTACGCTCTGCTTTCTGACCGAATTAACCCTGAAGGTGGTGCCGCTGCCGCCGAAAGAGGGTGGCGTGGTGTGTATTCACTTCAACACCATCGACGAATCGCTGCGGGCCAATCTGATTGCGCTGAAGTACCAGCCGCAGGCGGTAGAGCTTATCGATCATTACATTCTGGAGTGTACCAAAGATAATATCGAGCAGCGCAGGAACCGCTTCTTCGTTCAGGGAGATCCCGGTGCCATTCTGGTGGTCGATCTATCGAGCGACGACCGGGCCGAGATTGAACGCAAAGCGGCTCTGCTGGAAGCCGAGATGCGCGAAGCCGGACTCGGGTATCATTTCCCGCTGCTCTTTGGCGAGGATGTCAAGAAAGTGTGGACACTGCGGAAGGCCGGACTTGGTTTGCTCGGTAACCTGCCCGGCGACGAAAAAGCGGTGGCCGTAATTGAAGATACTGCCGTAGACGTACGGGACCTGCCCGACTACATCCGCGACTTCAACGCCATTCTGGCTAAGCACGGCATGTACGCGGTACATTACGCCCATGCCGGCTCCGGCGAACTGCACCTGCGGCCGATCATCAACCTGAAAACCGAAGAGGGCCACCGGCAATACCGGATGATTGCCGAAGAAATTGCTGCCCTGGTCAAGAAATACGACGGCTCTCTCTCGGGCGAACACGGCGACGGCCGGCTGCGGGGCGAATTTATTCCGCAGATGGTGGGGCCGAAGAACTACGAGCTGATGCGCCAGCTAAAGTATACCTGGGACCCGCAGAACATCTTCAATCCCGGCAAGATTGTGGATACGCCCCCGATGGATAGCTTTCTGCGCTACGAAGCAGGGCAGTCGTCACCAGATTTCAACACCGTATTTCGCTACCACGATCAGACGGTGCTGCAACATGCCGAGCAGTGCAACGGCTCCGGCGACTGCCGTAAAACCCACCTCTCCGGCGGAACCATGTGCCCCAGCTACATGGCTACCCGCAACGAACGGGATACCACCCGCGCCCGCGCCAACATACTGCGTGAGATGCTGACCCGCTCGCCCAAGGAGAATCGTTTCGACCATGAGGAGATCAAAGACGTGATGGACCTCTGCATCTCCTGCAAAGGCTGTAAGTCGGAGTGTCCGTCGGGCGTGGATATGGCGAAGCTGAAAGCCGAATTTCTCCAGCACTACTACGATGCCAAGGGCGTGCCGGTCCGCTCCCGACTGATTGCCAACTTTGCCCGGCTGACCAACCTGGCCTCGCTGGTACCCTGGGCCTACAATGCCGTGTTTGATACTGAGCCGCTCCGGCGCATAGCCAACCGCATTGTCGGTTTCCACCCTGATCGCACCATGCCGCTGCTGCACAAGACCACGCTGCGGAAGTGGTTTGAAAAGCGTGGGGCGTGGGGCAGGGAGCAGGGGGTAAAACAGCCTCATACCCCAAGCTCCTCGCCCCAGGCCCCTCGCACCATTTACCTCTTCTGCGATGAGTTTACCAACTACAATGACGTGGAGATTGGGCAGAAGGCGGTAATGCTGCTGGAGAAGTTAGGGTACAACGTAATTATCCCCGAGCATGGAGAGAGTGGCCGGGCACCTATCTCGAAAGGGCTGATACGTTACGCCAAAACACTGGCGGAACGAAACGTACGCAATTTAAAGGACCTGATCACCGTTGAAACGCCATTGGTGGGCCTGGAGCCGTCGGCCATTCTGACCTTCCGGGATGAGTACCCCGACCTGGTCGATGAGTCGCTGCTACCCGACGCCCGGCGGCTGGCCGAAAACTCTCTGACATTTGAGGAGTTTATAGCGAGAGAGATCGACAAAGGTACTATTACCAAACAACAGTTTACGTCGGAGAAGCGGCTTATCAAACTGCACGGGCACTGCCAGCAGAAAGCGGTATCGTCGCTGGTGCCGGCCAAGAAAATGCTGTCGCTGCCGGAGAACTTCACGGTACACCTGATTCCGTCGGGTTGCTGCGGCATGGCGGGCTCCTTCGGCTATGAGGCCGAGCACTACGAGGTATCGATGAAGATTGGCGAACTGGTGCTCTTCCCGACGGTACGGCAGCAGCCGGACGACGTGATTATTGCCGCGCCGGGAACCAGCTGCCGGCATCAGATCAAAGACGGCACCGGGCGCAGGGCGAAGCATCCGGCCGAAATTTTATACGAAGCATTAATGATTTAGTTTAAGGTTTGAAGTTGCTCCGCCAAGGTACCTTTCGATCTCCAGACGGCATCGTTCAAACTACAAACTACAAACTTCAAACTACCACTTCATGAGAAAAGCAGGTATCTGGGTGGGGCTTTTTTGTCTCTGCCTCAGTATCGGAGCCTGGGCACAGTCCGGCGCATCCACCTCCAAATACGATCCGAAAGAACTCTTTCACCCCTTGTTCAATATGCAGCCGGGTAATGTTTACCGCACCAGTGGCGGATCACCCGGTCCCAACTATTGGCAGAATCGGGCCGACTATAAAATTAACGCCAGCCTGGACGATGTACAGAACGTGCTGACGGGCGACGTTGAAATTACCTATACAAACAACTCACCCGAAGATCTTCCGTTCCTGTGGTTGCAGATTGACCAGAATGCCTTTGCCGACACCTCGCGGGCGGCTAAAACGACCCCTATCTCCGGCGGTCGGTTTGGCAACGCTAATTTCTCCGGTGGCGTAACAATTGCCTCAGTTACGGTCGAACACGGCAAAAACAAACCCGTAGCCGCTTCATACACCGTTACCGATACCCGCATGCAACTACGGCTGACGGAGCCGTTGAAAAAAGGGGGCGATAACCTGAAGATCCGTATCGCTTACTCTTTCAGGATTCCGGAATACGGCTCCGATCGCATGGGTCAGCAGCGCACCCGCAACGGCACCATCTACGAAATAGCGCAGTGGTACCCGCGCATGTGCGTGTTTGATGATATAGAAGGCTGGAACGTGCTGCCATACCTGGGCGCAGGCGAGTTTTACCTGAACTACGGCGATTACGAATACGCCATTGAGGTGCCCTGGAACCATATCGTGGTCGGCTCCGGTGAGCTGCTGAACCCGAATGAGGTGCTAACCGGCGAGCAGATCAGGCGACTGGCACAGGCCCGGCAGAGCGATAGGACCGTAATGATTCGCGCCAAAGATGAAGTAAACGACATGACCTCCCGGCCAAAACAATCGGGACGGCTTACCTGGCGGTTCCGTTGCCAGAACGCCCGTGATGTGGCCTGGGCTACCTCAAAAGCGTTTGTGTGGGATGCGGCCCGTATACAGTTGCCCAGCGGCAAAACGGCGCTGGCCCAGTCGGTATACCCCATAGAGAGTGCAACGCCTGATTCGTGGGGCCGTTCAACGGAGTACGTAAAAGGTGCTGTGGAATTCTACTCCAGATACCTCTACGAGTACACCTATCCGGTGGCTACCAACGTGGCCGGCGTTGTGGGCGGTATGGAATACCCCGGTATCATCTTTTGCGATCACCGGGACAAAAAAAGTTCGCTATGGGGCGTTACGGACCACGAATTCGGCCATAACTGGTTCCCGATGATCGTCGGTAATAACGAGCGTAAATTTGCGTGGATGGACGAGGGCTTCAATACGTTCATTAACATGCTTTCTACCGCCAATTTCAACAACGGCGAGTACTATAACGAGCGGGCGACCATGCACGACGTAGCGCCGGCGTTGTTCGGCCCCGTTGAGCCGATCATGTCTATACCGGATGTGCAGCAGCCACGTAACCTGGGTATTCTGGCGTATTATAAGCCGGGTATGGGCCTGAAACTGCTGCGCGAGGTGATTCTGGGGCCTCAGCGGTTCGATTTTGCCTTTCGGGAGTATATGAGACGCTGGGCCTTTAAGCACCCGACACCCTATGATTTCTTCCGGACGATCGAAGATGCTGCCGGCGAAGATCTCGGCTGGTTCTGGCGCGGCTACTTTTACGAAACCTGGAAGCTCGATCAGGGTGTAAAGGAAGTCAAGTACGTGGAGCAAAGCCCGCAGAAAGGGTCGCTGATCACCATCGAAAACCTGGAGAAAATGGCTATGCCCCTGACGGTAGAAATTCAGGAGAGCAACGGCAAGAAGTCACGGGTGAACCTGCCGGTCGAAGTCTGGCAGCGGGGCGGCACCTGGACCTTCAAAGCGGAGACTACCTCTCCCCTACGGTCTGTCATCGTGGATCCGGACAAAGTTTTACCCGATATAAACCCGAAGAACAACGTGTGGCGAAGTGAAGCGAATTAACGGTTTCAGATTTTAGCCGCCCGGCTGAAGGAGCATACCTATACCACTGGCCAGCGGAAAGTGGATTGCAGCGTAACCCGTTTGCCCGTCTGCCCGGAGGTCCGGGCGGCTTCAATGATTTCCAGTACGTGCAGCGCATGTTCGGCCTGTATGAGGGGCTCTTTGCCCTGCGCCAGGTGCCCGGCAATGACCGAGGCCCCCATCTCCCAGCGGTAGTCGGCCGGGTCGGTCACGTAGAGCCGGCCTTTCTCGTCGGCGTGCGTAGCCAGATCGACACCGAAAGGTGCCCAGTCGTAGCCGATCAGGGCCAGATTACCGTGGGTGCCCCAGACGGTAATGGTTGGCTTCTCCTGCCCGGTACCTTCGTGGCCGTAGGGGTCGAAGTAGTTGAACCCGCACTGTACGTGCGACAGCGTACCGTTGCCGTGATCGAGCAACACCATGGCGTTATCTTCAGCCGCCACCGGAATCTCGCCTTTGTTATCGGTTTTGCGGGTGGGCGTTACAATGCTGATCATAGCCATCACCGACCGGGCCGGGCCGAGCAGTCCGGTGAGCGTAGCCAGATTGTATACCCCCAGATCGGGCAGGCTACCTCCGCCTTTCTCGTAGAAAAATGCCGACCAGGTCGGTCCCAGGTGACCGTAGTGCGCATGTGCGGCCGAGACCTTACCCAGTTTACCGTCGCGGATGGCCTCGGCCATAAACCTGAATTGCGGGCTCATGACCACCGCCGGAGCCCCCCAGATGCGGAGTTGTTTCTTCTGCGCCAGATTGAGCAGGTCACGGCCCTCGCGGTAGGTGTTGGCCATGGGCTTTTCACTCCAGACGTGTTTGCCCGCCAGCAGCGCCTGTTTGTTGAGCCGGCCGTGCTCCTGCATATTGGTCAGGTTGACCAGCAGGTCGAACGGCGCACCGGCCAGCAATTGATCGATGTGCGGGTAGTGGTGGGGAATGTTGTACTTACCGGCTGCCTGCCGGGCACGTTCGGGAATAATATCACAGGTACTGACCAGCTCCACATACGGCGATTTGGCCAGGTGCGGCAGGTACATGTTGGATACGCTGCCGCAGCCGATGACAGCTACCCGTATTTTTTTGTCAACGGCGACGGGCGCAGTACCGGTAGCGGCCTGGGCCTGAGAGAGAGGTGTAGCCATGGCGGCTACCGTGCCGAATGCTCCTACCCGGCTGAGGAACTCGGACCGACTAATGGGCTTAGGCGATTTCATGAGAGTGTATAATTTATTCTGTCTCGCCCAGTACCTGCCAGATCAGGTCGGGCTCGTAGCCTTTGCTCATGGCATAGCGGGCTAATTTCTGCTTAATCACCAGCGGATTATCGTCGCGCAGGCTTCGGCGTTTTTTGTCGAGCAGGGCCACCAGCGCTTCCCGGTAGTCGTCTCCCCCAATCTCGGTCATCGCCTGCTCCAGGTTATAGCCGGTAATGCCGCGCTGCTGCAAATGCTGCCGGATCTTTCGTTTACCCCACTGCTTCACCCGAAACTTTCCTCCCGCAAACGTCCGGGCAAACCGCTCCTCATTCAAATAGTTCAGGGTGATCAATTCGGCAATTACCTCGTCGGCGTCATCACCATAAACACCCCACTCATCCAGTCGTTCGCGCACCTCCTGCTGTGTCCGCTCCTGATAGGCGCAGAACAAAGCCGCCTTCCGCAACGCATCTTTCAAACGATCATTCATCATTATCACCACGTTCTCTTACTCATCACTTTGTCCACCTCCGCCCGGTTCATGCTGCCGAGTTCGGGGTGCTGGGCAAGCCATTTGAGGAATTCGTTTTTTAGTTCGTCATTCCACTGGCTGTCGATCTGGCCGGCGGTGTAGCGGCCGGACCGGACCATCTCGAAGCCAAACTTGTCTTTGCGGGTTACAAACTCGCAGGTGCCGATGACCTGCTCAGCCAGGTGAGCCGGGATAAACAAAACGCCCTCGCGCTGAGCCATCACCAGATCGCCCGGCAGCACCATGGCGTTGCCGATGCGGATAGGTGTGTTCAGACCCATCAGCACCATTTCTTCCAGAAACGACGGGTGAAAATCCCGGACAAACGCGTTGAACCCTTTGATGGTTTGAATTTCGGCCAGGTCGCGGGCAGCGCCGTTGAAAACTACGCCGTTACCCGATTTGCTGAAGATAGAATTCGCCAGCGTAGCCCCAATTAGCGTCCCCCCACCGATCTTGCCAAAGCCGTCGGCTACATATACATCGCCTTTGGTCAGCACATCGATGGGCCAGGAGTTAGTGTTGCCTTTGCGGCCCTGTTTGCTGATACCCCGCTCCTTGATGTTCTTCTCCACATCTGGCCGGCTGGGCATAAACATGGCCGTTACGGCCCGCCCAACCACCGGCACATCGTCCCATACCATTTTCCAGTTGCCTTCGTACTGGTTCAGGTAGCCTTCGTTCTTCAGTACCGTCCAGGCATCGGCGATCCCAATCGCTTTGGCCCGCTCCAGCAGGTTGTCGGGCACTTTGGGGCGTCCGTCGGGGAAGCGTTCGCCTTTCCACTCCGAAGTCAGAAAAACCAGTTCATCTTTAGAAATGGTCTGGGCAAACAGTGACGAAACCCCACAAAAGCACAGGAAAACAAACAGCAATATGATTTTATTCATAGGTAAACGTTAGTCGTTAGTCAATAGTCGATAGTCAATAGTGGTTAGTCGTTGGTAAAACAGGCGTCAGCCACTAACAACAATCGACTAACCACTATTGACTACTACCTCATTAATGCCCTTCTTTGGCCAGATATGCTTCAATTTCTTTTTGGGAAACCGCCAGCTTTTTGGGGTATTTGGCCACCCAGGCTCTGAATTCATTCTTGATTTTGTCGGACCAGTCGCCGTGGATCTCGCCGGAGGGGTACTTACTCTGCTGGAGCAGATACCGTTCAAACTCGTCGCGCAGCGCGGTCATCTCCGAAGCCGACACCAGCCCCTCCACCAGGTGAGCCGGAATAAACGCGACCCCATATTCATTGGCAAAGACCACATCGCCCGGCAACACGGTCACTTCACCAATACGAATGGGCGCGTTGATGGACGTCGGCGTCATGTCCCTTATGTACGAGGGATGATGGCCTTTTACCCAGGCGTTGAAACCTTTGGTATCCTTGAGCTCCTGCATATCCCGAATGGAGCCGTAAAAAATAACCCCATTGCCGGTTTTGCCATAAATGGCGTTGCCCAGGCTGGAACCGATCAGCGTACCATCTTTGATCTTGCCGTAGCCGTCGGCTACATACACATCGCCCTTAGCCAGAATATCGATAGGCCAGATATTGATACCTCCTTTCTGGGACCGGCCTTCTGCTTTGCCCTGCGCCCGTACGAGGCTGTCGAGGTCGGGTCGGGTCGGCATAAACTGGGCGGTTACCACGCGGCCGGTCATGGTTTCGCCGGGCTTCAGGATAATCCAGTCGCGTTCCACCTGGTTGCGGTATCCTCTCCGCTCCATATAACCCCAGACCTGTTCCAGCGTACAGTTTTTCAGCCGGTCAATTACAATATCGGGTACTTTAGGACGGCCGTCGGGGAAGCGTTCGCCCTGCCATTTGGCCGTTAGTGCCTGAACATACTCAGGCGCAGAGCCCACCCGCTGGGCATTCGCACAGAATCCACCAGCCAGCAAGGCCAGCACCAGTAGTGCTTTCTTGTTCATAAAAGTTAAAGGTTTAAGGATGTTTACCTGTTTTTAAACAGACTTGTTTCTATTTTGAGTAAAGCAGGTAAAAGTATAAATTTCACGATTAATAGAATTATATCTCGATATTTTTCCGCTTTTTTGTTGGTGTAGTCTTATTTCCCTAAAAACCCTTTCTTCTTATGAACAAGTTTAAGCATCTGTTTCAGTTGCTCAAAGACCGGCCGGAACCGAGTATCTCCCCCAAACAACCAACGGATCTGCCGGCGGGCGATCGCCGTAGCTTCCTGCGCAATTCGGCCTTAGGGGGTTTGTCGATGGGTATGCTGTTGGATGGTAAGGTAGAGCAGGAAATGGAGTTTCTGACCCAGAAAGTACAGAAAGCTTCCAAACCTTCGGACCTGAAAATTACCGACCTGCGGGTTGCCCATCTGGTGGGTGTGCCCTTCGGCAGCCCAATCATCCGCATCGATACCAACCAGGGACTCGTCGGCTGGGGTGAAGTACGCGATGGGGCCAGCCCCAACTATGCGCTGATGCTGAAGAGCCGGCTGCTGGGCAAAAATCCCTGTAATGTCGAGAAAGTCTTTAAAGAGATCAAACAGTTTGGTAACCACAGCCGGGCCGCCGGTGGTGTCTGTGGCGTTGAAATGGCGCTGTGGGATCTGGCCGGCAAAGCATACGGCGTTCCGGTTTACCAGATGCTCGGCGGTAAGTACCGCGATTTTGTGCGGCTCTACGCCGATACCCCCGAAGGAAAAACGTATGAGGAGTTTGCTCAGAATATGGCCAAGCGCCGGGACCAGGGCTATACGTTCCTGAAAATGGACTTTGGTATTGGAATGCTCGCCGACCAGAAAGATGCCCTGGTGGGGGCCAAACAGTGGAGCGTTCGCCAGCAGTGGAATGACCGCGAGCCCGGTAAATTCGGTAATTATGCCAATACCAAGCACCCATTTACCCGCATTCAGGTAACCAAGAAGGGCCTGGATCAGTTGGTGGAGCACGTCGGCAGAGTACGCGAGATCGTCGGTTACGAAACACCCCTGGCCGCCGACCACTTCGGCCACTTCGACGTTAACACGGCCATTCAGATCGGTCAGGCAATGGAGCCGTTCCGGCTGGCGTGGCTGGAAGACATGGTACCCTGGTTCTACACCGACCAGTGGAAGCAAATCTCGGATGCCATTACAACCCCCACGCTAACCGGTGAGGATATTTACCTGAAAGAGGAATTTATCAAGCTGATTGATGCCAGAGCCATCGATATGATCCACCCCGATCTGGCATCGTCGGGGGGAATTCTGGAGACTAAAAAAATCGGCGATTATGCCGAGGAAAAAGGAATTCCGATGGCGATGCACTTTGCCGGTTCTCCCATCTCTATGATGGCCAACGTTCACTGCGCTGCCGCTACCGAAAACTTTGTGGCGCTGGAACACCACGGCGTAGACGTAGCCGGTTGGGAGGATATTGTAACGGGCCTGAAGCCGATTGCCGACAAAGGTTTCGTGCGGGTTCCTGACAAGCCCGGCCTGGGTGTCGAGTTGAACGAAGAGGTAGCCAAGCGGTATCTGAAAAAAGATACCCCCTGGTTTGCCCCAACCGACTCCTGGAACAGCCGCGACTCGAACGACCGCGAGTGGAGTTAATCGAGTAGGAGGTCGCTTCGACTCTTTATACAACTGGATGTAGTAGCCCCGACGCCGAAGCGCCGGGGCTTTTTTTGTGAGAAAATCGTTTTTTAAACTTATTTCGGCTTGCGCTGCGTTTATATACGGACACAAATCACAAATAAAGCAATAGTACGTATGAACATAGGGCGGTGTAGCCTCTGGCTGCTGGTACTGCTGGTTTCATTAACCAGTTTTACGGCAGCGGCCGATGATGAGGACGCAGTGGTAGGACGGTGGCTCAGCCCCAAAAAGAAAAATCAGATCGACATATATAGGCGGGGAGACCGGTATTACGGTAAGCTGGTCTGGATGCAGGAGCCGTATGACCCGGCTACCCAGAAACCCAAAACCGACCGGAATAACCCCGACGAAAGGCTTCGTCAGCGGCCCATTCTGAACCTTGACATCATGTCGAGCTTCCGGTACGGGGGCGACAAAGTCTGGACCAACGGCCAGATCTATAACCCGGAAGACGGCAAGACCTATAGCTGCGAACTAACGCTGAAAAACCCTAACACCCTCGAAGTGCGGGGCTATATGCTCGGCATGAGTTTCCTGGGCAAAACATCAGTCTGGACGCGGGTAAAATAAGATTTACCGGATTAATGCGCTTTGCCGAAGTTCTTCTCACCAGCTCTGATCGGGATGGGCAGAACGTTTTGCGCCGGCGGAATCGGGCAGGAATAGCCATCGCTGTACGCACAGTACGGATTATAGGCTTTGTTGAAATCGATAATCAGTTTACCGTCTTTGATATCTCCAACCCGAAAATCGAGGTAACGGCCGCCCCCGTACGTTTCGCTCCCATTCGTGGCATCTTTGAACGGAAGAAATAGGTAATCACGGTATTGCGGCAGCTTCATCAGTTGCAGGCTGCGGAACAGCGCCAGTTGCAGAACCTGGCCTTTATGGGTAAACGTTAGAACCGCATACCTGACGTGGGGCTTTTGCTGCCCATTATACGTGGGCATGTTGAACGGTTCGGATTCGGGGGTACGGCGGACGACAGCTTCAATCCGAAACGTGGAATCTGGTTCAAAAAACTGCAGGTTCGCCAGGTCCTGCGCGTTTTTAAGCGGGCCATTGGCTGACGTCAAAAACTCAGCTTTGTAGTCGGCACGATGCCGGGCAATCTCCTCTTCGTAGGCCATCCGGTTGGTTTGTGCATTAGCCGCTAAAGCCCAACCTGTCAACAGCATACCATACAACCATTTCATACCTGAGCCATATAAAAGCCGTATTAGTCTGCATACGCTGCTTTAATGCCCAAAGATACCCCGGTTAAATGTAATTCGCTGCATTAGGGACAGTAATCCATGAGCAATCATGCTGCCAATGACAACGGAGCTGATAATGGCAAAAACAGCAATTGTAATCCGACCGATTAATACCCAATTCCAGGAAATATCGAGAAGCCAGTTTAAAGCCACATAGGTGCTGATACTAAAAACAGCTAATACCAGAAAACTGCGAAACATATTCATGGGGCGCTATAGTTTAAAAAAAGATTAAAAAACCGAAAGCTTTGTTTACTTATACCATTTAGACTATTTGCGACCTTACTAGTCACATATACTTATAGTATTAAACTAAAATTTAATGAAAATGAAAAACGTTTTAATTACTGAACGGCGGCTTACCGCCTAAATAATGGTACTGTGTATGTTCACCTGAACGGCAAGCTGAAGGTAACGCTGAAGCCGGCTTCAGCGGAAACCCTCTACGTGAGCCGCACCCGCGACTTCAAAGCCACGCCGTCTGATCTGCAGACCATGACCCTGAAAGAAACAAGCTGGTAAGCGCCAAGTCCTGACCATAGCTTGAAAAAAACTGTTCGGCAGCTGGAACGGTGTAATCGTATCAAGACTCACCATTTTCTTATTGGCCGGCGAACATCCAAACCAATGGCCCGTTTAGTAGAAAACGCATCGGACAATCCGCCATCAACCCATGTTTTTCTTCTGATACCGTATGGTTACGAGCATGCTTTATCCGCCTACCCCCGACGAACTCTACGGGCCGCTGTTTCTGGCGGTTCAGGAAAGCCGGGTATTGGGCGATACCAAAACGTTTGTCGACAGTGTACCCATCATGGCTCCGGCCGATATTGTCGGCCTGTACCAGGCCCAAAAAGAAAAGCCGGACTTTGACTTAGCCGACTTTGTTCAGCAGCATTTTACGTTACCGAGCCAACCGGCCGCCGACTTCATCAGCGACCGATCCGTCTCCACCGCCAACCATATCGAACGCTTGTGGGACCAACTGACCCGCCCCCCCGATCCGCATGTGGAAGGAAGCTCCCGATTGCCCTTACCTTACCCGTACATTGTACCCGGCGGGCGTTTCCGGGAAATTTTTTACTGGGACAGCTACTTCACCATGCTCGGCCTGCAACAGTCAGGGCGCATTTCGCTGATCCGCAACATGGTCGACAACTTTGCCCATCTGATCGACACGTACGGCTTCATTCCGAACGGCAACCGGACTTACTTCCTGAGCCGGTCGCAGCCGCCGTTCTTTGCCTTGATGGTACAGTTGCTGAACGAGCTGGATGAACATGATATCGTGACACAGTACCTTCCTCAGTTGGAACAGGAGTATACCTTCTGGATGAGCGGACAGGAGCAGCTATCGGCCTCCACACCAATACACCGGCGAGTCGTGCAACTACCGGATGGGTGGGTAGTTAACCGCCATTGGGACCCGAAAACAACCCCCCGGCCCGAAGCCTACCCTAAAGAGGTTCCCGCTCAGCAGAAGGCACAGGTACTAGGCATACCGGTAGAAATATTTTACAGCCACAACCGGGCCGCCTGTGAATCGGGCTGGGACTTCAGCAGCCGCTGGTTTGCCGACGGGCAGCACATGCGCACCATCCGGGCTGCTGATCTGGTACCGGTCGACCTCAATTGCCTGGTATATTACCTGGAAGTGACATTGGCTATAGGGTACGCCCAAAAAGGCAATGCAGCAAAAGCCGATGAGTTCAGACAGGCAGCCGAAAACCGGAAGCATTTAATCCAGAAACTCTTCTGGAGCGAAGCCGTTAACTTTTTCACTGACTACGATCCAGCTACGCGTCAGCCTACTCAGATCCTGACGCTGGCTGCCGTATACCCGCTGTTTTTCAACATAGCCACCAACGAGCAGGCCTATCAGGTACACCAACGGCTTCGGCAGGAGTTTCTGATGCCGGGCGGTCTGGTGACCTCCCTGGTCAACTCAGGGGAGCAGTGGGACGCCCCGAACGGCTGGGCTCCGTTGCAGTGGATGGCGTACCGGGGCCTGATGAACTATGGCTACGCCGAAACAGCCCGCGAGGTTCGCAACCGCTGGCTGGCTTTAAACGATAAGGTGTTCCATGCAACAGGCAAAATGATGGAGAAATACAATGTAGTGGATACCACCCTGCTGGCAGGTGGCGGCAACTACCCCAACCAGGACGGCTTCGGCTGGACCAACGGCGTTTACCTGCGGCTGCTGGCGGAGTAACAAAGCCAGTACTTATGCAAAAATGACCAAGCTGAGCAAGGAAATTGAACGTGCCTGCTAAAGGCTTCATGATGATAATCCGGGGCTTCACACGATCTCCGGATAAAATGCCCAACTGGAGCACAGTCATAATTGTTACGGTTTTCCGTGGCACTTTTTGTATTTTAATCCACTACCACAAAAACAGATTTCGTTTCTACCCAGCTTATATGTGCTTTTTAAAGGTTCTTTACTTTCCGAAGTGGAATTACTCCAATCTGACGCAGTAGACTTGTTATTAGGCGGCTGCATAATGTCAAGAGACTTTTCAACTTCATATGCAATTTGCCTGACTGCTGGTAGTACTGGAGAGTTGATAGGTATTTGATCTACTCCATTAGCAATGGTCCATTGCATGGAGTTTTCCCGTGATAGCTTGATAAACTCCTCATCAAGCTTAGGGTCAACATGTGCTCCTCCATCCTGTTCTGCTAAGTATAGGACTAATTCCTTTCTGGTAAACTCTTTACCTGTACTATCCTTCAATACTGGCTTGTTCCACCAAGCATCAAACGGCTTTGAGTGCTCTACCCCTAAATAGCCTTCACCCAGAAGTGGAACATAACCATCGAAACTATTTGACGACGTTATTGCGAGTAAATTACACTGAGTCAATAAATTATCTGGTTCTAAATCCAAGCACGTATCTATAAATCCAATGCTTCCTTTATACCCTAATTGATCGAGAACAGATTTACTATTTCTAGTATCATGTAATAAGATTCTTAAAGTTACAGCCAGTCGTTTAGCTTCTCTACAATAGCCTGAGTCAAAGGAATGGCTTGATGCCTTTAGAAAATGTATTTGCTCTTTTAGCTGTTCCTTAAGATCATCTACAGTTCGTTCCCTTTGTGCTTTTCCCATAATTTGATGATTGTACAATGTGGAGTACTGTCACAAACGTTAAGCAAAATGGAAAAAGCTACAAAAATGAACACTGAAAAACGTAAAAATAAACGGCTACCCTTAACCCTATTTCCAAGCCTGAAAGGCTTGGAGTTTAGTAGTAGGCCAATAAAGAGCTAATCTTCATTTTGTACAAAATAACAAAGTAATAATACGGGTTAGACCTCCTCACCTTTATTTTATCTATTGAAGGTTATTTTCCCGACACGTTACAACACCTACTCAAAATTGTACTGATTGGCAACGTTCCCGGCAACGATTGCGTAAAAAGAGTCTGTTTATTCCTTGCGACCTCCAAAATACGGGTATAGCTTCATAGCGGTACTTAATTGTACCAGCAACAACAACCAACCTATTACATCTCAAAAAACTTCTATTCGAGTTTGTACTGACCATTGTCTGAACATTCAACTACCTTATGAAGACAAACCCATTACTCCTAACCCTGCTCCTGCTTAGCTGCGTGTCCTTTGGTTACGCCCAGCAGACCCGAACCATTACGGGGCAGGTCAAAGACGGCGGCTCCGGCGGTACCCTCCCCGGTGTTAGCATCGTTCTGAAGGGCACCTCCACCGGAACGTCGACCGATGCCGACGGTAAGTACACACTCCGCGTTTCTGAACGCGGTAACATCACGCTGACGTTCAGCTTCATTGGTTACACATCGCAGGAAGTAGCGGTCGGCAACCGCACCACGCTTGATATTACGCTGAGCCCCGACGAAAAAACGCTGAATGAGGTAGTCGTTATTGGCTACGGAACCGTAAACCGCCGGGACCTGACCGGTTCAGTATCGTCGGTAGGCTCGAAGCAACTAAGGGATATACCCATCACTAACGCGGCCGAAGCCATTACGGGCCGGCTGGCGGGAGTACAGGTAACTACCTCTGAAGGGGGACCGGGTGCCGATATCCGCATCCGGGTACGGGGTGGTAACTCCATCACACAGGATAACTCGCCGATTTATGTGGTCGACGGTATTCAGTTAGACAACGCGCTGAACACCCTGAACCCGCAGGATATTGAGACCATCGACGTACTAAAGGATGCCTCGGCAACCGCCATCTACGGCGCACGGGGTGCCAACGGAGTTATCATCATCACCACCAAATCGGGGAAGACCAACAGCCGTACTACCGTAAACTACAACGGTTCGTTTGGTTTCCGCGAGAACCTGAAAAACCTGGGTGTGCTGAAACCGTATGATTATGTATTGTATCAGTACGAGAAAACCCGTGGTAACGCTACCGACAGCACCAGCTTTGCCAACCAGTTTGGTTCCTCATGGGACACGCTGGCCAACTACCGCAACGCACCGTTTATCAACTGGCAGGATGAGGTGTTCGGCCGGAGAGCGGCCTACCAGAACCATAACATTTCGGTGAATGGTGGTAACCGCACCACCAGCTATAACCTGAGCCTGACCAGCAACACCGAAGAAGGTGTGATGCTGCAATCGGCGTTCGACCGGAAACTCGCTAACTTCAAGCTGGATCACAGCATCTCAGACAAGGCTAAAGTTGGTTTTGTCGTGCGTTACCTCGGTCAGCGCGTAGACGGTGCCGGTACGTCGAGCAGTGGTGCCGCCGGCAATAACCGGCTCCGGCACAGCATTCAGTACCAGCCGCTGGAACTGAATCGCCGGGGCTCGGCCTCGGTCATTGACTTCGACGAAGATTATTACAATGCTACCCGCCTGAGCAACCCGATTGTGCTAACCCAGGCGGAGTATCAGAAACGGTACACCAACGCCACCAACATCAGCGGTTATTTCAGCTACCAGTTCATTCCGGGTCTGTCGTTGCGGGTAACAGCGGGTTACGACAATAACGTCGGCCGCGATGATCTTTTCTACAGCAAGGTAACCGGTACAGCCCGCAACTACTCCGGCCTGCCGGTTGCTATGATCCGGAACGCCAATGGCGTGACAATCAACAACGCCAACGTACTGACGTTTAACAGATCCGGTATTGCCGGTAAGCACGACATCGACGCCCTGCTGGGGCAGGAAATCTACCAGACCAGTTCACGCGCTACCGGTCTGGAGACGCGGTATTTTCCTTCAGATATTTCGGCCGAAAAAGCGCTGGCCAACATGAACCTGGGTTCACCTCCGCCGGGTTCGATCCAGCCGCAGCCTACCAGTGCCGAGTCGCAGAGCCGGTTGCTGTCGTTCTTCGGGCGGGTTAACTACTCGTACGATAAGAAGTACCTGGCTACGGTCACCATGCGGGCCGATGGCTCCTCAAAGTTCGCACCCAGCAACCAGTGGGGCTACTTCCCGGCGGCATCACTGGCGTGGCGGTTCTCGCAGGAGAAATTCATGCAGGGGCTGACGTTTATCAACGACGCTAAACTCCGCACCAGCTACGGAGCCGCCGGGAACAACCGGATCAGCGACTTTCTGTTCGCGCAGTTGTACAACACCAGCGGCCAGTACGCCCTCGGCGAAACGGTGCTGCCCGCGTTTGCCCCGGCCTCGCTGGCCCAGCCGAACCTGACGTGGGAAACCACCTACTCCCGTAATATTGGTCTGGATGTGAGCTTATGGAGCGGTCGGGTGCAACTGTCGGCCGATGTATATAACAACCTGACGAAAAACCTGCTGGTGAACCTGCCGATCCCGTCTACTTCCGGCTACACCACGCAGATCAAAAACGTGGGCGCTACCTCCAACCGGGGTGTCGAACTGCAGTTGAGTGCCAATGTCATGCGGACCAAAGATTTTAACTGGACCACCAACTTCAACATCTCATTCAACAAAAACCGGGTCGAAGACCTGGGACCTGTGCAGCAGCAGACCACTAACTCGGGCTGGCAGGGCAGCGACGGTGCCGACGATTACATCCTGAAAGTAGGCCAGTCGGTCGGTCAGATGTACGGTTTCGTAACAGATGGCTTTTACAAAGTGGATGATTTCAACTACAACGCCACTACCCGGACGTATACACTGAAAGAAGGCGTACCGACCGCAGCCGCCATCTTTGGCGCTCCGCAACCCGGCACTATCAAACTAAAGGACCTGAACGGCGACGGCGTTATCCGGCTGGAAGACGACCGGACCATCATCGGCGACGCCAATCCGAAGCATATTGGCGGTTTCAACAACCAGTTTACGTACAGGAACTTCGACTTCAGCGTGTTCATGAACTGGGTGTACGGCAACAGTATCTACAATGCCAATAAGATCGAACTGACATCAGGCTTCTACCGCAACGTAAACATGCTGGATGTGATGGCCGACCGCTGGAAGACTGTAAACGCACAGGGCCAGGTCGTAACCGACCCGACTGAACTGGCCGCGCTAAACGCCAACGCCCAGATCTGGCAGCCCATTACCAACAACCGGCCGTACCTGCACTCGTGGGCGATTGAAGACGGCTCATTCTTGCGGATCAACAACGTTACGCTGGGCTACTCGCTGCCGAAGACGCTGATTAATAAGGTAAAAATGCAGAACGCCCGGTTCTTCGGAACCGTCAACAACCTGGCGACGCTGACGAACTATTCCGGCTTCGATCCGGAGGTAAACGCCCGCCGGTTTAATCCGCTGACGCCCGGTGTCGACTTTGCGGCTTATCCGAAAACGCGTACCTACGTTATGGGTGTCAATATCACGTTCTAACCTCCCAAGCATTACACGCAATGAAAGCAACTCGTTCCTATAAAGTTTTGGCCCTGGCCGCGGCTCTGTCGCTGGCCGGTCTGTCGGCCTGCAAAGAGTACCTGGCCGTTGAACCCATCTCGCAGTTCGACAACCAGGCGGTTTTCTCCAACGTCAGCAACGCTACGCTGGCCGTACTGGGGGCCTACGATCCGCTCTCGGGCGATAACGGCTACGGCATCCGCATCAGCATGTACTACCCATATGACTCCGACGAAATGATGACCAGCGGGAACCTCGACAACGGTCGGCGGGGTATCGGCCGGTACGACCTCCGCTCGGGTAATACGGAACTGACCAACCCCTGGAATGAACTCTACAAAGGCATTGAGCGCGCCAACCTGTGCATTGAGCAGATCCCGCAAATGTCGCTGTACAGCAACGGCACGGCTGCGGAGCAGAAAGAACTGCGCCGGCTGCATGGCGAAGCGCTGACGCTGCGGGCACAGTATTACCTCGAACTGATCCGCACCTGGGGCGATGTTCCGGCACCCATGAAGCCCTCGTACCAGCAGACGGATCTGTTTCTGGAGAAAGAAGATCGCGATAAAGTATACGACCAGTTGCTGGATGACCTGAAAGTAGCTACCGACCTGGTACCCTGGCGGACCGATGCCGGAGTACGTAACGAGCGCATCACCAGGGGAGCCGTAAAAGCCCTGCGGGCGCGGATGGCACTGTACCGGGGCGGCTACTCGCTCCGGCGCGAAACCAAACAGATGGAGCGCCGGGCCGACTACCTGAAGTACTACCAGATTGCCCGCGACGAAACGGCGGAGCTGATGCAGCGCCGGGATCAGCACACCCTGAATGCCAGCTACGAAGACCTCTTTAAGCGATACGTCAACGGCCTGCAACCCGATCCGGCTTACGAGATTATGTTTGAGGTGGGCTCCGCCGGTAACAGCGCCCAGTCGGATAGCAAGCTGGGCTACTACAACGGTCCGCGGCTCGATGCCAACTCGCGGTATGGTCAGGGCGGGGGCGGTATCAATGCGCTGCCGACCTACTTCTACGCCTTCGACTCAACAGATGTGCGCCGGGACGTAACCATCACGATTTACCAGGTAGCCGCCACGAACGTGAAAAGCCCGCAGCGTCTGACTACCATTACCGATGGTAAGTTCCGCCGTGACTGGCGAAGTCCGCTGCTGCCCGGCTCAGCGCAGAACTTAGGGATAAACTGGCCACTGATTCGGTTCTCCGACGTGCTGCTGATGTTTGCCGAGGCCGAGAACGAACTCAAAAACGGACCCACACCCGCAGCCATTGCCGCCTATGAAGAGGTTCGGAAGCGGGCGTTTAAAGGCGACGCCGGCAAGATCGGAGTAACGCCAACGACCAAACAGGCGTTCTTCGAGGCCGTTGTCAACGAGCGTTTCCTGGAGTTTGGGGGCGAAGGTATCCGCAAATACGATCTGATCCGCTGGAACTTGCTGGAAGCCAAGATCAAAGAGACCCGCGCCAACCTGACTGATCTGATGAACGCTTCCGGCAGATACGCCAACGTACCCCGATACATGTTCTATCGCAACAACGGTGAGGAGATGGTTTTCCTGAACTCTCTTTACAAGCCGACAACACTGACCACCGCCCCAACCGGCTGGACCCGCGTAGACTGGCGGCAGAACGTTACCGCTACCTATGTCACGAGCGTAGCGCAGTACTTCACCCCCAACAAAAGCGAACTGTTCCCGATCAACCAGGCCGCGCTGGACGCCAATCCGAAGCTGAAGCAGGATTACGGATATTAATGATGAACGATGAATGTGTAATGATTAATGTGTAACGAACAACGATGAGCAGTAAGGCAAGTAGGGGTAAATGCATTCGCATACTTTTTTTAGTAGTTATACATTGTTCATTACTCGTTCAAACAAAGGCGCAGGCGGTAACGGTCGCCGTCGACTCGGTGGCGGAGCGGATGCTGCTGTACCAGCGGGATAACGGGGGGTGGCCGCAGCCGGGTGGCGATCCTATCAAGTATGGCCAGGGGCTGACGGTAGTGCAACAGAATAAGCTCAGGGCGGAGAAAGGAAAACTGGACGCGACCATTGATGACCAGGCTACTACGCGGGAGATCAACTATCTGGTACAGGCGTTTCAGCAAACAGAGAACCCGGCCTATCGTCAGGCGGCTGAGCGCGGTATTCGCTACCTGCTCGTGGCGCAGAACACCACTGGTGGGTGGGGGCAGTTTTATCCCGATACCAGCGGTTATCACAAGCACATCACCTATAACGACCAGGCAATGATCGACGTGATGTGGGTCATGAAGTACACCGCCGACGGCACGCATGGCTTTGATGCTGTAGATAAAACGCTCGGCCCACAGGCCCGCACAGCCGTTGATCGAGGTGTACAATGTATCCTTAAAACGCAGTACAAACAGCAGGGCAAACTGACCGCCTGGTGTGCGCAGCACGACCGGAAAACACTTCTGCCGGCCAATGCCCGCGCCTTTGAACTGGCCTCTCTGAGTGGTAATGAGAGCGTGGGTATTGTGGAGTTTCTGATAAGTCTCGACAACCCCTCACCCGAAATCAGGCAGGCTGTGCATGCGGCTGTAGCGTGGCTGGAGTCGGTGAAGCTGACGGGCATTGCTATTAAACGTGTTAAAGCCCCCTCGCAACCCAGAGGACAGGATGTAGTTGTGGTACAGGACTCCAATTCCACGCTCTGGGCCCGGTTTTACGATCTTGACACCAATACGCCCTTCTTCTGCGGCCGCGATGGCGTAAAGAAGAAAAGCCTGGCCGAGATCGAAAACGAACGCCGGACCGGGTATGCCTGGTACGGCACCTGGCCCGCCAAACTCCTGTCCAAAGATTATCCGGAGTGGGTAAAAAAGTGGGGGCACTAATCTTTTCTGACCAGATTTCCGATCATGACTCGTGTAAACGCAGGCGCTGTTCGCCTTTCCTTGTTTTTGCTCGCTTGCTGCACCCTGTTTGCTTCACTCGCTGTTGCACAGAAACAGCGTCTGGTGGTAGCGCAGGACGGCAGTGGTGATTACAAAACAGTGCAGGCTGCCCTGGATGCTGTTCCGCAGAATAACCCCAACCGGATTACGATCCTGATCAAAAAAGGCATTTACAGGGAAAAGCTCTCGCTCGACTCTACCAGGCATTACGTCACCCTGATTGGAGAAGATAAAGCAAATACAACTCTGACGTACGACGATTATTCTGGCAAGACACTGGCCGACGGTACGAAACTGACCACATCCACCTCCGGTTCGTTCTACATCTTCGCCAACGATTTCCGGGCCGAGAACCTGACGTTTGAAAACACCGCCGGACCAGTGGGGCAAGCCGTAGCTGCGTTTGTCACCGGCGACCGGGCCGTATTCATCAACTGCCGCTTTCTGGGCTTTCAGGATACACTGTATACCGGCAGTCCGCGCCATTACGGCCGCCAGTACTACAAAGACTGCTACATCGAGGGCACCACCGATTTCATCTTCGGCTCGGCCACGGCGGTATTCGACCACTGCACCATCTTCAGCAAAAAGGGCGGGCAATACATCACGGCTGCATCAACACCGGAAGGCAAACCGTTCGGTTACGTCTTTGTAGACTGTACCCTGATCGGCGACGCGCCCAAAGCGGGTGTATATCTGGGCCGGCCGTGGCGGAACTTTGCGCAGACCGTATTCATCCGCACCCGCATGGGCAAACACATCCGCCCCGAAGGCTGGCACAACTGGAGCAAACCGGATGCCGAGAAAACCGCTTTTTACGCCGAATACGGGTCCGAAGGCCCCGGTGCTTATCCGCAGACGCGGGTTGCCTGGTCCAAGCAACTTACTAAAGAAGAAGTGCAGCGGTACGACCGGAGCAATGTCCTGGCCGGCCATGATCAGTGGAAGCCTTTATTGAAAGCAACCAAAGTAAATTTCTAAATATACCCTAAATCCGTGGAGCCAGGTATCGAATCAACTATCCCCGACAACGCAGAAGACAACCCACCCTTCAGCCAGCCCAATGTTTGTCCTGTTCATACCGACCTGCTGGTATTGGCAAATATCCGAGCCTTACAGCTCGATCTCTCCGACCGGTTAGTAGGGTCTGAGAACGATTAACCGTCTTAAGCTACCCGTATAGGACAGCTGTAAATTCAAGCCCGAAGGGGTGTTAGGATAATAGTATGTATAAAATCATCGCTATCTGTGTTCTGCTTTGCCTATGTCCTATGCTGACGCTGGCCCAGCGAACCAATGGCCTGACCGGCATACCGGATACTTCCTTTACCGTGTACAGCGCCTACGTAAAAGCGCAGAAAACGCATCCCGGCATTCGCATTGCCGCCCCGGCCCTGCCGCCCAATGTACAGGCCAGAATGAATGTGGTCTACTGCAACCGGAACGGTCGGGATCTGCACCTCGACGCGTTTTATCCGGTTAACCAATCAACTAATCTTAACCAGCACCGTCGGGTTAACCAATCAGCCAACCGCAACCAACCTCGTCCGGCGGTGCTGCTGATTCATGGCGGGGGCTGGCGGTCGGGCGACCGTTCGCAGCAGATACCGATGGCGCAGCAGTTGGCGGCCAACGGCTACGTGGCCGTCACCGCCGAATACCGCCTGTCGACCGAAGCGCTGTACCCCGCTGCCGTGCATGATCTAAAGGCGGCCATTCGGTGGCTCCGCGCCAACACTCGTGAGTACAATATTGATCCCAATAAAATTGCTGTGCTGGGCTGTTCGGCGGGCGGGCAACTGGCGGCTCTGCTGGGTACGACCGGCAATAGGAACGAATTGGAAGGTACCGGGTGCCAGTCTGAACAATCCAGCGCGGTGCAGGCCATTGTGGATGTCGACGGCGTGCTGGCGTTTATCCACCCGGAGTCCGGCGAAGGCGACGATAGCCGCTCCACTTCAGCCGCTACCTACTGGTTCGGCGCGTCCAACACCGAAAAGCCGGAGCTATGGCGCGAAGCCTCCGCGCTGACCTACGTCGATAAGCACACTCCACCCATCCTGTTCCTGAACAGTTCCGTCGACCGGATGCATGCCGGTCGCGACGATATGATCGGCAAACTGAACGCACAGGGCATTTATTCCGACGTACACACCTTTGCCGATGCGCCCCACCCTTTCTGGCTATTTCACCCCTGGTTCGAGCCGATGATAACCTATACAGTAAGCTTTCTGAACAGGGTGTTTAACAAGAAATAATCCTGTCATCCTCCAATTCCTCTGATGTATTCGTAGTTTGCGGCTGCGATTTACGCGGTTGTTCCGTAAACCGAAAGCGTATGGCTTACACAATTCCTGCTCAAACCCGCATCGGTCATGTCCACCTGAAGGTAGCGGACCTGGACCGGGCACTGGCCTTTTACTGCGACCTGCTGGGCTTTACGCTGATGCAGATGTACGGCAACGATGCCGCCTTTATCTCGGCCGGTGGCTACCATCACCATATCGGGCTCAATACCTGGTACAGCAAAAATGCCCCACCGGCTCCGGTTCGCAGTGCGGGGCTGTTCCATACGGCCATTCTGTATCCGGAGCGGAGAGACCTGGCCGTAGCATTTCAGCGGCTGCGGGAAGCTAACTACCCGCTGACGGGTGCCTCCGATCATGGCGTTTCGGAAGCCCTTTACCTGAATGATCCCGACCAGAACGGCGTTGAACTCTACTGGGACCGTCCCCGCGATGAGTGGCCGCTGAACGACGAAGGCGGTTTGGAGATGTTCACCCGGCCGCTGAACCTGGAGAGCCTGCTTCGGGAATTGCAGAAATAGCAGGACGCGTTGCTTTTCCTTTGCGGTATTATCCTACAACACAGAAGCCCCGACCAGCACTGGTCGGGGCTTCTGATTGCCTGTTTGCCGAAGGCTTACGGCTTCAGCACTACCTTTACGCAGTTGTCTTCCTTCTTATTGAAAATGTCGTACATACGGGATGCTTCGCTCAGCGGCACTTCGTGGGTAATAATGTCGTTGAGCACTACCTGACCACTCTGCACCAGATCCAGCAGGTGATCAATGTACCGGTGTACCCAGGCCTGCCCACCCATCAGTTTGATACCTTTGTCGAACCATTTATAGAGCGGAAAATTGTCGTACGGTGATCCATAAACACCCACCACCGTGACAACCCCGGCGCGTCGGACGGCATCCAGGCACATTTCCAGCACCTTCATGGAGCCTTTTTCAAACTGCACCACGTTCATGGCTTTTTCAAACGCAGAGCGGTGTGCTTCCATACCCACGGCATCTACGCACACATCGGCTCCGTAGCCGCCGGTCATTTCGCGAATCACTTCGATTACGTCCATTTGCCGGGCGTTCAGTATTTCGGCATTGGCCGATTTACGGGCCATATCCAGCCGGTACGGTTCAATATCCACGCCAATAACCCGACCCGCACCCTGCAGCCAGGCCGACTTCATGGCCATAATTCCCACCGGACCAGCCCCAAATACCACCACGGTTTCACCCCCTTTCAGCTCGGCCCAGTCAATGGCAGCCCAGCCGGTCGGGAAAATATCGGTCAGAAAAAGAACCTGCTCGTCGGTCAGGTTATCGGGCACTTTGCGGGGCCCATAGTCGGCATAGGGTACCCGCACGTATTCGGCCTGGCCACCGTCATAACCGCCATATAGATCAGTGTAGCCGAACAGGGCCGCACCGGCACCTTTGGCCTTGATCAGTTCGCCTTCCGGTCCATAAGTTTTGTGGTTAGAGTTTTCACAGTGGGTAGGCAGGCCATTGGAGCAGAAGAAACAACCACCGCAGGAGATTGGGAACGGCACCACCACCCGGTCGCCAACCTTCAGGTTGGGAACGCCCGGCCCCACCTCTTCCACAATTCCCATAAACTCGTGGCCCAGCACCATACTTCGCGGCTGCGGCACCATACCGTTGTAAATGTGCAGGTCGGAGCCGCAGATGGCGGTGGAAGTGACGCGGAGAATGGCATCGCGGGATTGCTCAATGCGCGGGTCCTCTACGGTCTCCACGCGAATGTCTTTAGGCTTGTGAAAAACGGCTGCTTTCATAATGAAGAAAATTAGAAGAGATTGCTCCGGATAGCGGATACGTGGTTTAACCCGGAAACGCAGCCGTGGTTTCATTAAATTGATTATCCGACAGATTATGTAGAATAGTATCCGCCGAGCGCCGGCGAACTGTATGCCGGCGTCGCTTGTTTTATAAACAGAGACAACCTGTTCAACCGTAAGCAGCAACTCCTATGAGCCAAACACAGCAGAAAGAAACGTTTCAGGATATTATCCGGGGCGACAAACCCGTGCTGGTCGATTTCTTTGCCGAATGGTGCGGCCCCTGCAAAATGATGGCCCCGACCCTGAAGCAACTCGCCGAGCGGGCCGGCGATAAAGTCCGGATTGTGAAAGTAGACATCGACCGGAGCCGGTCAGCCGCCAATCAATACCAGATTCAGAGCGTGCCGACGCTGATCCTGTTTCACAAGGGTAAGATTGTCTGGCGGCAGTCGGGCGTGCAGCCGCTGCACAAACTGGAGGCCCTGGTGAAGCAACATGCCGGCTAAGCAGTTTCCCGGCCGTTAATTAATTAGTTTGGAAAAATATTGACAGTCGGGAATTTTTCGGAAAAATTAAATGTATATACAATAGATGTGATTACACATTACTAAAGGATTTAACCCAACTATCTCGTTACAGTTATGAATTTTCGTACCATCCTCCTGTCGGCCTCAGTAGCCGTACTATCCCTGGGCTTTACGCCGAACACACCTAAAGCCGTTGAGTACAAGGCCGACAAGCAGCAAACCAAAATTACCTGGCTAGGCAAAAAAGTAACCGGTGAGCATAACGGCTCCATCAGCCTGGCCGACGGTAAGCTCACGACCAAAGGTAACACCATCACCGGTGGTATCTTTACCATCGACATGACCTCCATCACCAACGCCGATCTGACCGATGCCGGGTACAACCAGAAGCTGGTAGGCCACCTGAAGTCGGACGATTTCTTCGGCACCGAGAAGTATCCCACCTCAACGCTGGTGCTGACCAAAGTAACGCCAACGGGTAAGAATCAGTACAAGGTAACCGGCGATCTAACCATTAAGGGTATTAAGAAGCCCGTTGAGTTTCCGGCTACCATTACGATGGATGGCAACCAACTGCGCGGCAAGGCGAAACTGGTCGTTGATCGTACCAAATATGACATCCGATACGGCTCCGGCAGCTTCTTTGATAACCTGGGCGATAAGGCCATCAACAACGATTTTGAGCTGACCATTGATCTGGTCGCCGTCAAAGCAGGCAATACCGTATCCACCGCATCCGTTAAGTAATTCCTGATTGCTTATTAATTGGGAATTGACCCACCGTGTACTTGCCCCGGTAACCAATGGTTGCCGGGGCTTTTTTGTGCCGCACAGTGCGTCAAAGCCGAGAGTCTGCGTTTTTGCTCATGGCCGGCAGGTAAATCCGGAAGGTGGCCCCCTGGCCGGGCCGGCTGCTGGCGGTGAGCAAGCCCTGGTGCCGCTCTACAACCCGGCGGCAGATGGCCAGACCAATACCGCTGCCGGGATACTGGCTGCGGCCGTGCAGGCGCTGGAAAATCTGAAAGATGCGCTCCTGGTGCTTTTCTTCAAAACCGATGCCGTTGTCGCTGACGCTGATTTCCCACCAGACCGGCTCGCTTCGCTGTTGCAGGGCCGGGGGCAACTCCTGCCCCTGAAGACTCCGGGCGCTTACCTGTACAGACGGAGGCTCACCGGGCTGGGTAAACTTTAAGGCATTACCCAACAGGTTGTTGAACAACTGCCAAAGCTGGCTGGTATCACCCCAGACAACCGGCAGGCGATCGATGGCCAGAACAGCGTTTGTTTGGGTAATGACCGGCATCAGATCACCCTCTACCTGCTGCAATACCTCTGTGAGCGACACGGGTGCAAACGGCTGACCGTGCGTTGAAATCCGGGAATAAGCCAGAATATCCTGAATCAGGCCCGACATCCGGGCCGAGGCCGATTGCATCCGGCGGATGAGATCCTGCCCCTCGGCGGGTATGGTCGATACGTACTGGCTCACCAGCAGGTCGCCAAACGCCTGAATTTTCCGCAGCGGTTCCTGCAAATCGTGGGAAGCTACGTAGGCGAACGACTGTAGGTTTTCGTTCGATCGGCGCAACTCTTCGTTGGCGGCTTCCAGTTGGCGCTGATTAGCCCGCAGCTTTTCTTCGGCCCGTTTCTCGGCCGTTTTGTCCATCACCGTCAGTACCATACCGTCGTCGCGCTTCACCACCGATAGGTTATACCAGCCTTTGCCCTGGCCGTAGTCGTACTCCACATCCTCCCGGAACGGCACGCCTGTTTCCACCACGGCAATGTACTTGTCCAGCAGACCGTTGGTAGCCACATCCGGGAAGAATTCCAGCATCGTATGACCCAGTAACTGCTCATCCGTCCGGTTTACCCGCCGGCGGTTAGCCTCGTTCTGTAGCACATAGCGAAAATCGATGATCTTACCGGTTTCATTGCGCAAAGCATCAAAAGCAATTATCCCGTTTTGGGAACCATCCAGTACCGTACGCAGCATCCGGGCCTGTTCCTCGGTCTGCCGCTGCGCTCTCTTCAGCTCATTAATAACCTGGTACATAGACACTATCCGATCCGCATCGAGCCGTACTACCTGGCAGTTCAAATAATTAGCGTAGCCGTCGTGCACATAATGTTCCTCAAACTGCTGGGGCTCTCCAGTTTCCAGCACCGCTTCAAATGCCGGCCAGAACCGGGATTGGCGGACGCCCGGAAACAACATCAGAATGGATTGCCCGATTACCTCTTCCCGGCTAAGACCCGACTCCCGCAGGCCCTCGTCGCCGATATACTCATAGTACAAATCGACCAGCTTACCCTCAGTATCCCGAACCACCTTAAAGATCGCTATGGCGTGGAGCATAGTGGCCAGTACTGCCCGGAACGTATCGGCCTGATACTGCCGCTCCTGTTCGGCCTGCCGGGCCTCCAGCTCCGATTTTTTCAGTGGCGTTACGTCCAGATACGTATAGAGGAGCGCATCGCCCATAGGAATAAACGCGCCGTCGAACCAGCCGTTCCAGGTATACCCCACATACGGAAATACTTCATTTTTCGGCAGGCCCGACTCCACTACCGCTACCATGCCTCGGAACAGATCCGAATCCTGCCAACCCGGAAAAACCTCATTGATCAGTCGCCCGGTCATCTCCTCCACGGTTTTACCGCCCAGCCGGGCGTTGTACGCATTCGTCAGCCGGTACCGAAAATCAATGATCTGCCCGGTTTGCGGCTCACGCATCGCATCGACCAGCATTAAGCCGGCCTGAATGTTATCGATTACGGTTTGCAGCAATTCCGTCTGCCGGTGATTGCGCTGGCCGGTTATATCGTCAAAGCAGGCCAGTACGCCGTTCTCATACGGGGTGAGCCGCTGCCGCAGCCACCGTCCGCGCTCGGCCAGATAGTGATCGGCCTCCTGGGTCAGGCCCGATTCGATAACCTGCACCCAACGATCAAAAAGGCCCATGACCCGACCGGCGGGGTCACAGGTGCGCAGGGTTTGTGTGAGCAGTTGCCGGCAGGAAAAGCCCGTCAGCTCCGCCATAGCCGTGTTACACTCCTCCACCTGAACGTCGACAATCCGGCCCTCAGCGTCATGCAGGGGTAGGCCGAACAGCAGTCCGCAGGTGGCCGTCTCCAGCAGTTGTCTTAACAGCCGATCCGCTGATGTTTGTGATTCATTCGAACTATCCTGATACATCATCATAATGCCGTCTTCGGCGGGAAAAACAGACAGATCGTAGTAGCGTAAGGCCGACCGGCCACTTAAGCCCTGCCGGAAACGAACAGGGTGCTGATGGGTAATCACATCGTCGGCCAGTTGTATAACCCAGCGAACGGCAGGTTCCCACTCCGCTTTTGGCCGTAAGGTCGATAGTCGGGTGCCGGGCACCAACGGGCTCCCTGTCAGGCTATCCTGAGGGCTGATCATCCCCACGATCAGGTCTGCAATCTGCCTGTCTTTACCCCGAACGGCGGTGAAGGAGATCACTCCGCCGGCCGGTAGCGTGAGGGGCAAATAGACCAAAGCAGTGGGGGCGGCCTTCATAACGTCAGGTAGTTTGTGGTGGCTGATTACCAGCGAAATTAAAACGCGTTTCCCGTGTATTTATCACCAAAATAGTAAGGAATGGGCAAGAAAAATACTTAGTTTTTTCGTAAGGTTTCAATAATACGTTTCAACTTTACAAACAGCGCTTACATCATGGTACCCATCATTAGGCTTCAGCCAGGATCGTTTATGCCGGGCTGGCAGGGGCCTATACCGAATCTTCTTTCTCAGCGCACAAAGGTAGGTACCAGCTGCCACTTCTCTGGTTAATCGTGACCAAATCCTAACGTTTCTTTATTTTCTTTTTTCTTCATTTGTCATTTTGGTTTGGCGTTGTATATTTGAAATCGTTGCTTTTCAAAACGGAAGCCAATCTGCTCGTTTTAAGCAATTTTGTTCCTTGCGCTGCCTGCCTGTCCGTGGTGCTTGTCCGATGTGAGTAGTGGCTTACACTGGTGCGCATTCTGTTGAATTTTTGGCCGTTATCATCCTTTTCCCTTATGAAGGTCTCACCAACCGAACCGTATCAAATTGTGTATTCTCTGCTGGAGCATGAATTTCTGGGCTATCTGATTGAGGCCTTTGTGGTTCAGCTCAACGGCCGGGGCGAACTCACACTGCTCAACCAAACGCTGTCGACCCAGAACGCGGGAGAGTTTGCCGACGGCCTCGACGAGCGGGATTTCAACTCGATCCGGCTCATTGAAGCCATTCAGCAGGATGTAATTCTGAAAAAGTACAACACCCGAAAGCTGCCCTCTGTTGATTTTTTTCTGAAAACCTACGACCCACAAAAAGGCGATAAGCTGATTCAGGAAGCCATTGCCGACTACCTGGAGCGGATGAAGGCCCGGATTCTGCCCAGCATTGTCGGCAAACCCCTGTACATTATGGGCAACGATGGTAATCCGGCCTGGCAGGCCGTTGACTGGATGACCGAACCCGCCCGGATTTTTTTTCATTTCGTTCGTAACGCCGACTCGACCCACTATTTTCCCATTATTCGGTATCAGGATACCCGCGTTGAATTTCAGTTTAAAAATGCCTTGCTGCTGTGCGATGACCCGGCCTGGATGATGGTTGACAATAAGCTCTACCATTTTGACAAACTGATAGATGGTAAGAAACTGCGGCCGTTTCTGAATAAAAACCACATTGTTATTCCTAAAAACATTGAGGATCAATACTACCAGCGGTTTGTGGCCCCGCTGATTGCCGCCTACGATGTGTTTGCCAAAGGCTTTGAAATCCGGACCGAAACCCTTGCCCCGGTGCCGGTGCTGACCGTGGCCGAGCAGCCGGCGACCAGCCAGCCGGTCTCCACCGCCTTGTATGCGGGAGCGGCCGTGGGCGACGACGACGAGCCGGAGCGACAGGAGTCGGACCGAATGCGTTTTGAGCTTTTCTTCCAGTACGGCACCTTCCTGTTTCGCTACGACAGTTCACCCGCTACCACGGCCAATGTAAGCCTGGAGAAAAAAGGCGACGAGTACATCTTCTATAAAGTCCGACGCGACACCCGCACGGAAACGCAAAAGCTGCTTTGGCTGAAAGAGAACGGACTGGACCTCAAACAGGGCTTTATCACACTGGGCAAGGGCGAAGCCTTTGAGTGGCTGTCGAGCCGGGGCCATACCCTGCACCATGCCGGCTTTGTAGTCCGGCAGCCGGTGACAAACGCCAAGCGTTACTTCCTCGGCTACTCATCCATTCAGGTGTCTATTCAGGAGGACCGCGACTGGTTCGACATCTACGCTAAGGTTCGTTTTGGCGAATTCGAGATTCCGTTTATCAGGCTCCGTTCGCTGATCCTGAACAAGAAGCGGGAGTTTACCCTCCCCAATGGCGAAATAGCCGTTATTCCCGAAACCTGGTTCACCAAGTATTCGGAGCTGCTCACGTTTCTGGAACATCCCGACGGCAGCGACCAGCTTGTGCTGCGTAAGCATCACCTGGCGCTGGTGCAGGACCTGGAGCGCGATAGCCTGGCTACCACCGTCATCAGCCGCAAGCTCGAACGGCTCCGCAACTTTGAGGAAATTGAGAGCAATCCCTTACCCGACGGCTTTGTCGGAACGCTGCGCCCCTACCAGAAAGCCGGGTACGACTGGATGAACTTTCTGAATCAGTACCGCTTTGGCGGCTGCCTGGCCGATGATATGGGGCTTGGAAAGACCGTGATGACCCTGGCCATGCTACAGGCGCAGAAAGAAGCCGGCGCACCCGAGCCGTCGCTGCTGGTTATGCCTACCTCCCTGCTGTACAACTGGGAGCTGGAGGCCCGCAGGTTTACGCCTGACCTTCGGCTAATGGTTTACACCGGCACCTACCGCGACAAAAACACCGGGCAGTTCGACGATTATGACCTGATCCTCACCTCCTACGGCATTGTGCGCATTGATATTGATCTGCTAAAAGACTACCGGTTCAACTATGTCATTCTGGACGAGTCGCAGGCGATTAAAAACCCCTCCTCGCACATTACCAAAGCCGTTATGCAACTCAATGCTGGTCACCGGCTTATTCTGACGGGCACACCGCTGGAAAATAGCACAATGGATTTGTGGGCGCAGATGACCTTTATCAATCCCGGCCTGCTGGGCAGCCAGACATTCTTCCGCAACGAGTTTCAGTTACCGATTGAAAAGCGCAACGACGAGCAGAAAACGCAACGGCTGTATAGCCTGATCAAACCATTTATGCTCCGGCGCAACAAAGCGCAGGTCGCCACCGATCTGCCCGAAAAGGTAGAGAGCATTCATTACTGCGAAATGACTACCGATCAGGCCCAAAAGTACGAGGAAGCTAAATCGTACTACCGTAACCTGATCCTGGAGCAGATCGAAGAAAACGGCATGGCCAAGTCGCAGATGGTGGTTTTACAGGGCCTGACCAAACTCCGCCAGATTGCCAATCACCCCCGCCTGATCGACGAAACCTATGAGGGCGATTCCGGCAAACTTGACGATGTGTTGATGCGCCTGGAAAGCGCCATGGCCGAAAACCACAAGGTTTTGGTATTCAGCCAGTTTATCAAGCACCTCAACGTGTTTCGGCAGTACCTGAAGGCCCAGCAGATCAGCTACGCTTATCTGGACGGCTCCACGCAGGACCGGCAGTCGCAGGTAAAGCTGTTCCAGACCGACGATTCCATCAAGCTGTTTCTGATCTCGCTCAAAGCGGGTGGCCTTGGGCACAACCTGACGGCTGCCGATTACGTATTTATCCTGGACCCCTGGTGGAACCCCGCCATTGAAGCGCAGGCCGTGGATCGGGCGCACCGCATCGGGCAGGAGAAAACGGTCTTTACCTACAAGTTCATCACCAAAAACACCGTAGAGGAAAAGATCCTGGCCCTCCAGCGTTCCAAGCAAAAACTAGCCAGCGACCTCATTTCCAGTGAAGAAAGCTTCGTCAAATCCCTGACCAAAGAGGATGTGATGGCGCTGCTCGAATAATGATGAACGATAAACGAAGAATGTGCTGACGCGCCCATAAGTTACTCCGAAGCAACACGTTCATCATTCATCATTACCGCATTAATTCAACCCACCCCTTCAGTTCCCGCTTCAATCTTGCGTTTTGCAGGCGGTAATAGTATAGCCCCGTGGGAAGGTTGACACCGTCCCAGTCGTTGGCATAGGCTTCGGACTGGTAGACGCGCTGTCCCAGACGATTGTAGACGGTAAGCTGCCAGGGAATCACCTGTATGTTGTCGATGTAAAAGGTTTCGTTGCGGCCGTCACCGTTGGGGGTAAACACGTTGGGGACCGGGCCGGGACAGTCTAAAAAATCCACCCGAATGGTATCGGTAAGGCGGCAGTAGCGGGAAGGAATAGTCAGGATGTAAGTGCCATCGGTACTGACGGTCAGTTGCGAGGCTGTAGAACCGGTATTCCACTGAAACGTATTCAGCGGATGACTGGCCCGGAGTACCAGTTGCTCACCCCGGCACAGCACGGTATCGGACGGCAGCGAAATGGCCGGCTCCACCGTAATGCGCAGGGTATCGCTTACGCTACAGGCCCCCCGCGTTGCTGTAACGGCGTAAACGCCGGCTTGCCGGATCAGATAACGTGGCCGGTTGGTACCATCCTGCCAGCGAAAAGTCGTATTCAGCGAATCAGGCAGTACCACGGACAATGACTGGCCGGCGCAAAGCGTTGTATCGGCCCCAAGATTCGCCACCGGAATCCGGTCAAACACTTCCCTGACCAGTACATCGTCGATCAGGTAATACGCGGCATTGCGGGGTAACTCGCCCGTTACCACTTCAATGCGGGTTTGGGCATCCGCATAAAAATTGCCGATCGTTAAATACGTATATGCATCGTCGGCCACAAAGCAGGCCGAAACCTTCACCCAGCTTCTTGTTTCCCGCAGCACTTCGGTCTCGTTGATCTGCGGCCTGCTGGGTAATATATACCCAATGCCAAACGGACCCGTACCCAACCCGATGGGAGTAGCGGAAAAAGACATACCCAGGTTGTTGGAAGCGGTGTTGCTGGTCACCTCCGTCGACGAGTTGCCGGGGCGCCTATCGAGCAGTAAGACATACATTTCGGCGTAGTAGGTGCCTCCTTTCTTCAGCGGTTGTCTCAGTTTAACCTGGATGTACTCCCGGTATGAACCCGTACGCGCTACGTAGGTATAGAGTCCCAGGCATTTAGTGCCGGTGCGGGGCTGCATTTCAAACTGATTCAGGCGCTGCTGACAGTTTTGGGTCAGTATGTCGGCAGCCGACCACATATCGGGCGTACCGGGCGTAGGCGCATACCAATCGGTTATGTACTCACTGACGTTCTCATTCTGCCGGGTAAAATCACATTGCGGCCTTTTGATTTCCTCAAAACTCGGATTGGGCACCAGATTCTGCCCCATAACCGGAAAGTTCAGGGTGAAGAGTACCAGACAGCAGTATCGGACGGTGGCGAACAACACAGGGTAAAAGCTGTTTCTATAATCGACTATTTCGGCATAACAGGTAGTAAGGCACGTAATTCCGGCGGGACTGGCAAGCCGGACCCAGTTAGTGCAGATACACGCCCACCCGGTTCTGATCGCTCAATACAACCTCTACGTGTTCGGTCAGCGTGGTCGACAGTTCGTAGCCGATATAATCGGCCGACACCGGGTAGCGCGGATGGTTACGGTCGACCAGCACGGCCACCTGCAATTTGCGCACCGGCACAATCAGAAACGGCTGCAAACTGAACGTCAGGGTACGACCGGAGTTTAGCACATCATCCACCACAATCACAACTTTATCGGCAAACTCAGCCTCCGGATTATCGATCTGAATCGGCGGCTGGGCCTTTTTCGTTTTGTCCAGGTCGATATGCAGCAACGTAACCGCCTGTGGAGCAATCTGGTTTAATTCTTTTTCCAGCAATTGGGCAAACACATATCCCTGGCCCGAAACACCCGCCAGTACCAGCGCCGACTCCTCGAAGTTATTCTCGTAAATCTGAAAAGCAATCCGCCGGATCTTCTGCTGTAGCTGCTCGGCGGTCAGTATCTGGGTTGGCTGCGAACTCATGCGATCCTAAAAGATTTGGCTGCAAATTACACCGAAGTTGCCTATTTTTGTGCCTTCATTGTAAAGAGGCTGCCGAATACCCATCGGTTGATGAGTGATTATGATTATCAAAACAAAAAAATACGCTTTAGATACCAAAACGTACATAAATCTGGCCATCCGGAACTGGTTAAAAACAAACTGGTACTGGGGTTTTATTCCTCTGGCGCTGATTCTCCTGAACGTGATCCTGAACGTAACGGGCGTTTACCCCAATATCTGGATTTACATTGTGGTGGTGCTGCTCACTATTCTGTACATCGTGTTCTGGGCCATTCAGTTTACGGGCGTTACGCAGTCGGAGCAGTTTAAGCCCATGTTTCAGAAGTACGTCTACGAAATCGACAGCCGCCAGATTCTGATGCGTATCAATGCCAAAGAAGGCGGTATTCTGAAGTGGAACCAGATCCGGGGCGTGCAGAAAGAAAAAAATGCCTACGTGCTGATGCTGGCTAATGAAGATGCCATTTCATCGATGTCGATGAACTTTGTTATGAAAGCGCTGGCGAAGCAGATGGCCCGCGCCCAGTTTCTGTACCTGCCGTACAGCATTTTTACGACCGAAAATGACCTGCGCTTCATGGATGTCCTGCTGAAGCGGAAGGGGCTGCTGGCTGAGAGTGAGAAATAGCATGTACCCCGGAATGTAATTCCGGCCGGTTAGCTACCAGCAAGGTAGTTAACAGCCGGAATTACATTCCGGAGTACATACACTTTACTTCCCCTTATTTGTAAAATCCACCACCGTTACCTCGGCCAGCCAGGGGCCAACGATCTTACCGAATTCTTTGTGCGCAGGGTGCGGCAGGTAGGTATCCCGATCTTTTTCGTTGTCGAAGGTCAGGATGAAAGCGTGAGTTAAGCCTTTGTTGAGGTTTTCGGGGCTGTTGTTGGTGCCCCACTGAAAGCCTTTGATCTCCTTAATTTTAGAGGGCAGCGCTTCAAAAGCAGCCACAATCTCGTTTACTTTCGCCGGCGTGGTCTCCGGCTTGAATTTAAACAGCACAATATGCTGCAATACAGGTCCATTCATTTTTTTTCCGGTTTGGGCAAAAGCGCCTGCAGACAACAGGCAGGTAAAAGCCAGCAGTGCAACAAATCGTTTCATAAGGTTCTACAGGTAATTTGATAAGAGAAGCGCCACCCCAAACAGGGCAGCGCTTCAAAAAGTAGCCGCTTGGGCCAATATACTGTTAGGTTATTTCTCTACCGATTGACTCAGCTTTTCCTGTAGGTTGGTGTCCAGTGCCTCCAGGAACTCTTCAGTATAAAGGTAGTGCAGCCCGTGCTTCACGTCGTTGCCGTATACCGACACCGCCAAATCTTTGGTCATTTTTCCGCTCTCGACAGTTTCAATACATACTTGTTCCAGGGCGTTGCAGAAGTCAATCAGAGGCTGGTTACCGTCCAGCTTACCCCGAAAAGCCAGACCACGGGTCCAGGCAAAGATCGAGGCAATGGGGTTGGTCGAGGTTGGGTTACCTTTCTGGTGCTCGCGGTAGTGACGCGTCACGGTGCCGTGGGCCGCTTCGGCTTCCATCGTCTTGCCGTCCGGCGTTACCAGTACCGAGGTCATCAGACCCAGAGAGCCAAAACCCTGGGCAACGGTATCCGACTGCACATCGCCGTCGTAGTTCTTACAGGCCCACACAAAGTTCCCTTCCCACTTCAGCGCCGAGGCCACCATGTCGTCGATCAGGCGGTGCTCGTAGTGTACGCCTTTCGCTTTGAATTCGCTCTGGTAAATTTCTTCGAAAATGTCCTTAAACCGGCCGTCGTATTTCTTCAGAATGGTGTTTTTGGTCGACAGGTACAGCGGCCAGTTTTTCTGAAGCGCCATGTTGAAACACGCCCTGGCAAAGCCCCGGATCGACTCGTCGGTATTGTACATACCCATAGCCACGCCGGCACCTTTGAAGTTATAGACTTCGTACTCCTGTAGAGTGCCGTCTTCGCCTTCAAACTTCATGGTCAGCTTACCCGGACCCGGCACCACAAAATCGGTAGCGCGGTACTGGTCACCGAAGGCGTGACGGCCAACGATGATCGGCGCTTTCCAGTTGGTTACCAGACGCGGTACGTTCTGAATCACAATGGGCTCGCGGAACACCGTACCGTCCAGGATGTTCCGGATGGTACCGTTGGGCGATTTCCACATCTGCTTCAGGTTAAATTCTTTCACGCGGGCCTCGTCCGGGGTAATCGTGGCACATTTGATACCTACGCCATACTCCCTGATGGCATTGGCCGCGTCGATGGTTACCTGGTCGTTGGTCTCATCGCGATACTCAACACCCAGGTCATAATATTTGATGTCTACGTCGATGTAGGGGAGAATCAACTTGTCCTTAATGAATTTCCAGATAATGCGGGTCATTTCGTCGCCATCCAGTTCGACAACCGGATTAGCCACTTTAATTTTCTCCATGTGCTTCGATTTGTAAATCAGATGAAACGATTCGGGAATTAACGCGCAAAAGTACTAATAATGCCGGAACAGGGAAAACAATATTCCGATGTTCTCATTCCTGCGGCCTTAATTACCTTTTTCCGTATATTTATCCGGTAATGCGCTTAACAACCTAACTTTATTTGGCTTTTCCATGAAAATTTTTACCAAATGGCTGTTATTGGCAATGTCGCTCCCGACGCTGCTGGTGGCTCAGCCCAAAAAACCGAAAACCGCCGACAAGGGCCTCGACAAATTAAAGCAGGAGGCTATCGCCGAGGTAGAGAAACGCAAAGACCTCGGTCAGCAGATCAACGATATGCTGTTCAGCTTCTCCGAATTAGGCTTTCAGGAAGAAGAAACGTTTAAGTACCTGACGACGCTGCTGGAGAAAGAAGGCTTTACCATCCAGAAAGGTATTGCCAACATGCCTACCGCCTGGATTGCCACCTGGGGTTCGGGTAAGCCGGTAATCGCCATCGGCAGCGACGTCGACTGTATACCGAAAGCCAACCAGAAGCCCGGTGTAGCCTATCATTCTCCGCTGGTTGAAGGCGCTCCCGGCCATGGCGAAGGCCATAACTCGGGTCAGGCCCTCAACATTGTAGCTGCGCTGGCGGTGAAACAACTGATGGAGCGGGAAAAAATACCGGGCACGCTGATGCTCTGGCCGGGGGTGGCCGAAGAACTCGTGGCCGCTAAGGCGTTTTACGTGCGGGATGGTTACTTCAAGGATGTCGATGCCTGTATCTTCACCCACGTGGGCAATAACCTGGGCGTTTCGTACGGTGATGCCGGAAACACGGGTCTGGTATCAGTGAAGTTTAGTTTTGAAGGGCAGGCTGCCCACGCAGCCGGGGCACCCTGGCGCGGCAAGAGTGCCCTGGATGCCGTCGAACTGATGAACATCGGCTGGAACTTCCGGCGCGAACACCTGGAGATCAGCCAACGCTCGCATTACGTGATCTCAGACGGGGGCGATCAGCCTAATGTAGTACCGTCTAAAGCCGCCGTTTGGTACTATTTCCGCGAGCGCAGCTACCCCAAAATCAAGAAGCTGTTCGACACCGGTGTGAAAATAGCGGAAGGTGCTGCACTAATGACCGACACCAAGTTTACCTACGAGATTCTGGGGTCTGCCTGGCCGGGGCACTTCAACAAACCCATTGCCGAGGCCATGTACGAGAACATCCGGAAAGTTGGCCTGCCGACCTGGTCGGAAGAAGATCAGCTACTGGCCAAAGCCAGCCAGATGGAAATGCAGGCGCCCAAAGTGGAAGGGCTGGCCAGTACGCTCGACACCATCGGCCTGCCCGCCGGTGCCCCAACCATGATGATGGGCGGACAGGCCATATCCATGAACGCCGGCTCCGACGATATTGCGGACATTTCGTGGTCGCTGCCGACGGTGGTGCTGCGCTACCCGTCCAACATTCCGGGCCTGCCGGGTCACCACTGGTCCAACGCTATTTCGATGGCGACGCCCATTGCCCACAAAGGGATCATTGCCGGTGCCAAGGCCGAAGCCATGACGCTGCTCGACCTGCTGACCAAACCCGACCTGATCAAAAATGCCTGGGCGTATTACAAGGAGGAGCAAACCAAAGACGTGAAGTACACCCCGCTGATTTCGCCCAAGGAAATACCGGCCGTATACCTGAACCGGGAGATCATGGCCAAATTTAAACCGGAGCTGAAGAAATACTACTACGACCCCAGCAAGTATAAAACCTACCTGGAGCAGTTGGGCATCAAGTACCCGACCCTCCGCGAGGATCAGCGGGCCGAACTGCTCAAACCCAAAGAGTCCAAAGGCAAGTAGGATTGAGAATTGGTACGCCGTCGCGGTTCAGATTTGGGAATTGATATACCTTGAAAAGCAGAAAGGCGGGCATTGACCCGCTTTTTTGTCTGGGGGCCCCTGGAATAGTGTCACCTGCCGCAACGGTTATTTTTATATTGCCGAAGGGGGCGAAACAGCCGGGGATACTATCGTCCGCGTGTCCCGCAATGGGGAGCGCCGGGTTCTCATCGCTAACCTGCCCACTATGGGCGATCATCACACCAACGGCCCGGTTATCGGCAACGACAATTACCTGTATTTTTCTACCGCACCGCCACCAACAGTGGCGTAGTGGGTGAAGATACCTTCAAGTCCGGCTGGCTGAAGCGCCAGCCCAACTTCCATGATATTCCGTGCCAGGACATTACGCTCACGGGCCAGAATTACTCCACCGAAAACGTACTGGCCGACAGTACAAGGTTACCACGGGTACCTTTCTGCCCTACGGTACGCCTTCGCCCCCCCAACCAGGTCATTAAAGGGCAGATTCCGTGCAGCGGGGCCGTCATGCGCATTCCGCTGGACGGCGGGGCGCTACGGCCAGCAGGTCTATATGATGCACTGCCAGCCCTGTCACCCGCAGGGATAAAGAGCCGCCGGGTGGCCATTTCCCCAGGTTCCTGTTCCGGGTATCGCTAATAAATTCCGGGTCCGTAGTAAAGCCTTTTCGCTGGGACTGGGTAAAATGCCGTCTTTCAGGCAGGACAGAAACCGGACAACCTGGTGGCTTATCTGAAAGCAATGCGGAAGAACAATACCTATGCGGATATGGCCAAACGGTAAAAACCGTAACTTACACCTGAACTCGCAAACCTTTCTTCTCATGCAGCCTTCTGTCAAATGGTTCGAAATACCCGTTTCCGATTTAGCCCGTGCCGCCGGCTTTTACGGTCGACTATTCGATAATCCTGTAATGCATTTAGATTTAGGTGATCTGAAAATGGGCCTGCTTGCCGGCGGTCAGGGTGCGCTGGTGCAGCACCCAGCCTATGTACCTTCCCACGAAGGCGCGTTACTTTTTTTCGACGGTGGCAATGATTTAGCGGAGCTACTTGACCGGGTAGAACCGGCGGGCGGCAAGGTCATCCGGCCAAAAACGCAGATTAGCCCGGAGCAGGGGTTTATGGGATTGTTCGAAGATTCGGAGGGCAACCGACTGGGTTTGCGTTCGCAGCAATAGACCTAAAACAGGGTCTTTACATCCAGCACAACGCTGTCCAGCACATTGGATTTTAGTTCCCCTTCCAGCACCGAAGCGGCACTCAGCAACTCATACCGCTCGTTTTCGAGCGTGTAGATTTCTATTTCCTGGTCAGACGGATCAACAATCCAGCACTCCTTAACGCCAAAGCGTTCGTATAGCTCCTTTTTGGTAACCCGGTCGCGCACCACGGAGGTTGGTGAAATGATTTCTACTACCAGTTGGGAAACGCCTTCAATGCCGTTATCAGTAACGATGACTTCGTTTGCTTTGCCGACAAAAACCAAATCTGGTTGTGGAGAACTGGTATCGTCCAGAAACACATCAACGGGGGCGAAAAACAACTCTCCCAGGTTATGCTGGCTGATAAATGCGTCTAATGCCAGGGTAAGTTTCCGGGCGACGCGCTGGTGGGCGGGCGTTGGGGCTTTTTTTTACAAGTTCACCATCTAAAAGTTCATACCAGTGCCTATCGTTCTCGTCGAACTCCAGATTCCGAAACTCGTGTATGCTTATCTTTTTCACGCCCACCTCAACAGCCATAGCTTTACAAACAACGGATTTAACAGGTATATCCCAAAGATAACTTAAGCCGCTAGGATTCACAACGTCCCGCCAAAAATCACTAACTTTGTGGTTAGGGCATAACAAAGGCAGCATGAAGCAAAGCACGTACCGGGTTATTTTGCGGAAAGAGCCGGAGGGCACCTATACAGCAATGGTGCCATCGATTCCTGGCTGTGTTACCTGGGGAGAAACCATTGAAGAGGCTATTGAAATGGCCCGCGAAGCGGCAGAAGGATGCCTCGAAGTTTACACCGAGCAGGGAATCGAAATTCCCGACGACAGCGATACGTTTGAATATTCGATAAACGTAGCCGATCCACTCGCGAATCAGTCGGCTGAATACTCCCAACCTAACTAGGTAGCTAATGGATTATTCACCCAAACGCTTGAGGAACGAGGTTGGGAGTTGAAACGTATAAATGCAGTCACCATATTTATTTCAATAGTGAATTGAACCGCACCCTCCCTGTCCCAGTTCATGGTAACCGGGATATGGCGAAAGGAACGTTCTTCTCTTTATTAAAACAAGCCGGTATCGACCGGGATCAAATCGGATAATAACGTAGTATATGTTTGAGAATCTGCAGGATAAACTGAATCAGGCCTTCAAGACCCTCAAAGGGCAGGGCCGGATTACCGAAATCAACGTCGCCACTACCGTGAAGGAGGTGCGCCGGGCACTTACCGACGCCGACGTTAACTATAAGGTAGCCAAAGAAGTCACCGACCGCGTTAAGCAGAAAGCCCTCGACCGGAAGGTACTCATTGCTGTAGAACCCGGCCAACTGTTCGTAAAAATCGTGCAGGAAGAACTCACCGACCTGATGGGCGGTGAAGCCGAAAGCATCAACGTCAAAGGCGATCCGGCCATTATTCTCATAGCGGGTCTGCAGGGCTCGGGTAAAACCACCTTCTCCGGCAAGCTGGCCGCCCACCTCAAAAAGCAGGGCCGCAACGTCCTGCTCACCGCCTGCGACATTTACCGCCCGGCGGCCATCGACCAGTTGAAAGTACTGGGAGAGCAGGTCGGTGTGGAGGTATACGCCGAACCGGAGAACAAAAACGCCGTTCAGATTGCGCAGAACGCCCTGGCCCACGCCCGCAAAACGGGTAAGAAAGTGGTGATTGTGGATACCGCCGGTCGTCTCGCCATCGACGAAGCCATGATGCAGGAGGTGGAGAACCTCAAAAAAGCCCTGAACCCCTCGGAGACCCTGTTTGTCGTAGATTCCATGACGGGACAGGATGCCGTGAACACGGCCAGGACGTTCAATGAACGGCTGAACTTCGACGGCGTGGTGCTGACCAAACTCGACGGCGACGCCCGCGGTGGTGCAGCGTTGTCCATCAAAACGGTGGTGAACAAGCCGATCAAGTTCATCAGCACGGGCGAGAAAATGGAAGCTCTCGACGTATTCTACCCCGATCGGATGGCCAGCCGGATTCTGGGCATGGGCGACGTAATTTCGCTGGTAGAGCGGGCGCAGCAGGCCTTCGATGAAGACGAAGCCAAGCGCATCAACGCCAAGATGCGCAAGAACCAGTTTGACTTTAACGACTTTTTGTCGCAGTTACAGCAGATCAAGAAGATGGGTAACGTCAAAGACCTGCTGGGCATGATACCGGGTATGGGCAAGATGGTGAAGGATCTGGACATCGACAACGACTCCTTCAAGCCCATCGAAGCCATGATCAACTCCATGACGCCGAAGGAGCGCGAGCGGCCCGACATCATCGACAACAACCGCAAACGCCGGATCGCGGCTGGTAGCGGCACCACCATTCAGCAGGTGAATAATTTGCTGAAACAGTTTGACGAGATGCGGAAGATGATGAAGAAAATGAATCAGATGCAGGCATCCGGCAAGCTGAGCAAAATGACGCGGTAAATAGTCTGTTCGACAGATTTTTAGCGTAAAAAAGCGGCCATAGAGCCGCTTTTTTACGTACTTCCGAGTATCTTTAATCTTTGGATCCTCTATGCCTGTCGCCTGATTGATGCGTATGAACATTTCTACCTACCCGAAATGGATTTATTGGTGTATGGTAGCCTGGCTGTTACCGGCTGCCCGGCTACTGGCCAACCATATTGTCGGCGGAGACATCAATATGGCGTACCTTGGTCAGCCGGGTAACTTTCGGCTTACCCTGAATCAGTTCTGGGATGAAGACGGCATTGCCAGAAGTGGGAATGCCGGTAATTACGAAACCGTACTGACAGTGTATGTATACAGCCTGCGTACCCGGCAGTTGATGGATCAGTTTCAACTGAACCGCAGCAGTAAGCAGGAGTTCTCCTACGAAAACCCGGTCTGCGCCCGCTCGCAGGGACTGCGTACGTCAGAAGTACGCTATACGGCCGACGTACGGTTCAATCCCGACCGCTACACCGATGCTTCCGGCTACTACATTGTCTGGGAGCGCTGCTGCCGCAATGCGGCCATCAGCAACATCGTTAGTCCGGGTCAGGTAGGCATGGTCTTTTACCTGGAGTTTCCCGCCATGCGCCCCAACGGCCGCGACCTCATTAATTCGTCTCCCGACTTTGTGTTGCCAAACGGAAAATACGCCTGCGTCAACAAACCGTTTCAGCTTCGCTTTTCGGCCAACGATGCCGACGGCGACGAACTCCGCTACCGCCTGGTTACGCCCCTGATCGGTTATACAACGCAGGCGCAGAGCCTCCCTTCCAACCCACAGTCGCGCACCTCCTACCCAACCGCTATCTGGCAACCCGGCTTCAGCAACCAGGCCATGATTCCGGGCCCTGTGCCGCTGCAGATCAACGACCGCACCGGCGAGCTGTCTCTCACCGCCGGTCAGGAAGGCCTGTTTGTCTTTGCGGTGGAAGTGATGGAAATGCGGAATGGAGTCCGGATTGGACTGGCCCGCCGGGAGTTTCAGTTGATGGTCAAAGACTGTAACCCGATGACTCCGCCGGCCCCGGTGGTTACCAGCAACTACCAGCCGGCCACCGCCATTTCTTTCTGCCAGGGCGGCAATGCCCAGCTCGAAACCCAGACCGACCCGAAATGGTCGCTCCAGTGGCAAAAAGATAACGTAAATATTGCCGGAGCCACCGGCGCCGTTCTGACGGTGAATGAACCCGGCATTTATACAGTCGTAAAAAGCCTGGCCGATGTCTGCGCCAAAGACACCATCTCGCAGCGGGTAACCGTCAGCCTGATCCCCACGCCCACCGTCGGCCTGACCGCCACGGGCCCGCTGACGTTTTGCGAGGGTGGCTCCGTAGGGCTACAGGCCAGTCAGACCAAAGGCACCCTGCGCTGGTATTATAACAATAGCGCCCTGAACCAGCCAAACACCCCTTCCATTACGGCTCAGCTTGCCGGCACCTATACGGTCGAGTATTACGAAACCGGCAATACCTGCCCCGGCCGCAGCAGCCTTCAGGTACAGGTAAACCCACTGCCAAAAAGCAGCCTGACAGCCGCCCCCCTGGCTGTTATCTGCGGCAATGAATCGGTACAACTGTCTGCCGATTACTCGGGCGGGGTGCGATACGGGTGGCAGCGCAACGGCTCCCTCTGGCAGTTGACCACCCAGAATACGCTGAGTACAACGCAGGCGGGCATCTACCAGGTGACCATTACCGATGCCAATGGATGCCAGGCAACATCGGCCCCATTTACCGTTACGGCGACGCCCCTCCCCACCATCCGTTTCGATTCAATTGCTCCGGTATGCGACAGGCAACAAGCGGTTCCTCTGATGGGCTCGCCCGCCGGGGGGCAGTACGAGGGACCCGGCGTTACCGGCAATCAGTTTAACCCGGCCATAGCGGGCACGGGTCCGCATATCATTACCTACACCTATACCGATGCCAACGGATGCCGCAACCAGCAAACCCGCACGGTATGGGTGGAAGACGAAATCGGCTTGAGCCTGCCCGAAGAACTGGTAGTGCTGCGGGGCGAACCGACGTTGATGCCCGTAGCCATCCGGGTGCCTGTTAAAGAAGCTTCCTGGTCACCCCCCGACGGGCTAAGCAATCCGAGCCTGCTACGCCCCACCACGAATCCGGATGATTCAAAAACCTACCAGCTCCGGGTCAGTACCTTTCTGGGCTGCACGGCCGAGGCTACCATTCGCGTGAAAGTGATCGAACGGATGTTTATTCCAACGGCCTTTAGCCCCAACAACGACGGTCTGAACGACACCTGGGTGATTCAGGGTGTGCATAACTTTCCGGCCTGTGAGGTATATATCTTCAACCGCTGGGGCAACGTAATCTATTATTCAAAGGGATACGGGCAACCCTGGGATGGCACCTACAAAGGAGAACGGGTCGACCCTGGCTTATACACGTTCCGGATTGAAACAAACCTGAAGGGAATTCGGTATCAGGGTACCCTTACGGTATTATACTGAGGACTATCTTTGCGGCATGAAAAAAACCGCTTTGGTCGTTACCATCCTTCTGTACGTAAACACCATATCCGCATTCGGTCAGGCTTCGGTAGCGTATTACCCGTTCAACTCTCTGTTTTCGGTCAGCACCAACCCCAACCGGCCGCTGTGGGTCGACGCTCGCGTGCAGACCAATACGCTGTTTGGGTCGCTGAGCACTACCCTGGCCCCGATGATAACCATCAGCCGCCGGCAATCGGCAGCGTATTATGCCGGGCTGGGTGTCCGGTTCAACGCCCTCAACACGCTGGTTAGTGCGCGGGTGCTGGAGGGGTACTCACTGCATGCGGGGGTGCGGGTGGCTCCGGTAACCACCTTACCGAACCTGCGGGTAGCTTTTGAGATTTCGCCATTCTCCCGCCGTGACTTTAAAAGTGGTATCCTGTATTCATACCTCGGTGTTGTTTACCAGTTTGGCCGGAAAGAATAAAAAATAGCCGGAAGGCAGACAGCAGCGTCTGCGCTTCCGGCTACGTTTGGGTATATCCCGTCACTTGCCGACTTGAGTGGTCAGAATACCGTGTTCCAGCATGCGGGCACGATCAAACAGCGTCAAGGCCTTCTGATAAGTATTATCGGCATCGGCCATCACCTGATAAAACTCGTTCTGCTGACCGTTCCGGCTATTCTTCTGGTACACATACCGGGCTACATACGCTTTCACCTGCGTCCGGATAAAGTCTTTCGAGCGGTTATATTCCTTCTCGTTAAACTTAACTCCCTGCTGAGTGGCATCCTTCACGAGTTGCTGCAGCATAGCGTCTGTGAACACAACCGACCGGTTAAATTCGTCAAACGACATTTTCTCCAGCTTTTTGCGGTTCGTATTGGCGTACTCCAGGGCATACTCACGGGTAATGTTCTTAGCCAGCAACTGCGCCAGGTAGCTGGTCTGCCAGGTGGTGTCGCGCGGCACAAAATAATCGGGAGTAATGCCGCCGGCACCGTAAACAACCCGGCCGTGGGCGGTCTGAAACTTCAGTTTCGGATCATTCTTAATGCTGTCGGCAATGAAGTATTCGCCCCGTTTCGAGCGCAGTTCCAGTTCTTTTTCGTAGTCGCCTTCCTTACCCGGTACGTAGGGTTTCTGAATACTGCGGCCACTAGGAGTAAAATAGCGGGAAATCGTCAGCCGCAGTTCAGACCCATCCGTCAGTTGAACCGGCATCTGCACCAGGCCTTTACCAAACGACCGGCGGCCTACAATATACGCCCGATCGTGATCCTGCAGGGCACCAGCCACAATTTCGGAGGCCGAGGCACTCCCCTCGTCTACCAGCACCACCAGTGCTCCTTCTTCAAACTGACCGGCAATACGGGCATGAATCCGGCGGTCGTAGCGGTCGTCTTTACCGTCGGTATACACCAGCAGCTTGTTGCCGGAGATAAACTCATCGGCCATGCTGGTAGCCCGGTCCATATAGCCGCCGGGGTTGTTGCGCAGGTCGAGCATCAGTTGCGTCATGCCCTGCTGCTTCAGCGACGCCAGGGCCGTTTTAAATTCATCGTAGGTAGTCTCAGAAAACCGGTTTACTTTGAGGTAGCCGGTCTTATCATCTACCATATAGGCAGCATCAACCGAGTAGGTAGGAATGCGGTCGCGCATCACTTTAATAGTCCGGGGTTCATTTTCCCCCTTGCGCAGGATGGTCAGGCTGACTTCGGTACCGCGCCGGCCACGCAGCGTTTTAAACACCACGCCATTATCAACTTTCTCGCCGGTCAGGGGAGTATCATTCACCTTAATAAGCTTATCGCCACTTTGGATACCAGCTGTTTCAGATGGACCACCGGCCAGCGGGGTAACTACATACACCGTATCTTTGTAGATGTTGAACTCGACCCCAATGCCATCGAAACCACCTTCCAGTTGCGTACGGGCGGCCACCGCATCCTGCGGATTCAGGTAGGCCGTGTGCGGATCAAGCTTTTCCAGCATCTTGGTGATGGAGTAATCAACCAGTTCCTCAGTATTAACGGTATCAACGTAGTTGTTTTCGATCAGTTGAAGAATCTCCTTGTATTTAGTGTAGCCGCGACCAATGTTGGTTAAACTTTTGGTCCCTCCAAAAAACGTCGCTCCGATCAGCATACCCGAGGCCAGCGTGACCCCCAGTATCATCGGCAAACGAACCGTTGCCTTGTCGTTCTGAATCCGCTCCTTTGCGGCCTTGCCGAACTCCTCTTTCTCTGCCATAGGTCAATCAATTATCATACTTGGATAAAACGTAAAAACGCGCTGTTTGGTGAATAGTGTTTTGCCGGCCTACGCGTTTCAGCCAAATTCACCACCAAACCTATGCCAGAAGCCGTTTCATCTACCTGTAAGGTAGATGAAACGGCTAACCGAGAAAGACTGCGGAAAAGCGACCCAGGCAGTGTTGTTAAATTTACACACTTTGCCCCAAACTCTCAAGGTTCATATTCACGAAAAAATCGAGGGCTGACGGATTCCGCAGCGTGTCTTTACTGGCGGCCGCAGCCGGATCAACCCCAGACAAAATTTTCTTGATAGGCGCTTCTACTTTTTTGCCGCTGATGGTGTAAGGTACCTCAGGAATAGCGTATACGGCATCGGGAACATGCCGGGGACTGCACTGCAAACGCAGGGTTTGTTTGATACGGGTCACCAGTTCACCCGATAGTGTCTGCCCCTCCCGCAGCACCACAAAAAGCGGCATCAGGTAGGCCCCACCGGGCTTCTCAATGCCAATAATCAGGCTATCGGCAATTTCGGGAATAGTTTCTACAGCGCTGTATACTTCAGCGGTGCCGATCCGGACACCGTCGCGGTTGAGCGTAGCGTCTGACCGGCCGTAAATGATCACACCGTTGCGCTCCGTAATCCGGATAAAATCGCCGTGCCGCCATACCCCCGGATACTGCTCAAAATAGCTGCTGAAATAGCGCTTGTTGCCGGGGTCGTTCCAGAAATAAATAGGCATGGAGGGCATAGGCTCCAGAATAACCATCTCGCCCAGTTGATCCCGCACGGGCCGGCCTTCTTCGTTGAACGCTTCGACCTTGCAGCCCAGCAGCCGCGCCTGAATTTCGCCTTCGTAGACAGGCAGCACCGGGCAGCCGCCCACAAAGCCGCTGCATACATCGGTTCCTCCGCTGAGCGAAATCAGCCAGACGTCTTTTTTGACCGACTCATAGATCCAGCGGTAGCCTTCGGGCGGCAGCGGTGAACCGGTAGAGCCGATGGTGCGCAAAGCGGTCAACTTATGCGTTTTAGCCGGTTCGATACCGGCTTTTAGGCAAGACAGGTAGTATGCAGCCCCCCCGCCGAAATGGTTGATCTGGGTCCGTTCGGCCAGACTCCAGAGTACGTCCAGGCCGGGGTAACCGGCCGACCCATCGTAAAGCACCAGCGTAGCGCCCGCCAGCAGAGAGGCTACCGAGTAATTCCACATCATCCAGCCGGTGGTAGAGTACCAGAAATACCGGTCGCCGGGCCGCACATCTTGGTGCAGCGCCAGGGCTTTCAGGTGTTCGAGCAGGCAACCACCCACGCTATGCGTAATGGCTTTGGGCTTGCCGGTGGTGCCCGAAGAGTACAGTACCCAAATGGGGTGATCAAACGGCACCGGCTCAAACTCCAGACCGTTTGCCGACGTCCACAAGACATCTTCCCAAAGCGTAGACCGCTCCAGCCGGCTCTCCGGGTCGAGGTAGGGAAACCAGACCACTTTTTTAAGGGTAGGTAGCGCCAGCCGCAGCTCCCGGAACGCGTCGGTTTTGTCGATAGGCTTGCCGTTGTAGGTGTAGCCGTCTACGGCAAACAGCAGTTTAGGCTCTATTTGCTGAAACCGGTCGACAATACTGGCCGTACCAAAATCGGGCGAGCAGCTCGACCAGACAGCCCCTACGGCATTTGTCGCCAGAAAGGCAATAACCGCTTCGGGAATATTGGGCAGCACCGACGCTACCCGGTCGCCGGGACCAATGCCGTTCTGCCGCAGAAACGCGGCCACGGCCGACACCTGTCGTTCGAGTTCGGCCCACGAAAGCTGCCGGGTAGTCGTTTGCCGCTCCGACTGGAACAGTATAGCCGGGCGTTGCGCCGTTTTATGCCGGAAAATATGTTCGGCATAGTTCAGCCTGGCCCCGTCGAACCACTGGGTACCGATCATGCCCCGGTCGGGCTTGATAATGACCTGCCGGTACAGGGTATGACTCTGGATATCAAAAAACTGCCAGATGCTTTCCCAAAAATCTTCGAGGTCGGTCACCGACCATTCCCACAAGTCGTTGTAGTTGCGAATGTAAAGCCCCTTTTTCACAAACAGCCAGTCCATATATTGTTTCATGAGCGACTGCTCCAGAAAGCGATGGTCGGGTTTCCATAAAGGACGAATAGAGGTAGGAGTCATGAAGTATGAGTCGATAGTTGTTGGTCGATAGTCGTCAGAGTATGCGTGCGTCAGCACTATTGACTAACGACTATCGACTAACGACTATTACTTAGTCCGAATTCTTTTGGGTCAAATTACGTTATCAACCGGAACGATAACGAAATACGTGTGTAAAAGCTGTATCTTTGCAGCCATTTTTTACGCTTGCCACGTCCATAAATCACTGATAGCAAGCCATTTATTTTTTTACAGTAGTGATTACTGTACTCTTTCATGAAGAAAAACAATCCTTTTAACCGCGACGGCGGACCGCGCGACGGCGGACCGCGCGACGGCGGACCGCGCGACGGCGATTCCCGCGATGAACGTCACGACAGACCGGATCGTCGGGGTGATGCTCGCAATAATGACCGCCGGGATGGTGGACGACCTTTTTTTGGGCGTCGCGATGATGACGCACGGGGTGGCTATAATCGCCGTGATGACGACAGACCGGGTCGCGATAGACCGGGTCACGATAGACCGGGTCACGACAGACCGGGTCACGACAGACCACGCTCCGGCGGGCCGGAGCGCCCACGCTTCAGCCGCCAGGATAACGATAACCGTAACGACGGACCGCGTAACGACGGACCGCGTAACGACGGACCGCGCTTTGGCGGACAGGGTCGTGGCAATGATAATCGTCGTGGCAGCGACCGCCCCCGGTTTGATCGGGAAGACCGTTCTGGCGGACAGGGTCACGATAGATCACACGAAGACCGCCCACGTTTCGGCGATGACCGGCGGAGCGACCGTTTCGGTGGGTCGGACCGTCCGCGCTTCAACCGCGATGGTGGACCGGGTCGCGATAGACCACGCGAAGATCGCCCGCGCTTTGGCAACGATCGACGAAACGATGACCGGGGCAGTTTCCGCTCCGAAGACCGGCGGGGACATGATCGCCGGAACGAGGATGATCGCCCCCGCTTTGACCGGAATGACCGCCGGGAAGGTGGTAACCGGTTCGGCCGTACTGACGGACCACGTAATGACGGACCACGTAGTGACAGACCGGGTCACGACAGACCGGGTCACGACAGACCGGGTCACGACAGACCGGGTCACGACAGACCGGGTCACGACAGACCGGGTCACGACAGACCGGGTCACGACAGACCGGGTCACGACAGACCACGGAGCAGCCGGAATGAAGAGCGTCCGTTCGGTAGAGGTGATAACCGCCGGGAAGGTTCGACGGATCGGTTTGATCGTCGGGAAGACCGCCGGCGTCCGGATGACCGTCGCAGTGAAGATAACCGCGAGAAGTTCCAGGACGAAAGTCGCGAACGGCGGGTAGGCAAATACGATAAAGCGCCAACCTATAACCTGGATGCGATTCGGGAAGGGCTGGCGAAGAAAAAGCAGAAACAAACGGCCTTAGCCAAAAAGCAGACGGCGCAGGACGCCGACGGCCTGATCCGCCTGAACCGTTACATCGCCAATGCCGGTATCTGCTCGCGCCGGGAAGCCGATGAACTGATCGCCCGTGGCGATATTCGGGTTAATGGTCAGGTTGTGACCGAGATGGGCTATAAGGTCCAACCTACCGATGTGGTCAAGTATGGTAACAAAGTGCTGAACCCGGAGAAGATGGTGTATGTGCTGCTGAACAAGCCGAAAGACTACATCACCACCACCGACGATCCGGAAGAACGCAAAACCGTAATGGAGCTGGTAGCCGATGCCGGGCCATTCCGTATCTACCCTGTTGGGCGGCTCGACCGCAACACCACCGGTCTGCTGCTGCTGAGCAATGATGGCGAACTGGCCGAGAAGCTGACGCATCCGTCGAACAACATCAAAAAAATTTACCAGGTAGAACTGGACAAGCCGATTACTGAAGAACATTTTGACGCCATTCAGGCGGGTGTGGAACTGGAGGACGGATTTATCAAGCCTGATGACCTGGGTCTGGTAACCCCCGATGCACAGGTGGTAGGTATTGAAATTCACAGCGGCCGCAATCGCATTGTCCGCCGAATCTTTGAACACTTCGGCTACGAGGTAACCAAGCTGGACCGGACCATGTATGCCGGTCTGACCAAAAAAGACCTGCCGCGTGGCAAGTGGCGGTTTCTGGAACCTAAAGAAGTGGTTAAGCTGAAATACCTGATTTAACGAAAAGCCCGGCTCAGGAGCCGGGCTTTTCGTTTGACCGGGAAGAGTTATTCAGAAAATATACTGATATTCAACTGTTTTTACTCAATGTTGAAGTCGGTAAACGTTTATATTCAGTGGAAAGTCAATTACCCTCACAAGTGGCAAATAGGCCTCAGTCAGACAGTCTTCAACGTATTCTGGATAGTTCGGTTGGTTATATACTGCTCTGGGAGCCCGTTCGCGATGAAGCCGAAACCATCATTGATTTCCGGCTGACCCTCTATAACCCGCGTATTCTGGAGACCTTTGCTATTTCGCCGGAGGTGCTGGTTAGCCACACGCTGAGACAGATCCACATGGTTACCGATGAGATCTTTGCCAATTACGTACGGGTAATTGAAACCGGCACGCCCTACCGCGCCGAACGGGCTTACGACTATAACGGGAACACCCGATGGCATGATATTACGGCTACCAAACTGAATGATGGACTGCTCACCATTGTGAAGGACATTACCGATACCAAGCAGGTTTCGCTGGCGCTTCAGACACAAAGCCAGTTGCTGAAGCAGGTGTTCGACTCCTCGCTGAACGGCATCTATCTCTTACAGGCCGTCCGGGACGCTACCGGCGCGGTGGTTGATTACCGGGTTACGCAGTGTAATCGCGTAGCCCAGCAGGAGCTACTCACTCAGTTTGGTATTGACCCGCTCAACCGGACCCTGCTGGAAATATATCCGGCCAGTAAGGACCAGGGATTGTTTACCATTTACAAAGACGTACTGCAAACGGGCAAGCCGCATCAGTCAGAACGGCATTATCCGCTTCAGAACCTGTGGTACGAGATCTCGGCGGTGAAAATGGACAATGATAGTCTGGTCATTACCTTTGTCAATACTACCGCTACCCGGCTTACGGCCCGGCAGGCCATCCGGCAGGCGGAGCGCGTGGAAGGGCTCCTCAACGGCTCCATAAACGGTATGATAGCCATGGAACCGGTGCGCAAGGGCAGCACCGTGCAGGATTTCCGGTTTACCATGGCCAACCAAATGGCCGTGCAGATGTGCCGTATCCCGCTGGAGCAACTGATTGGCGGTTCTCTGAACACCCTGTTCCCCTCGGCAAAAAGCTTTAAACTGCTTGACTTATACGTTTCGGTACTGGAAACCGGGCAGCCGCAGCGCACCCAGTTTTTCTACAATGTAGACGGCTATCAGGCATGGTACGACCTCGCCATCTCCCGCATGGATAGCGACACGCTGGTGCTGTCGTATACCGATATTACCGAGAGCCGTGTTATGCAGCAGCGGCTGGAGCAGATGGTGGAAGAGTTGAAGCGCTCCAACGAATACCTCGAACAGTTTGCGTATATAGCCTCCCACGACCTGCAGGAACCCCTGCGTAAGATTGAAGCGTTCAGCAACCTGCTCACCCAGCATTATGCAGCTTCGCTGGACAATACGGCCCGCGACTACCTCAGCCGGCTCAGCAAGTCATCGGTCCGGCTGCAAACGTTTGTCCGGAGCCTGCTGGCGTATTCCCGGCTGACAATCGGCAACGAACAGATACGAAACGTGCCGCTGAACCGTATTCTGGCGGAGGTGCTACTTGATCTCAACGAGGCCGTTCTTGAGAAACAGGCCCAGATTAGCATTAGTGCCTTACCCATTGTGCAGGGCAACGCCACCCAGTTGCAGCAACTCTTCCGCAACCTGATCAGCAACGCCCTAAAGTTCCAACAGCACGGTACCGCGCCCGTTATACAAATCAGCGCCCGGACTGTCGACGCCAAAGACCTGCCCAACGCCCCCATTGCCCAACGCAGAGGCCAATGGGTAGTTATCGATATAACAGACAATGGAATTGGGTTCGAAGAAAAGCACCACGACCGCATTTTTCAGCTTTTCCAGCGGCTGCACGGCCGCAACCAGTACGAAGGCACCGGTATTGGGCTGGCCCTCTGCAAAAAAGTGGCCGAGCTTCACGGTGGCGCCATCTCCGCCCACAGCACCCCCGGCGAAGGATCAACGTTTACCGTGTATCTGCCGTACGAGGAGAGTTAACGATGCGTCGGCGTCTGCTCCGGAGGACCGGGCGGTCGGTACCGCCAGCGGTTTGTAGAAAGGCCAAAGCCGTTGAATGACCCCTGCCCTGTAGGGGCCATCGGTTTGTAGCCATGGCCCCTACAGGGCAAACAACGCGGACCAGCACCGCCTACCGTCCTTCCACAATCGCGATCTCCTCAGCCGTCAGGCCATACAACTCATACACCATCCGGTCAAGGTCGGCTTCGAGGGCGGAGGTGTCGGCCAGGGGGTCCTGCTGTTTGGCCGATAAAATGGCTTCTGCTTTTTCGATAAACGGCTTTTTGGCGTCGGGTAATGCCTTCCGGATGGGAAGTTTTGATACATAAACCGGTTTGTACTCAAAGAAGCCGCCCTGTTTTGTTGCGGCAATCTGACGCATCATAAAATCGACCGTGCTACTATTCAGCAGCGCCAGCAGGTATTTATCATCGCAGGGGATAATTGAGGTTTTATCGTTGCTGTAAAAGTTGGCGGTATCAAATGCGTATGACGCCCGCTGAATAATTGCCGGAATAATGATCTTTGGCTTTTCAAACTCGGCATAGTAATCACAAGCCCTCAACTCCCACCAGTAATTGCCTTTATCGGTGCGTTTCCGGGCTTTTTCGGCAAACGGCTCCAACTGGCGGCTGATGGCCGGAAAGTCGGCTTTTAACTTGTCAAACGCGTCGGCTTCCGGCAGTTTTCCGTATCGGCTCACGGTAAATCCGCTGGGTAGCAGAATCAGGAAGGTGCCTTGTTTCGGCACCTGATACCGCTTTACATCCCGCCCGGCCAGAAACGGCTTGATGATCCCGGCACTGTGCGGGTCTTCGTCGATGAGCCGCCGGCGGGTTTCGTCGTTGATGACAAAGGCTTCGTTCAGGCCGGTCAAAACACCTCGGTAAATTTTGCCCTGCACGTATTCGCCCAGCGGAACGCCCTGCCGTTTTATTTTTTCGAGCAGTTGGTGTACCGCCGTGTCGGTCAGCATCCAGCCTTCGTCGTTCAGGGCAGCCGGGGCGGTCTGGAAAGCGTTTTCGGTCAGGTAACCGGCCAGACTGCCAAATTTCAGCGTCTGCACATTGGCCACCCGGATCGGCTGTGTGGGGGCCGTTTTCCGGGCCGACAGGATGAGCGGGTACGTCGTCGCTTCGTCAAATACGGGCAGGTCACCGAAGTCGTAGAGTTCCGTCAACTGCCACTGCTTCAGCCACTGCCGGAGCGGCTTGCCAAAGCCGGCGCGGGTAAATTTGTTGGCGATGATGAACGAGAAATGCCCGCCCGGCTTCAGCAGGCAGAGGCCTTTTTCGATAAAATACACCAGCAGATCGGCCGTACCGGCGTAGGTCTGGTACTGCTGCGCCAGGTAGGGCTTAATGGCCTTGATCTCCTCCTGCCGGATGTAGGGAGGATTGCCGATGACCACATCGAAACCGGCAAACGCCCCGGCCTCATCCAGAACCTCCGGAAACTGAAACCGCCACTCAAACGCATTCCGGAACAGCGGATTATCCACAATCTGCCGGATTTTCTGCTGGGTGTCGGTAATGTCCTGTTCCAGCCGCGCGCGGTCTTTCTGCTGCGCCGGGCTCAGGCTGGTGCCGAACAGCGTCCCCGTTTCATACTTCTGAAACAGCTCCACCTCCAGCTTCCGGAGCTTATCGCGGAGGGGTTTGGCTTCGTCGGGCAGTTGCTTCACCAGTTCACTGCGAATGTCGGCCAATAACTGGCGCAGGCCGCGTTTGCGCTCGCCCTCCGCATTGGTCTTATACTCCTGAATAAAGCTGCGGTAATCGTTGAGCCGCCGTTCCAGCCCAGCCGTTTCAAAAGGCGCTTCCAGCGGGTAGCGGCTCACCAGGCTATTCCCCTGCCGGATGTTGATGTCGATATTAGGCAGCGTTTCAAGCGCAGGGGGTATGGAGCGTGGGGCTGAGGGCATGGGGCTGGGGGTCTGAGGCAGCCTCTCCATACCCCTTTCTCCTTTACTCATCTCTCCACTACTCTCTGCTCCCTGCCCCTTGCCCCCGGCTACGTAGTAGGCATGCTTCAGCAACTCGATCCACAACCGCAGGCGGCAGATTTTCACCGAGTTGGGGTTGATGTCGACGCCAAAGAGGCAGTTTTCGATCAGGGTCTGTTTTTCGTGGAAGAGCGTTTCCTGCAACCGCTGCCGATCGGCAATGGGCTGGCCTTTCTCGTTGAGCCGGTAGGCAAACGGCTGGCCGGTCTCCTGCTCAATGATGACCAGTTCGTCGTTTTCGATGCTGATGTCGTAGCCACGCACCCGCTCACCGGTATCGCGGTAGCTCAGCACGCGCAGATCGGCCTTAACGGCAATCAGTTCGTTCAGCGCCGATACCAGGAAGTGGCCGGAACCCACCGCCGGATCGCAAATTCGTAAGTGGTTGATTAGTTCATTGGCTTGCCGGCGTACCGTATTGTCGGTATACTCGATGCGGTCCTGCAACTCCTGAAAATGGGCGCAGTGCCAGCCCAGCGCATCGTTGAACCGCTGCACCACCGCCCGCCGGATGGTTTCGCGGCACATATACATGGTGATGAAGCCGGGCGTAAAGAACGAGCCGTCTTTGTAGCCGTTAATCTTCTCAAAGATCAGCCCCAGCACGGAGGCATTGATCAGTGTCTTCGACTCCTCCTGCACCTCCTCCGTCCCCTCCGAGGCAAAGTTGTAGGCGTTCAGGAAATGTAGCAGGTAATGCAGCGTATTCACCTGCCCCGTTTGCTTACCCGCCAGGCCCTCTCCCTCCTTGTTTAACGAGAGACTAAGGGGGGTATTCTTCCGCAGCACCGAATGCCCGTACATCGGCACGGTCAGGCTATCGTCCAGGCTGCTGATGCGGAGCGTCTGCTCCTCCAGGTCACTGATCTCAAAGAGCGAACTATTCAGGTACGGCACAAAGCCGAACTGCTTCTGCACGCTGGCCTGGCGGTCTTCGGGTCGTTTGGCGAGTACCTGAAAAAAGAGTTTGTTCAGGATGTCGTAGTCGCGGATCTGATCGGGGCGCAGAAACTGCTTTGCCGTATCGTGGCGGTGGTAGCCGACCAACTGCCCTTCCAGCAGTTTCAGGAACAGGATACGGTTGATCCAGGTAATGCACAGTGCCAGGGCGATGGTATACAACTGCTCGGCCCGGCTGTCGCCGTACTGCGCCAGATCGGGCAGGCGGTCCAGGTTAATCTCCGAATCGAGAATCGTTATGGTATTTTCCAGCAGCGAGCCCTCGTCGGGCTGCTGCTTTCGCTGGATCAGCCGTTTGCCGCCGTCTCTCACCTCCTCCAGCCCGATGATGTGGAGCAGTTCGTGGTAAAACTCCCGGTTCAGCGTATTGCTGTCGTTACCGAAGGCGAGTTTGAGCAGGTGCGTAGGCGAGAGCAGCTTCAGCAGCGGAATGAGCGAGTTGTCGACAGCCGGGTCATTACTGTTCAGGGCCATCTGGTGGTCCTTCAGGTTGACGTACGTAAACGGCAGCGTATCATTTTTGAGGTTCCGCAGGTAAGGCCGGGCAATTTCATTGTAAAAATGTTCGGTGCTGGCGCTGCTGGTCTGCCCGGCCTGCCACTGCCGGAAGCGTTTGGCCAGCAGGGTATTGACGCCGAAGAGCCGCTCAAAATCGTGGGCGTCGAAGATATACCACTCGTAAATATTGGTGATGACCAGCCGGCGGATGTCGTTGCTGCCGTCCAGCACGCGCTCCCGCAGGTAGTACAGCATCAGTTCGTGCAGCGCCCGCGAGTTGAGCTGGTAGGGTGTAGGCATTTCGGTGAGGTTCTTCGGGCGTTTCACCTCAAAAATCAGCCCAACGGGGCTATCGGCTTCAGAGCCGGTATGAATTACCAGGTCTTTATGGTCTTTGGTGGCAATGAGATGGGCCGGTTTGAAGCCGGTATCTTTCAGAAAATCGGCCAGGTGGCCTTTTACGTTCTCCTCCGACTCGTTTTCGTCGATACGGCTCAGCAGCAGGCGGAGTTGGGTCTTAAACTGCTCCAGTTCGTCGCGCCCGACGGGGCGGATGCGGAACGCTTTGTTGAGGGCCTGACGGGCTGTGCTGTATGGTTTGGCGGTACTCATGAACGGTTACGGCAAGTCGGAAACAGACCTGCAAAATACGGCTAATTCCGGAACCGCCAGCAAACAAAAAAGCCCCGTGTGAGCGGGGCCGGATGCAGTGAGGCAGGAAAATACGGTGGTAGCTGGCGGGCTTAGTTCCCCGACATTGCGGGTAACCAGGTCAGGTTGCTGGTCCGGGTAGTCGTCAGCGCCTGGGTCAGTTCGTAGATAGGTACCAGCCGCTCGTTGCGGAGGTCGTAAATGCCGGCTTTGTAGCTCGATGAGCCCTCGCGGGTCAGGAACAGAAAATTGAGGTAATTAATGGCGGAGACCAGACTGTCGAAGTCTAACCGGTGAGAACTCACCTCATCTGCAAATACGGCCCAATACTGTCTCATAGCTGTGTCGTTTAAAGTATGCTTCAAAGGTAGGCCACCAGCCGCCTGGGTGAATTAAACCCGTCTTAAACCGAAATTTAAAAAGGGTTAAGCCGCCGTAAACAGAAAGAGGCCGGAACGTTGCGCGTTCCGGCCTCCGGAGAAGATAATTCTATACGTCTTTACGATCAATGGAAACCGTGCTGCTCCAGGTAACGCACATCAGCTTCACTGCGCGGTTGTACCCCGATCATGATGCCGCCATCTTTGATATGGGTCTCATACTCTCTGGCACGGTCTTCGGAAACACCAGCGCCCGTTAGGGCACCAATAAGGCCACCTGTCAGACCGCCCGCACCCGCGCCGGCCAGACCGCCCGCAATGGGACCGGCAATCAGCAGGCCCAGACCGGGAATAGCCAGCGTAGTACCAATAGCTGCCACGGCACCGGCAATAGCTCCCAGTGTACCCCCAATCGCTGATCCCTTTCCTACACCTTCCATGGCTTTATCACCCATATCCGAATCGTGATGCCGATCGCCGTCGTTGTCAAAATACCGCTTGCGCGTGTCATCAGACATAACCAGGTTCACATCATCTCTTAAAAAGCCGTGGTCTAACAGGCGATCATACGTGCGCTCAGCGCTATCGCGGTCATTAAAGATGGCCGTCATCATTCCGCTGTGCCCATAGGATGAAGAACCGGTCGTACCGGTATTGTCTGGGTAACTAGTCATACTTCTTGTGGTTTTGTTGAGTGTACAGGACCGAGTTATTCGAGTCCTATACGTTCAACCAGGAGCGGGCAATAATGTTATAAACCCGATAGACAAACTAGTAAATTTTTACTACAGACCTTAATCAGGATGCCTTTCTCACTGGCCTGACAACAATCAGGCGCACCCGCCACCCAAATCATACCCCAAGCCGCTGACAACCGTCATCTTTACCGCGGCAACGGCACTTACCCGCTGCGCAGCAGCTTATGAAACGGATAGGCTACACCCTGATTTGTTTATTTGCCGGCCTGGCACCGGTACTGGCCCAGCTTACGGTGGGCGGAGCGGGCTTTTTCCGGACCGGCTACATCAATCTACGCAATGCCGGTGTCACAGCCGGCCGCTTTGCCACAACTGGTTTTCCGGCCATGGGCGACGGCTTTGCTCTGGCCGGGGGCGAGGGCTACTATCGGTATAACCGGGTGATTGTCGGGCTGGGCGTTATGGCCATGCAGTCTCGCACCACCCGACTTGGCGATGTCGCTATCGAGCGCACAGCATCCGCCGGCACGGCCAAACTCGGCTGGATCATTCATGAAGGGAAGCGGTGGTTTATGTACCCTGCCGTTGGCCCCGGCCTGTCGACGCTCAGCCTGACACGACACGAACCGGGTCAGTACATAACCATTCGTCACCTGTTCAGCTACGCTACGGATGTCAGCCTCAACGCCGATCTGAAGCTCCGTAACTGGTCGGGCAACCGCGAGCGTTTCAGTGGGCTGATGCTGGGACTACGCGCCGGGTATCTGGTCAGCCCCGGTTCGGCGCAGTGGAAAAGCAATACCGATCTGGGGCAGATGGCCTCCCTGCCTACCTACGCTACCAACGGGTTTTACATTGCCGTTACGGTAGGTGGTGGCCGTTTTGGGGTAAGGCGGCCGAGACAAGCCCGCTTCACCTATCGCAATATCCCCCCAATGCTCGATCCAGTACTTTATCGCTACCCGCAGCCAGGTCTTCTTTTGTATTTACCACGGTAATCTTCGGCGCAATGGGCCAGTAGACCTTTTTCACCCCGAACAATCCGTAAAGCCGGCTGCCCTGCTGCCGGCGCTGCTCAAAAATTAGTTTCGGGAGTATTGGCCGGCTCCAGGCCGAGGGTCAGGTCGTTGCAGGCGCTCAGACTCAGGAGCAGTACCGTCAGTATCGGTATTGAAGATATGATTCGTTTTCATGACCGGAAAAAGTTGACATGGTAGATGATGGATAGATTAGCCGTATGCGCTGCCGCCCGGATCAGCTGCGGGTCAGGATAACGGAGGTAGCTATACCGGTACATAGGCAGACTGAAGGATTGGTACTGTTTGAGCGGAGGCAACAAGCCACCCGACCGACAGCAGGGCTGTCGAAAAAAGCGATTTCATAATGTGATTGATTGTTATTTGGTTGTGGATAGATTGGCAGTAGAACCACCGACGGATTTCGGCTGGATCAGTTGCAGCGTGTAGTGCATCACCCGATCGTGGCCGCTGAGCACGTCGTCAATCGTCGGCACGACGGTATGGTCGGGAATAATGCCCCGGTCGTGGTAGGGGTAGCGGTCTGCGCCGGCCATATGAAAGCCGAACATCGGCACGCCCAGGTCCAGTTTAGCGTGGGGCAGTTGCACGATGGTAAACACGCCACTGCTGTTAACGGTATACCCGCCCCCGGTTTCCTGGCCGATGAACGTAGCGCGGCCGTCGGCGTGGGCGCGGGCGGCAAACTCGGTCGTGACCGAAAAGCTGGAACCGTTGAGCAGCACGTACAGTTTGCCGTGGAAGGCGTCGCGCTCCGGCATATGCGCCTTCAGGCCTGTCTGGTAGGGCCAGACATAGCCGTTGTCGGTCTTTCGGATCAGGTGGCGCAGGATACCGTAGAACTTAGGTGTCCAGGCCTTGAAGGAATATTTCTGCTTCTGCCGGACGCTGATGTAGTCGTAGTACCGGAACGACTTGTCGGCCAGGTACGAATACAACAGCACGCCATAAGCTTCCTCCCCACCCTCGTTGTTGCGCAGGTCGAGCACCAGATTCTGTATTTGCTTCTGGCTGATCTGTTTAAAGGAGTTTTTCAGGAAGGCTTTGTAATCCTCTTGCTTCTCCATACTCCAGAACCGCTCAATGGTCATGATGGCGGTTTGGTTATCGGCAAACGTCAGGCGAAAGGGCTGCTGCGAGGCCGGTTTAGGAGCTTGTTCAACTTCTCTGATTTTCTGCTCCGTGGTAGCCGGCAGGCTTACAGTTTTCTCGGCATTTCCGGCTTTGTAGGTGATAGCAAACACGGCCGGAGCCTCGATAAAGGTCGCGTAGAAGCCGGAGAAGAACTGGTTAAGGTCGGCGTATTTCCCGTTCACCGTGTTGCCGTCGGCGAAGGTCAGACGGGGCAGCAGTTGCCGGATGACCGTTGCCATCGGCCGACCGTTTATCGCTACGATCTCTGCCCCGGCCGGTACGGCGCCGGAACCGTAGTTGGCAACCACCCAGGCCTGCTCGCCCAGAAAATATAACTTTAGGGGGAACTGCCGATCCGGGTGGAACGGGTAATGCTCGTCACGGCCGGCGACCAGCCATTTGGTATGGCCGCAATGCAAGGCAGCAACCAGCGGGTTCAGGGTAACATAAAACGCCTGCCGCGACATGGGCTGATGAAGCTGTTTTGCTGTTGCGGCAAACAGGGAGTCATACGTTTGCTTCGGTGTGTAGCGGTACATTTCGGGGTGAACTTCCTCCAGCGCCGTCCGAAAGCGGCTGAAGTCTTCCTGGAGTTGCGGCACCGTCAGCAAGGGTTCTTCCGGCGTCGGAGCGGTTGTTTGTGCGTAGGCGCTACCGGTTAGCAGACACCAGGCGGCAAGGGATAGAATCGTTTTCATGATGTGGTGTGGACTTGATTTACGCCCCAAAATTGCGGCTAATTCTCCCATCTGTCGTCTAATCCGACCGAATCAGACCAGTTTACCGGCTCTCCCGACGTATTCGGACGGGGTCTGACCCGTCATTTTCTTGAAAACGGCGTTGAAAGTAGCCTTAGAGTTGAACCCCGCTTCTTCGGCAATACCCAGCGTGGTGTAGTGGCTGTACTGCGGGTCGGTGAGCAGCCGTTTCACTTCGGCCACCCGGTACTCGTTTACGAAGTCATAGAAATTCCGGCCCAGCCGGTCGTTGAGTACCTGCGACAAATGGTGTTTGGAGATCCCGAGCACGTCGGCCAGTTCGTGGATCGTCAGCGTCTGGTTACGATACGGCTTCTCCTCATCCATGTACGCCAGCAGCCGGGTCTGGTAACGATCGGCGAGTTCATCGGGCAAAGCCGACTTTTTGTATTTATCCGCGTTCTCCGGCATAGCGACCACCGGAGCAATAGCGGGTATAGGTGGAGGTACCTGGTGGCGTTCTGCCGTTGTAACCGCCGGTTTCTGATTGAACAGGACCGGCTGCGACAGGGCTTTGTAGCCGATCCAGTAGATCAGGACAATCACGCCCAGGTAGTGATACCTATACAGGTCGCCCAGACCGGGAATGTTCCACTTGCGGGCGTAAAAGATGATCACCGACGAAACAATGAGCCCCAGTACCAGCGACAGAAACTGCTGCAGCCACCGGAGCCGCAGCCGGTAAACTTCCGAAAACTCATTGAGCACCCGCTGTTCATGCCGGCGAAGCAAATACACAGCCGCCGAGATATACACAATATGCAGCACATTGAGCAGACTATTGACGGGGCCAAAATCGTCCTGCAAGGAGCGCTCGAAGTTCGACAGATACGCCCGCTTAGCGTCCGCCGATTGCAGGTAATATGGCAGCAGGTACAGCAGAATGAGCACAAAGGGGGCAAAATGCAGCCAGTCGGTGCGCTGCCAGCGCGGGCGCTCGCTGATGAGTTTCTGCGTAAACAGGAACAGCAGCGGTCCGAACAGGGCAGGCAGCGACCAGCCCACATGACTCAGGTGCGGAAACCGCATAAAGAATTCCCGGTTGTCGAAGGCAACCAGCGCGGTCTGGACAGCCATCAGGACCATGACAGTCCCCAGCAGCCGATTCGCCAACTGGTTGACCGGGCGGGTAAACAGCAGTACCGCCAGGCAACAACCTTGCAGGGCACCAGAAATCAATACCAGTTGCAGAAACGAAAGCGACATAGTACCCCATTAGGTATCTATACAAAGATAGTAGAAGGACAGGCTCCTGCGTTTTGTCGCCCTTCTTATTTGTACCGGTTATCAAATTCCAAAGCCATTTATCCGAAAACCCTTCTTCGGCTCGCCGGTTATTTAGATAATTGTCTAATTATTTAATAACAGCCGTATGAATGCTTTGTTTAAAGCCCTGAATGATCCGACGCGCCGGCAGATCCTGGACCTGCTCCGGGAGGCCGACCTGACCGCCGGGGAGATTGCGGAGCAATTCGACATGACCCGGCCCAGCATTTCGCACCATCTGGATTTGCTGAAACAGGCGGGCCTGGTCGAGGCCACGAAAAAAGGGCAGTTTATTATCTACACCATCAACACCACTGTGCTGGATGAACTGCTGGCCTGGCTGTTGACAATTCGACAGAATTCTCACCCTCAATAACCATTTACGACTATGAAAAAGAATGTATTGTATTCAGACTGGGTATTGCTGGCAGTGCTGGCCTTACCCTTTGTTATGCTGCTGGTACTGTATAATCAGTTACCCGAAACGGTACCGTTTCATTATGGACCGGATGGGCAGGCAGACCAGTATGGTCCTAAACTGGGTCTGATCGGCCTATTCGGCGGCATGACGGTATTCCTGTATCTGTTGTTCCGGTTCATTCCGGCCCTTGACCCAAAGCAGAATCTGAACACCACATCGTATTATAAAATCCGGCTGGTGATTGCCGTTTTCTGGGCTGTCCTGGTGTCATTTATGTGGTATGCCACGGCAACCGGAGCGGCCGGTGAGTCTTTTCTGACGTATATTCTGGCGGGTTCGGGCCTGATGCTGGCGGGTATCGGCAATGCCATGTACAGCATCCGGCCCAACTATTTTGTCGGCATCCGCACACCCTGGACGCTGGAGAGCGAAACGGTCTGGCGCCGGACGCACCAGAAAGCTGCGCCTGTTTTTGTGGCTGTTGGCCTGCTGGCTGCGGTATTAGCCCTGCTGATTCCCCTCCCCGTAAAAATCTGGGCTTTTATGGGAAGTATTATGCTGGTAGTTTTCTGGTCGCTATGGTACTCTTACCATGCGTACCAGCAGGAGAAGGCGAAACGGGTGTCATAATGTACCAGCGGGCTATCAACTACCCCAGCACCATCCTGGCTTCGTAACATACCCGGTGGATAAAACTCAACTTCTCCATTACGCGGGGGGGGATCACAAACGGGTACAGATCCTGGTGGCCCATGCTGCGGTTGATGCTGTTCATGGCAAAAGACAGCGGCAGCCACAGGCTCATCAGCGTCTCGAAATTATCAAGATTGTAGGGGTCGGTATTCAGGTCGGCCGTCAGCAGGGTACCGTCTTCTACTACACGCGGCTGCACGCTTAGACCAAAGGAATAAGCGGTTTCGAGCGTGTCGATGATGTGCAGGTAGTGCGCCCAGGTTTCGGCCCAGTCTTCCCAGGGGTGGGTACTGGCGTAGGAGCTGATGTACTCCTTCGGCCAGTCGGTGGGCGGGCCCTGCTCGTAATGCTGCTTCAGGGCGTCGGCATAATCCCGGCGTTCATCGCCGAACAACCGGCGGTACTCGTCCAGATAATCAGATCCATCAATGAGCTGGTCCCAGTAGTAGTGACCCACCTCATGCCGGAAATGGCCCAGCACGGTTCGGTACGGCTCATCCATTGCTTTGCGGGTCATTTCGCGTTCAATATCGTCGGCTTCGGCAATGTTGAGGGTAATGAGGCCGCCGGTATGGCCGGTCAGGATGCGCTGGTTGCCGTCGGGGTTTTCATCGGCCAGGAAATCGAAGGAAAGTCCTTTATCCGGGTCGGTGGTTTTGCTGACCAGCGGCAGTTTCATCCGGCGCAGGCTGTACACCAGCCGGTGCTTGGCCGTTTCAATGACCTGCCAGCGCTGCACGTACTCCGGCCTGCTCAGGTTTGGTACGGTGCGGTTCAGCGTGCAGGCCTTACAATAGTCGGTCTGGCTGCCCTCGGCCACCAGCCAGTTGCAGACGCCGTACTGATGGTTGGCGCAGTACCGGTAGAGAGTTGCCTCATCGTTGTAAACCGTATAAGTATCGTTTTTTTGCGGCACCAGCGGCCGCAGTTCGAGCGAATGCGCTACAAAGCCCAATGGATAGCCACACTGCTCACAGCGGTAATTCTCAAAATACAGCAGATTGCCGCAGTGAGTGCATTTGAAAAGTTTCATACGTTGTAACAGGCACAGGTACGTTTCTCGCCATCCTTCAGCTTTGTACCTGCTCAGTCTTGTCTACTAACGCTTTCGCTTTACAATGGTTTTGCCATATGCCAGAAAACCCTCTGGCCCTTTCCAAAAAAGCAGCCCGGCCAAACGGCCGGGCTGCCCCTATCTGCAAACTGCTTACTGAGAACCGCCAACTGCCAACTGCTTACTAACCCCTACTGCTCATCCGGGTTCTTCGTTGTCTTGGCGGCTGTTTTCTGACCGGGGGCCAGCGAATTAATCCAGGCGGCAATCTTCAGCGCGTCGGCCTTGGGTACCTGCGGCATTGGTGGCATTTCGGTGGCGTAGTCGGGCCAGTTCTGTGGCTTGGGATTGTAAATCAGGTCTACAATCTGCTCGTTGGTATAGCCCCGCTTGGCTACGTCCACGTACGCCGGACCGACCTGTCGCTTTTCGGTCTGGTGGCAGGCCAGACAGGTGTGCCGCGACAGCAGCCCTTTCACTTCATCGTACGTCGGAGCCTTGGCCGAAGCTACCGTGTTCGCAGCTTTGGCCGCCGGTTTGGTCACTGCGCCGGTCTTGGCACCGGCTTTGGCCGGAGTGGCCGTTGCCGGCTTTTTTGTAGCAGACGGTGCCGGTGTGCTGGCTGCCGACGCACTGGCCTCCGAGTTGAACGTACTCACTTCCGTCATGGCCAGCTTCTGCCCCGTCGGAATGTTGTTCAGCGTGTAGTACGACAGCGGATGCACCAGCGAGTACGAGCCGTCTTTTGAGCGAACGCCGTCCAGCCGGATTTCGTGGATATGGTACCGGCGCAGGTTATCCACAATGATGCGGGCCTTCATGCCGTCGGCCGATACCTTCACGCCCTTGACCGGATTTTCTTCGCGGTTGATCGGGGGGCTACCGTATACCGGGTGGTATTTGTAAATAAAGCTGCCGACGCGGTACGAAGCCAGATCTTCCGCTGACTTACGGTCGACCGGCACGGTAAACTCAATCTCGAAACCGTCCGGCTGCGCCCGGATGGCCTGCATCTCAAACGGCAGGTTGTTGTTCCACACCAGCCGCTGCAAACCATCGTTAGCCTCGCCGGCGGAGCCCCAACCCCGGTTGGTTTCGCCCACAAACAGCGAGCCATCTTTGGCCCACGCCATCCGGAGTACGCCCGACTGGAAGCCGCTGCGGAAGTCGAAAGCCGCGCCCTGGTATTCGCCGTTCACTTTCTCCATAAACACCCGCATGATCTTGCTCTGGCCCTGGTCGCCAATCAGCAACTGACCGGCAAACGGCCCGAAGCTCCCCTGCGGGATTTGTACAATCTCGGAATTGGAAATACCGAAAATACCGTGCGGCAACCAGACCACCGGCAACTGTAACTCCGGAAACTGATCTTTCAGGGTATAAAGCGGTGTACCTTTATCCTCGGCATTGTTTTCCGGCTTGATGTAGCGTCCCTGGGCGTTCTTCTTCTGCTGGGGATCTGCTTTTGCGTAGAGCTGCTCGGTGGTCAGCTTCACCGGCGAGTTCGGCATGCCGGTCCAGCGCAGGCCCGCCGGGTGGCCGATAAACGCGCCCTTTTTTACGTGCCAGATACCGCCCGAGCCGACCCAGTCGCCCTGGTTGTCGGAATAGAACAGTTCACCGTCAATCATGCCCAGCCCGGCCGGCGAGCGCATACCCGTTGCCCAGGGTTGCATCTGGCCATCCGGGGAGATCTTCATCATCCAGCCCCGCCAGGGCACCCGGCTTTCGCCCCGCCACCATTCTTCGTCGCCAAAGGCTACGTTGCCCGATACGAAGAAGGAGCCGTCCGGGGCAACTTTAGGCCCGAAGCTATATTCGTGGTAGTGCCCCGAAATGGGCCAGGCGTATACGGTCTCAACCACATCGGCTTTGCCGTCTTTGTTGCTGTCGACCAGTTTGGTCAGTTCACCCCGCTGGGCGCAGTAGAAGGCGCCGTCTTTGTACACCAGACCCAGGATCTCGTGCAGGCCCGACGCAAACTTACGGAAATACGGCCGGCGGCTGGTGGGGTTCTCGACCACAAAGACATCGCCCCGGCGGGTGGCAACGCCCAGGTCGCCGTTGGGCAGTACCGTGAGCCCGCCCACTTCGAGCAGGGTACCTTCGGGTGCGGTCACCCGCATGATCTTGAAGAAATCTTCTTCTTTTGGTGACTCCTGCGCCCAGGTGGCCGAGGTTAGCACCGCAGCGGTCAGCAGCGAGCCGGCAGCCCGGCGAAGCAGGTGTTTATGTATGTTTTTCATGAGTCGGAAAATCTGGATTAGAAAAGAATGGAGTAGCTCAGTTTACCTCCGCGTACCGGTACCAGCAGTTCCTGCTTACCGCCTACTGACCGGACCACCGGCGTTGCGCCACCGGCATCCTCGACGCGCACGATGTACGACTTACCGTCGATCATATACATACCATTCGGCATCGGCTCAATGGTGCTGCCTTCCGCCAGCCGGGCATACAGATCGGCCGACGGGTTCCGGAACGTCACCTCCCGGCGTACACCCTGCCCGTTATCGGCTACCCGGATGGCATCTTCTACGCTGGTGCCGTAGGCCTGGTAGCGGAAGGTAGGGCGGTCGTTCTCATCCAGCACATAGCCTTTCGGCCGGTAGCCGCTGCCGGTGGTATCGGTTGCCCAGGCCGCTTGCTGCGACGCCAGTTTGCCCACAAACAGCTCCGGCATACCCAGGCGCTGCACCGTACCCCGCGGGCGCGACGAGCCATCGCCCCGGCTGTGCCACATAGGCGTGGTGTCCAGAAAATCGCCCCGCCAGACTTGCACAATGGCGCCTTTGTCCATATCGTAAGTATAATGCACCTGCTCCGGGCTACCCACCGAAACAGCATGGGTTACGCGGGTACGGCGACCCTGACCGCTGGCATTCGGAATATCCATAAAGCTCCGCAGCAGAGTGTTGGTTGGGGCATCCACAAAAATCGGTTCTGTCTCATCGTTCCCGCCATCAACCGGGCTGCTGATGACAAACTCCCGGATGCCCGGACCGGCAACTGCCAGACCCAGACCCGGCTTTGCCCAGCTCACAAATTTGGTGTACAGCAGTTCAAACGGCAGGTCCCCGGCGGGCAGGGTGGCCGTTCCGCGCAGGTTACCCCCGCCGGGCTTTACCACCACGTTGTTATTGATGCGTAGCTGACCCCCACCACCCGGTGCGCCCAGGTTAAAGCTGTACTCACCGGGTTCTTTCACGCGCAGCGTACCGGTGTAGCGGATCAGAAAATCATTGGGAATCCGGGTAACATTGGCGGTCAGGATGTTAATCGGACCCTGCGCTTCGGGAGGAGTGTTGCCCAGATCACCTTCGTTCTCAAAGTGCCCCCGGTACACGGTATATTGCAGGTTCATCAGTTCAGGGCGGGGTTTGTCGTAGGCCACATACCGGATGTTCCGGAACGCCACCGGGCCGTGGTCACCCTGAAAACGCAGCGGCCCCAGGGCTACTTCGTTTTCGGCCAGCGGGCCGCGGGTCGGCCCTGATAGTTCAACGTTCTCGTGGATAGGTACGCCGTTGAGCTCTACCCGCAGCATCCGGGCATTCTCGATCTTGCGGCCACCGGCATCGAAGCGTGGTGCCTGAAACGATATTTTCAGGTGCTGCCACAGGCCGGGCGCTTTGCTGACGTTCTGGCGGGCGGGGTACCCTTCATAGCCTTTCTGACCCTCAGGCCGGCTTTCGTCCCAGCGCTCATAAACCGAGCCGTTACCACCCACACGAGCCGTTTTGTCGCCCCAGCTATCCATCAACTGAACTTCATAACGCCCCTGGAGGTAAACGCCTGAATTGGAGCCTTTGGCCATCATGTAGTCCAGTTCCAGATCCAGGTCACCATGTTCCAGGTTTGTCAGCAGATCATACTGCATACCATACCCCTGTTTGGGCACAGGGATGTTTACCAGAACGCCCGTGCCCGATTTGGCGGTCATAACGTCTTTCTGGTTCAGGTCAGCCGTCGCGTCACCGGCGATACGCCAGTTGGGGGTAGGCTTGCGAAAAGCACTCAGATCGTTGAGCGGCAAAGTGGTCAGTTTAGGGGCCGGAGCCTGAGCCAGGGCCAGACTGGCTCCTAACACCCAGCCCACGCCGATCACGAAGCGTGATAGATTCATAGGGAACAACATTGAAAATTAATTGGATTAGAAATCGGAGCGGAAATTTACCATTTTTTCAGGATAAAAGCCGGTGAATAGACAATTGCTCTATATTTGGGCGTTTATTGTAGCAAAAAACTCAGTTCTCCTAACCATGAAAAAACTTGTCTTACCTCTTTTCCTAAGCCTGGGCGTTTTTAGTATGGCCGTTGCGCAAAACGAACAAGTGAAGCAGAATCCGCAATCGTCCGAGATCTGGGAACCCGTTCCGCCGGTGGTTACCCCCGGCACCACCGGGCCTAACGCCACCGGCATCTCAGCCCCCTCAGATGCCATTGTGTTGTTCGACGGAAAGAATACCGATCAGTGGGTAGCGATTAAAGGGTATTCACCAGCCAACTGGGAGAACACCAACGAAGGTCCGCTGAAATGGCCCGTACAGGATGGCGTTCTTTACTCGACCAAAGGCTTTTCGGCCCGCTCAAAGCAGGAGTTTGGCGATTTTCAACTGCACCTTGAATTCAAAACGCCCGAAAAGGTAGAAGGCACCGGACAGGGGCGCGGTAATAGCGGGGTCTTTCTGCAGGGTCGCTACGAATTGCAGGTGCTGGACAACTACAACAACCCGACCTACGTAAACGGCATGGTTGGGTCAATTTACAAGCAAGCTATTCCGCTGGCCAACCCGAGCCGCAAGCCCGGCGACTGGCAGACTTACGATGTCATTTACATGGCCCCCCGGTTTAACAAAGCCGGTCTGATGACCGAGCCCGCCTATGTGACGGTCTTGCTGAATGGCGTATTGGTGCAGAATCATGTTGCCATCAAAGGTACAACCGAGTACATCGGCTACCCGAAAGTACAACCCCACGGCAAAGGCCCCATTCTGCTGCAGGACCACGGTAACCCCGTTGGCTTCCGGAATATCTGGGTTCGCGAGCTATAAGGGTGTCGTTTGAAAAATTGAGCAGGTTGACCAGGTGGGTGAGTTATTAAAAACAACTTTCAACCTGGTCGACCTGCTCAAACTTTTCAAACTAATACGTTCCGTCATTGTTCTTTGCAGAAAGCCCCTCAGAGCAGATTATGAAGAAAACGCTTTACCTGGTTCGTCATGCCAAAGCCGAAGACCGGGCACCGTTTATGCGCGACCACGACCGCGAGCTGGTTTCGGAAGGCATTATTGCCTCGGCGCGGATCGGCAGGCACTTAAAAGATAAAGGCATTACGGCCGACTGCCTCATTAGCAGTACAGCCCTGCGGGCAAAGGACACCGCCCGGATCGTAGCCGAACAGCTCGGTATCGATCCGGAGACGATCAGCTACGACGAACACATGTTCGACGGAGGGCCAAAAGCCTACCTGGCGGCCGTGAACCGGCTGCCGGCCAATTGTCAGTCGGCGATGCTGTTCGGGCACAATCCGGACATTACCTATTTTGCCGAGTTCCTGACGCACCAGGACGTAGGCTCCATGAGCAAGGGGGCGGTAGCGGCCATTGAGTTTACCGACCTGGAGTGGGCTGCGGTCTCGGGCCGCACCGGAAATCTCTTGTTTTACGTAGCGCCGAAACACCTGAAAGAAGCATGAAACGCAATCGCCGTGTCTTTGTCATCGTTTTCATCATTTTTACGGCCATTGTCATTCTGATTACCATCGACATGGGCCGCCGGACCACCGCGCCCTGGAATAAACGCCGGCAACTGGAACGGGCCCTGCCTACCGAAATTGATAACACGGCCGCCGATACCCTGATTGATACGACTGCCATACCTACCGACAGCTTATAGCACCCCCTTGAGGGCATCCACCAGCGCCTGCATATCGGCTTCATCATTGTAGACGTGCGGAGCCAGCCGCAAGGCCCGGCCCCGGGCGGAGATCGATACCTTTCTGGCGAATAACGCCTGCTGCACCGCCATTGAATCGGCATGGTCGGGCAACCAGATGCCCACCAGGTGCTGCGCCCGTCCGGTCTCCGGCTCAATGCGGCATCCTATTGTTTCCAGGACCGGCAGCACCCCGGCCGTCAGGCGTTGGCAATATGCCTGAATACGTTCGGGTTGCCAGTCGAGCAACTGCGCCAGAGCTACTTCGGTCATCGGCATATTGATAAACTGGCTGTGTTCGCCCATGTTGTACCGGTAGGCTTTGGGCCGGTAGGTGGGCTCGTACTGCGTCAGGCGGTGAAACTGATTGCTGCCCAGGCGATTCATCCAGCTTTCTTCCAGCGGCACGCCATCGTCGAAGAATTCCCCGAAATACGCCATGCCGATGGAATACGGCCCCATCAGCCATTTGTAGGCGGCACAAATCAGGGCATCCGGCTGCACGCTTTGCAGGTCAAACGGCAACGCCCCTACGGCCTGCGTCCCATCAACGACCAGCAGGGCACCTACCTCCTTAGCGCGTCGGGAAATAGCCTCCAGATTGAACCGCGTGCCGTACATCCAATGCACCGGCGGAGTGATTACCAACGCGGTATCGGCCGTGATGGCCTCCAGTACCTGCTCATTCCACCGGTCACTTTTGGGGAAGCCTTCCGGCATCGGCACCTGCTTTATGGTCAGGCTCAGTTCCTGTTGCACCCGATCCCAGGAATATACATCGCTCGGGAATTCTTCTTCAATCATCAGAATGTGCTGACCGGGTTTTAAACCAGGCTTGCGGTACAGATTGCGGGCCACGACAGCCATGCCGTACGATACGGCCGGGATGATGGCGATCCGCTCCGGGTCCGGATTGCTGATAAGCCGGGAGAATAAGTCACGCACCCGACCGGCACCCGTAAAGAAATCGTCGGGCTTCAGGTTCAGGGGGTTGGTCTGTTGCCGGATGGCGTTGTAACCCGCCTGCTCCACCGCTTTGCTGAACGGGGCGCGGGTAGCGCAGTTGAGGTAGTGTACGCCTTCGGGCAGGCTAAAAGCGTCTTTCTGACCAGTCAATAAGGGGGCTGTCTGTAACATAACGGTTGTATTCGGGCCGGGAAGTTATCGAAAAATGACGTACTTTACGACTGATTAACCAACTGGCCCGAACCGAATGCACCCACTGACGTCATTTCTCAAACGCAAGATCCTTCGTATCAACCGCGACCGCTGGAACTATCAATACGACAAAGGCTTATGGGACGGGCTAAAGGCGCTGGATGAGCTGGCGCGGTTCAGTGTCATTGTCGGCTACGTCAAATACCTGAAGCCCGGGCAGCCGGAGATCCTGGAAATTGGCTGCGGAGAAGGTCTGCTGCAACAACGGCTACAAGAGCAGAACTACGGCCGGTATGTAGGCATGGATATTGCCGACAAAGCCATCGAACAGGCCAAAGCCGCAGCCGACCCCAAATGCACCTACCTGGTGGGTGATATGGACAAGTACGAGCCGGAGGGGACCTTCGACATGATTATCTTCAACGAAGTCATTTACTACAGCAAACATCCGCTCAAAACGCTGCAACGCCTGGCAACCTACCTGAAACCGGAAGGCCTGCTCATTGTCACCATCAACGACCACAAGCACAGCGCTGAACTCTGGGACTCCATCAAAGGCGGCTTCAGGCTACTGGATGAAACCAGGACGATTACCTCCAAGGGTAGCTGCGTGTGCAATGTGTTAATTGGTTGATTGGTTAACCAATCAACCACGCCCCCTCGGATGGTAGTCGATCATGGTCTGCCGGAGGTAATCGCGGTCGATATGGGTGTAGATTTCGGTGGTGGTGATGGACTCGTGGCCGAGCATCTGCTGAATGGCCCGGAGGTCGGCACCGCCTTCAATGAGGTGGGTGGCGAAAGAATGGCGGAAGGTGTGGGGGCTGATGGTTTTGCGGATGCCCACTTCAGCCGCCAGCCGCTTGATGGTGGTAAAAACGGATACCCGCGACAGCTTTTTGCCGCGCAGGTTCAGAAAAACGGTGTCTTCATCGCCTTTCTGCACAGCCAACTGGTTCCGCACATGCTCTACATAAATGCGGGTATACCGAATCGCATCCTCCCCAATCGGTACTAATCGGAATTTGCTGCCCTTCCCGAAAATACGCAGGAACCCATCGTCGAAATAGCAGTTGGTCAGCCTGAGGTCAAGTAGTTCAGAGACGCGCAGGCCGGAGCTGTATAGCACCTCCAGCATGGCGCGGTCGCGGGTGCCGCCGGGCGTGGAGAGGTCGATGGCATCGAGCATCTGCTCAATTTCCGGGTAGCTCAGCGTATCGGGCAGTTTTCGCCCCAGCTTCGGCCCCTCAATGAGTTGGGTAGGGTCATGCTGGATGGTATTCTCCAGCACCAGAAACTTATAAAACGCTTTCAGTCCCGACAAGATGCGGGCCTGGCTATGCGCCGACAGCCCCAGTTCGCCGAGGTATTTCAGAAAATCGCGCAGATGCAGGTCCGTCACCTGTAGCGGTCCAACGGGTTTCTCATCGGCCAATGCCAGAAACTGCCAGAGCTTCCCGACATCGTGCAGGTAAGCCTCCACCGAATTTTCGGCCAGCGACCGCTCCAACTTCAGGTAGTTTTTAAACGCATTGATATAACTTTGCCACATGTCTGTACCCCGGAATTGCATTCCGGGAGAAAATAAAAGCCGGAATTACATTCCGGGGTACACTATGAAAAAAATCCTTATCATCAACGGCCCGAACCTGAACCTGCTGGGCAAGCGCGAGCCGGACATCTACGGCAACCGCTCGTTTATCGACTACCTCAAGACGGTCGAGCAGCAGTTCCCCGACGTGCAATTACACTATTTTCAGTCAAACCACGAAGGTGAGCTGATTGATAAAATACACGAGCTGGGCTTCACCATCGACGGTATCGTCATCAACGCCGGGGCCTACACGCATACCTCCATCGCCCTGGCGGATGCGCTCTCGGCCGTAACCGCTCCGGCCGTTGAGGTCCATATCTCCAACGTTCACGCCCGCGAGTCGTACCGCCACCACAGCTACCTCTCTGCCAAATGCAAAGGCGTGATCGTTGGGCTGGGACTAATGGGCTACGAGCTGGCAATTCGGTATCTGTTAAGTCAGCAGTAGGCCCATGATCACCTTTTACCCTGGCCCCTCCAAAGTCTACCCGCAGGTGGCGCAGTATGCGCAGGAAGCGGTGCAGCAGGGCATTGTCAGCCTGAACCACCGCAGCCGGGGGTTTATGGACATTGTTCAGGAAACGCTGCGGCTGCTGCACGAAAAGCTGGACATCCCGGCCGATTACCACATTGCGTTTATCTCATCGGCCACCGAGGGCTGGGAAATTGTAGCGCAGTCGCTGACGGTGGCTACCAGTCTGCATCCGCATAGCGGGGCTTTCGGTAAAAAGTGGATGGAGTATGCCCACCGCATCAAGCCGATGATCGAGCCCGGTCTGGCCGATGTGCTGTGCGTGGTGCAGAACGAAACCTCCAACGGCACGCAGGTACGGATGGAAACGCTGGCGGAATTTCGGCACGGCTTCACTGGGTTGATTGCCGTCGATGCCGTATCGTCGATGGGCGGTATCAGGCTCGACTGGACGCTGGCGGATGTCTGGATTGCCTCCGTGCAGAAATGCCTGGGGCTACCGGCCGGGTTAGGTCTGCTCATTTACTCCCCGGCCGCGCTGAAAAAAGCCGAAATCATTAGTGACCGTCAGTACTACAACAGCCTGCTCTTCATTCACGAGAACATCGGGAAGTTCCAGACGCAGTACACGCCCAACGGTCTCGGCATTTACCTGCTCATGCGGGTCTTGCAGCAGGTGCCGCCCATTGAGGAGGTAGACCGCCTGATAAAGCAGCGGGCGGAAGATTGGTATACGTTCATTGCGTCGGGGCAGGCGGCATCGGCGGAGCAGGATTTGCACCTCCTGATCCAAAACCCGGCTCTCCGCTCCGATACCGTTATTGCCGTAGAAGGTTCGGCCGAGCGTATTGCAGCCATTAAGGCCGCAGCGCTGGCGCAGGGCATCACCCTCGGCAACGGCTACGGCGACTGGAAAAACACCACCTTCCGTATCGCCAACTTTCCGGCCATTGACGAAGAGGAAATCAAAACGTTAAAAGACTTCCTGCTTACCAACGGATTTTAGTCCTTATTTTGGACCTCCTTGTATCCTGTTAATCTGTAAAATCCTGGTTCCAGACCATGCAATCACCTGACTCACTCAATCAAGTTGCCGAATTCCACCGTACATTTCACCACCCCATTCTGGATACTCCGCAGTTGCCGGCCGAAAACCGCTGCCAGTTGCGCGTAGCCCTGCTGGCCGAAGAGCTGAAAGAGCTGGAGGTGGCTATTCTGGAAAAAGACATCGTGGCCGTGGCCGATGCCCTGTGCGATTTACAATACGTTCTGTCCGGGGCTGTGCTCGAATTCGGGCTGGGCGAGAAATTCAGGACACTGTTCGACGAAGTACAACGTTCTAACCTTAGCAAAGCCTGCCTGACCGAGGAAGAGGCCCAGGCGACCGTCGATCATTACCGGAGCAAGGGCGTCGACTGCCACTACATCGGGTCGGAAGGCAAATTTCTGGTGTACCGCACCGCCGACAACAAAACCCTCAAGAACATCAACTACTCCCCGGCCGATCTGGAGAGTATCCTGAGTAAATAACCTATGCACGATTACCCATTCACCGTTACCGATCGTTTTCTGCACTACGTGCAGATTGATACCCAGTCGGACCCGCATGCTGCGACCAATCCGTCTACCGAAAAGCAAAAAGACCTGAGCCGGGTGCTGGTGGCAGAGCTGCACGCCATGGGTATTCAGGATGCCGAACTGGACCCCTACGGCTATGTCTACGCCACCATTCCGGCCAATACCGATAAGGAGAATGTGCCTGTTATCTGTTTCTGCTCCCACGTAGATACCTCGCCGGATGTGACCGGAGCGGGCGTAAAACCGATTATCCATCAGGCCTGGGACGGTTCTGACATTGTGTTGCCCGACGTAGAAAATCCCGGTGACCTTCCGCAGGTTATCCGCGTTGCCGACCATCCCGATCTGGCGGCTCAGGTGGGCAACGACATCATTACGGCCAGTGGTACTACCCTGCTTGGGGCCGACAACAAGGCCGGTGTAGCCGAAATCATGGATGCTGCCCATTACCTGATGACCCATCCGGAGGTAAAACACGGCAAAATCCGGCTGCTCTTTACGCCCGACGAAGAAATAGGCCGGGGCACCGACAAAGTGGATATTCAGAAGCTGGGTGCCGACTATGGCTATACCATCGACGGCGAAGCCCTGGGCACGCTCGAAGACGAAACGTTCTCGGCCGACGGCGTTAAGATTACCATTCAGGGCGTCAGCACGCACCCCGGTTTTGCCAAAGGCAAGCTGGAAAATGCGCTGAAAATAGCCGCCGACCTGCTGGCCGCCCTGCCCAAAGATCAGCTATCGCCCGAAACCACGGAAGGGTACGACGGCTTTGTGCATCCAACCCATCTGGAAGGGAATCAGGATAAGGCCGTGCTGCAATTCATTGTCCGCGACTTTACGGAACAGGGACTGCTGGAAAAAGAGCATTACCTACAGGATGTTACAAAGCAGGTACTTGCCGGCTACCCCAATTCCAGCGCCCTGTTTACCAGCATTGAGCAGTACCGCAACATGAAGCAGGTACTCGACCAGCACCCGGCCGTAGTCGACAATGCCCTGGAAGCCATCCGGCGCAGCGGCCTCACACCCGCACGGCGCAGCATCCGGGGCGGTACCGACGGCTCCCGGCTATCGTTTATGGGATTGCCCTGCCCCAATATCTTCGCCGGCGAACACGCCTTTCATTCCCGGCTCGAATGGGTATCGGTGCAGGATATGCAAAAGGCTGTGGAAGTAATTGTCAATCTGTGTCAGGTCTGGGAAGAAGGCGCGTAGCCGCTTTTTGCCTTGAAGGCACGTAAGTTATATACGTCATAGCCGTTACCAGAACTTAATAGGATACCTACTGCAAAAATCGTATCTTTCTGTCCTGTTTAAACACCCATTATATGCACCCACTTCGTCATTACTACCGCGTTATATCCACTGTGCTGCTGCTGGTCTGGCTGGCCGGTTGTCAGAAGCCAACAGATCCCCAACCCGCCAATCAATACCTGGTCAGCAATACGCTATTGGGCGAGTATTCGCGGGAGCAGGTGATTTCCCGGGTGACGGGAGCCATCCCCAATTCCGGTGCGCTGGCATTCCTGTTGATACACCCCATCAAGGTGTACCGTATTGTGTATAAAACCAAAAACACCGATGGTACCGAAGTGCAGGCCTCGGGAGCGCTGGTAATCCCCAACCCCGCAGATAAGAACCTGAGCTTTCCGCTTATCAGCGAGCAGCACGGCACCATCTTCTCCGACGCCGACGCGCCTTCCAACAATGGTCCCGGCAGCGAAACCTACTCCATCGGTTCGCTACTAGCCTCCAACGGATACATTATAGCCCTGCCCGATTTTATTGGCTACGGCGTATCAAAAAATCTGCCGCACCCCTATCAGCACCGGGCCTCGCTGGCTTCTTCCTCGCTGGATATGATACGGGCAACGCGGGAGTTTATTCGGCAGGAGAATATCAAGTGGGACCAGAAACTAATGATTGCCGGTTATTCGCTGGGTGGTTTCGCGACTATGGCGCTGCAAAAGAAAATAGAGGAAGAAACCGGCACAGAATTCAACCTGGTTGCTTCCAGTTGCGGAGCCGGTGCCTATAACAGTTCAGCGTTTATGAACTACCTGATTAACCAGAAAACCCACGGCATTGCTGCCTACAACGGACTTTATACCATGGTGTTATCGACCTACAACCGGGTATACGGGCTGAACCGGCCGATAAGTTTTTACCTCAAAGAACCCTATGCCACGGCCGTAACGAGCAATCCGTTCGGTGCCAACATTCCGGTAAGCTTCAACGAGGCCGTAATGGACTCCTTCCGCAAGGGGGTAAACGACGGAACGGATACCCCGTTTATCAATGCCGTCAGAGACAATAATATTTACGACTGGAAGCCGCGCACGCCCATGCAGCTCTACCACGGCACGGTCGATCAGCAGGTTTTTTATTTTAACTCTGTTGACGCCTTCGAAGCGATGAAGAAGCGGGGGGCTACCAACGTAGAGTTAATCTCCTTGCCCGGCAAGGGCCACGGCGATGCCATTCAGGACTTTCTGCTGGGCACCTTTACCTTTTTCAGCTCAAAGCGGTAGTCACTTTCCATGCCGCAGCCATTCCCCGTCTTCTGTATGAAAGCCTTATCTGTAGTTTTTGGCTGTATGGTGGGGTTACTTTCCTTTGCCCAGGCACAGCGGCCGTTTGGTGATGCGTGCCTGGGGACCTGGACGGGCACGATGTATATTTACCGGCAGGGGGCGGTTAAAGATAGTGTGCCGGTCCGGCATACAGTGGCCAGAACGGCTGATCCGAATGCCTGGACCTGGAAAACCGAGTACCTGTCGCCGAAGCACCCCGTGGTTAAAGACTATGTGCTGCGGCTCAAAGACCCAGCTAAAGGAATTTACGTCACTGACGAAGGCAACGGTATCGAACTTGCCGATCACCTGTTCGGTAACAAGCTATACAGCGTGTTTGAAACCCAGGGCATTGTTCTTACGGCTACCTATGAACTCTCAGGCAATCAATTGATTTTTGAAGTCACCTCCGGCCGGAAACAGGCGGCTGCCAGTCAGGAGGTGACTACCTTTTCGGTCGATAACCTGCAGCGGGTAGTATTCAGGAGATAAGCTAAAATCACCCGCTGCAGGTTTATTCAGTCAATGCATTACACACCAAACTTTCAGGATTTCCCACTGTTTACCCGCACGGGATCAACAGGTCTGGCTACTGGCTGGGCAGACTGATTTTTTAGCTCCTGCATAATCACCTCTACCGCCTTTTCCAGTTGCGGATCTCCCCCGTTAATAACTGCTTTGGGCGTCATTTCAACCTCAATATCCGGGGCCACGCCCTCGTTTTCAACCTCCCATTTGCCATCAGGGCTAACAATGCCCAATCGGGGTGCCGTAATAAATCCATTGTCCATTAACACCGGGTAATCATAGATACCAACTAGACCACCCCAGGTACGCTTACCAACCAGCTTACCCAGATTACGGCGACGGAAGTAAAGCGGCAGCGCATCGCCACCCGACCCGGCGTACTCGTTTACAATCATGACTTTGGGGCCAAATATTGAGGCTGTCGGTGTAGAAAACATCTTTCCTTCGCGGGTTGCCCAGTAGCTTAAGAGCGGCCGGTTTAGGTTATCGACAATATAGTCGGCTGCGGACCCTCCCCCATTGAATCGTTCGTCGATAATGACCGCTTTCTTGTTGAGCTGGGCGTAATAATACCGGTTAAAATAGGTGTAGCCGGCCTGGGCCGTGTTGGGCAGGTACACATAGGCAACCTGTCCATTGGTTAGTTCATCAACTCGTTTGCGATTGTTCTCCACCCACGCCCGGTTGCGTAATCCGCTTTCACTCTTCACGGGCATTACGGTAACGGTTCGGGCACCTTCCATTGTTGGCCGGGAGTTCACCGTGAGCAACGTCTGGCGTTCGGCGGCATTTTCAAAAAAACTATACAGGTTATCCGTTGCCGTTACTTCTTTGCCGTTGACCGCCAGCAGATACTCGCCTTCTTTAATCTCAACCCCAGGGGCCGTAAGCGGAGAACGCAAGTCGGGGTTCCAATTCAACCCGCTGAAAATTCTGGCAAATTGGAACCGCCCGTTAGAAACCCGGTAATCAGCGCCCAATAACCCAATGGGTGTAGGGTCGACCGCCGGTACATCACCTCCACCCACATAATTATGACCAACCACCATTTCGCCGATCATCTCGGCAAAGAGAAAATTAAGATCGGAACGGTGGCCTACATGCACCAGAAAGGGTTCATACTTTTGCTTTATGGCTTTCCAATCGGAGCCGTGCATGTTGTTTACGTAGAAATAGTCCCGCTCGATCCGCCAGACTTCATCAAACATCTGCTTCCATTCGGCCTGTGGATCAACCCAAACTTCCATTTTGCTCAGGTCGAGTTTGCCGTCTCCAACCTTATGCTTTGCCTTGGTGTCTACAATACCAGCTACCTCCGAAGGGGCAAAATACAATAGTTTGTTGCCGTCGGCACTGATTGTATACCCCCAGATACCGCTCATGAACTCGTCACTCTTTCGTGTTTTCCAGTCAAACCAGTGCAGCGTTCGGGCTCCGGACTCTGCCGGAATTTGGGTAAACAACAACTTACCTTCGGCTGTCACCTGCAAATCTTCGTAGTTGTTTTCCGGAACAGGCAGCGCCAGTATGCGTTGATCAATCTGATCCAGATCAATGGTAACGGCCACCTTCACACTATCGGCCGGTTTGGTTGGTTTACTGGTAGCGTCCACTTTTCCCTTTGGCTTAGCCGGTGTTTTGGCTACACTATCGGCTGGTTCATCGCCTGGCTTTTCTTCGTCGCTCTCCGGTGCCAGGGGCGACGGTTCTCCTTTTCTAAGCATAACCACATACAGGCTTCGCTTGATTGGCCGCTCATACGAGGACATATCGAGCCAGCCTGAGTTAAGGCCGAAGTTGGTACTGGCGGCAAAGTACAGGTATTTGCCATCACGGCTGAAAGCCGGCGAAACGGCATCGCTCATCCCATCGGTTATCTGCGCCGATTTTCCCGTAGTCAGGTTATACACAAACACTGCCCGGAGGTGATTATCCAGTCGTTTGGTATAGGCTATCCATTTGCTATCAGGAGACCAGACTGGATTAAGTGACCGCTGGGGGTGATCATAGGTATCTTCGTCGACACGGACCGGCTTTTTCGTAGCCAGATCAAGGTAATACACGCGGAGCCGTTTATCGGTAAACAACAGTTTTTTGCTATCCGGCGACCACGTTGGTTCGTAATAATGAGATGGATCGTTCCAGTCAATCTCCGCCACCTGTTTCCCATCCATCTGATTAGCGACAATAAGCTTATACTCTCCGCCGGCATCTGAGAAGTAAGCAATATGCCGACCGTTGGGCGACCAACAGGGATACCGTTCAAACGTACCGGGCGTTTGAGTGAGGTTTCGGGTATCTCCTTTTTCCAATGGTACCGTGAACACATCCCCGCGAGCTTCAAAAAGAGCACGTACCCCGGTGGGTGAAATAGTGGCATGGTGGATAAACTTGGCTGCCGGCTTGTACTGCGCACGAAGCGAAAGTAAATCCGGAGCAATCCGTACACTGATTGGTTTACCCTTTCCGCTTGTCAGGTCGAGCAGGTGCAAACGACCCGCCTGCTCATAAACAATTTCTTTTCCATTTGAAGCCAGCGCTTTTACGTCAAAATCCTGGTGTTGAGTAACCTGCTTCACCTGCTTCGATTCGGTTTCGTAGGCGAAGACATTCATAGTCCCCGCCCGGTCCGACAGAAAATACACCGTTTTTCCGGCCCAGACGGGTCTGGTATCGGAGGCATTGGTATGGGGCACTACCTGTATTTCCTGCGTCTTCCGGTCAAAGAGCCATACCGGTGGGGTCTGCCCGCCCCGGTATTGTTTCCAGGTGTCAAAAGCATCATGAATTGGCGTATACGCAATAGTATTTCCATCCGGCGAAAACTGCCCATGTTCGGCCATAGGCATTGGCAGCACTTCCGGCATTCCCCCATTGACCGGTATAAGGAACAACCGGCTGTAACGCGTTGAATTTGATTGTTGGCTGGAGGAAAACAGAATGTGTTTGCCGTCGGGTGTCCAGCCCCGTACCAGGTCAACAGCCGGGTGATACGTGAGCCGCTTCGGAATACCGCCGTTCACAGAAACCACATAGACATCATTGTTCCCGTTGTAATTACCACTAAAGGCAATCCATTGCCCATCGGGCGAAAACATCGGGTTGGATTCTTCTTCCGGATGTACCGTTAGCCGTTGCGGATTGTTGCCGCTCTTATCTGCAAGCCAGATATCACCTGCATACGTAAAGGCAAGGTGGGTTGCGCTGAGCGTTGGCGTACGCAGCAACAATGTTTCACCGGTTGGCGGTGTAGCCCTGCCAATTGTGAGAGTAGCACCAAGGAAAATAATGGAAAGAAGTTGTCTCATACAGGTAAATGGTTAGTTTCGGCTGGAAAAAAACAGGAAGGATAGCCACCTGAAAATCAGGAATTTCTCATAGCGGATTAGTACCCTATAAAAGCCAATGTACGGTAAAAGACGTAAAATCAATAGGCTATGAAAGTATGATTTACTATTCGGTAAATAGTGAAATTCTGATTACTTGCGTGCCTATGCAAAAGTCGACTGTATGTCTACTCCGAACTCTTCCGGAGAGAGTAGACGAAACCAGCGTCTCACTTATACTGTAAATGCCTAAGCCCCCTGTTTTCCCAATGAAACTATTCATTATACCCCTTCTCCTTTTCTCTTTACTCCTTATCGCCTGTCTCCCCTCCCTCGCCCAAAACAACCCCTCCCGCCAGGAGTGGATTCAGTTGTACAACGGCAAAGACCTGAGCGGCTGGGACATCAAGATTGCCGGTCACGCGTTGAACGAGAACTACAAAAACACGTTCCGGGTCGAGAACGGGATGCTGCGGATTGCGTATGATCAGTACCAGAATTTCGACAATAAGTATGGCCACATCTACTACAAAAAGCCTTATTCCTACTACCTGCTGCGGTTTGAGTACCGGTTTATCGGCAACCAGCTACCGGGCGGAGCCACCTGGAACAACCGGAACAGCGGAGTGATGATTCACTCGCAGTCGGCGCAAAGCCTGGGTAAGGACCAGGATTTTCCGATCTCACTGGAGATCCAACTGCTGGGCGGTTTAGGGAAAGGCGAACGGCATACCGCCAACCTGTGTACCCCCGGTACCATTGTGGAGATGAATGGAAAAGTAAACCCGGCCCACTGCATTGACTCCGATTCAAAAACCTACGACGGGGACCAGTGGGTAACGGTAGAAGCGCTGGTGCTTGGTGACTCCATCATTCACCACATTATTGCCGGTGATACGGTACTTACTTACGAAAAACCACGCATCGGGGGCGGCTACGTCAGCAAGCAATACGACTTCGTCCAGGCTCATGTGCCCAACCCCGACTACTGGATCAAAAAAGACAATACGCTTTTGGCAGAAGGCTACATTGCTCTCCAGAGTGAGAGCCACGCCATCGACTTTCGCAAAGTAGAGCTGCTGAACCTGAAAGGCTGCACCGATCCGAAGGCGCTGAACTACAAGTCTTATTACCGCGCATCGGATAACACACAGTGCGTTTACCGGAAGCGATAGCTGCTTCTGAGCGGTGAAAACTGTAACTTTGCCCCCTGAGCAAGCAAGGAGTACATGGCCAAATCGCCAAAATATTACGTCGTCTGGAAAGGGAAGCAACCAGGCGTGTACGATAGCTGGGCCGACTGCCAGGCCCAGATCGAAGGGTTTAACGGAGCCCTCTACAAATCGTTCGAGAGCCGCAGCCTGGCCGAAAAAGCCCTTTCCGAAAAGCCTCACCTGCACATTGGCGCACCGCAGAAAGCCGGCACACAGGGCAAGTTACCCGGTATTGTTGGCAAGCCCATACCCGACAGCGTAGTGGTGGATGCCGCCTGGAACACTGCCACCGGCGATATGGAGTACCAGGGCATTTACCTGCCCACCAAACAAACCATCTTCCGGATGGGTCCTTACGCCGACGGCACCAACAACATCGGCGAGTTTCTGGCTATTGTTCACGCCCTGGCCCTGCTGGACCAGAAGCACAGCAATATTCCCATCTATTCCGACTCCCGCACCGCCATCGGCTGGGTCCAGAAAAAGAAAGCCAATACCAAACTCGACCCCACCCCCCGCAATCAGGAACTGTTCGACCTGCTCGCCCGCGCCGAAAAATGGCTGCAAACCCACCGCTTCGCCAACCCCATCCTCAAATGGGAAACAACACATTGGGGGGAAAATCCGGCAGATTTTGGAAGAAAATGAAAGGAATTATGAGTTAAAGACTAATGCGTTAGCTGACGCACCAAACGTTATCATAAGCCGACGTTTTAATTCTTAACTCGTAACTCATCACTCTTAACTCCTTTATGTTTCGCTTCAAACAATTCACCATCCGGCAGGACCGCACGGCCATGAAGGTCTGTACGGATGCGTGCGTATTGGGCGCGTATGCCGATGTGGGTGTGGGGGGCCGGATTCTGGATATTGGCACCGGCACGGGCCTGCTGGCACTCATGGCGGCCCAGCGGAACGAAACTGCCCTGATCGATGCCGTGGAGATTGACGAAGCTGCTGCTCAGCAAGCCCGGGAGAATGTAGCCGCCAGTTCCTTTACCGAACGGGTATGGGTGGTGCAAAGCAGGGTTCAGGCGTTTGCGCCGGCCAGGGTCTACGATCGCATTCTCACCAATCCCCCGTTCTACACCAACCACCTCCGCTCGCCCGATGCGGCTGTGAACCGGGCACTGCATACGGACGATCTGCCGGGTACGGAACTGATTGAGGCCGTGGTGCGGTTACTGAAGCAGGACGGGCAGTGGTGGATATTGCTGCCGCCCTACGAAGCGGGTCAGTTGGCCCGGCAGGCGGCAACGGTTGGGCTAAAGCCGTTCCGGCGGCTGCACCTGCGCCACCATGTTCGCAAACCGGTATTCCGGCTCATTACCGGCTTTGCGTATCAGGAAGGGAACGTGGTTGATGAAACGCTGGACATTTACGAGCCGGATGGCCGAACGTACACCCAACCATTTCGGGCGTTGCTGACAGACTTTTACCTGATTTTCTGACATCTTTGCGCGAACCTTTGTGTACTTTGCGTTTAAATATTGTTTACTATCTGAGCAACCAGCTTTTATACGTTAACAGGTCTTCGGATACCCTAAACTGGCATGGCCGAGCAGCTTGACATATCGGTGCTGATCCCCCTCCTGAACGAAGAGGAATCGTTACCCGAACTCCACGACTGGATCGTTCGGGTAATGACGGAACACCATTATACCTACGAAATCCTGTTTATCGACGATGGCAGCCGGGACCGCTCCTGGGCGGTGATCGAGCACCTGTCGGGTATTAACCCCAACGTGCGGGCCATTCGCTTCGGCCGGAACTACGGCAAAACGGCTGCCCTGCAAACGGGTTTTCAGTCGGCTAAGGGGAACGTGGTCATTACCATGGATGCCGACCTACAGGATAGCCCCGACGAAATACCGGAACTGTACCGGATGGTGACCGAAGACGGCTACGATCTGGTATCGGGCTGGAAGCAGAAACGCTACGACCCCCTCAGCAAAACCCTGCCGACCAAGCTCTTCAATGCCGTCTCGCGCTGGGTATCGGGGGTACACCTGCATGATTTTAACTGCGGCCTGAAAGCATACCGGCTGCCGGTGGTCAAATCGATGAACCTCTACGGCGAAATGCACCGCAACCTGCCGATGGTAGCTAAATGGAACGGCTTCAGCCGCATTGGTGAGAAAGTAGTACAGCACCGTGCCCGTAAATATGGTACGACCAAATTTGGGCTGGATCGCTTCATCAACGGCTTTCTGGACATCCTGGTTATTGCCTTTGTGCAGAAATTCAGCCGGCGACCCATGCACTTTTTTGGTGGGTTTGGTACACTCTCGTTCTTTATCGGTACGGTAATTTCCCTATGGCTCTTAGGCGAGAAGCTGTATAATATTGCCCAGGGGCTGCGCTACCGGAACGTAACCGACAATCCGCTGTTCTTTTTTGCCCTGGTAGCCATTATCCTGGGTGTACAATTATTTCTGGCCGGATTTGTCGGCGAAATGCTGGTGCGGCAGAACTCCAACAAAACGGGCGATTACCTGATTGCCGAGAAAATAGGTTTTTCCGACAAGATTTCCGTGTAATTTTGCCCGTCTGTATTTTTATACGGTCATGTCAGTACGTCTGACATGACCTTTTATTTTTAACTTTATCCAACTTGACGAATGCTCAGCGAATTTGTTGAACGAATGGCAAAGACTACTTCCAAAGCACACCCCTGGCACGGCATATCTCCCGGCGACAAAGCCCCGGATATTGTGACCGCCTTCATCGAAATTGTACCGACCGATACGGTCAAGTATGAGATCGACAAAGAAACCGGTTACCTGAAAATTGACCGGCCGCAGCAGTACTCCAATATTATTCCGGCGCTATACGGCTTTGTGCCGCAAACCTACTGTGGCGACGGTATTGCCCGGCTGGCTTCTGAGAAAGCGGGAAAGCGAGTTGAAAAAGGAGACGGTGACCCGGTGGATATCTGTGTGCTGACGGAGCGCGAAATCACCCACGGCGACATTATTCTGCAGGCTATTCCTATCGGCGGCTTCCGGCTGATCGATAAAGGCGAAGCCGACGACAAAATTATTGCGGTACTCAAGGGCGACTCCATGTACCAGCAGTTTACAGAACTGAGCCAGTTACCCGAAATGGTGGTAAAACGGCTACGCCACTATTTTCTGACCTATAAAAACCTGCCCGACGAGCCGGCGGTGATGGAACTGGCCAATGTCTATGGCCGGGAAGAAGCACTAGAGGTGATCCGGACCGCTATGGACGATTACGCGCAGCTTTCTTTGTAAGTTTAGCGTATCAGGATTGCAGGAGGTGGGTTGCGCTGTCAGGGCCTGGCGGTAACCTGCCTCTTGTTTTTTTAGTCTTTCTCCACCCCGTAACAGAACCTTTCATCCCTCTTTCTGCACTTTTAACACTTTTCCGGTCCGGGAGTACTTTTATCAGTTAAATTTGTTACTGCCTAAGTATCATATTCTTGTAAATACCCTTCATGCGACAGTTTCTGAAATATGTTCTGGCCACTATTGTCGGCCTGCTATTATTTTCCTTCATTAGTTTTATGCTGCTGTTTGGGATAGCGTCGGTGATCTCGATGGCCTCCGACAAGCAGGTAAGTGTCAGCGAAAAATCCGTCCTGAAACTCGATCTGGATAACCCCATCCGCGAAATCGGCGAAGACAACCCCTTTGCCGAACTGCTGCCGTTTACCTCAGATGGTAACGTCATGGGCCTTATAGAACTACGCAAAGCGCTGGCCAACGCCAAAGCTGACCCGAACATCAAAGGCATTTACCTGAAAACGGAATCCCCACAAGCCGGCTGGGCCTCGCTCGAAGAGGTGCGCAACGCCCTGATCGATTTCAAGCAGTCGAAGAAGTTTGTCTATGCTTACGGGGAGAATATGTCGGAGAAGGGCTATTACGTTGCGTCTGTCGCCGATAATATATACCTCAATCCCATTGGTAGCCTGGAATGGAACGGTCTGGAAGGCGAGTATATGTTCTTTAAAGGCACCCTCGACAAGCTGGGCGTAAAGCCCCTGATCTTCAGAGTAGGCGAGTTTAAAAGCGCCGTGGAGCCGTTTATCCGGGAAGACATGAGCCAGCCTAACAAGTTACAGACGGCGTCGTTCCTGAACTCTCTCAACAACCATTTTATGGCAAATGTGGCCAGAAGCCGGGGCTTGCAACTCGCCGATCTGCAAAAACTGGCCGATAACCTGAGCATTCAAACCGCAGCTGATGCGCAGAGGGCTAAACTGGTGACCCGCGTTGCCTACTTTGACGAAGTGGAAAACGAATTGCGCCAAAAGCTGGACATTGCCGGGGACAAGAAGATTAACTATATCTCGCTGGGCAAATACGGCAAGGCCAAAAAATATGTCCTGGATGGCAACAGCCGCAACCGCATTGCCGTCATAGTGGCGTCAGGGGAGATTGTTTCCGGCAAAGACAACGACCGGGATAATATAGCCTCCGACAAAGTAGCTGAGCAGCTCCGCAAAGCCCGGCTGGACGATAAAGTTAAAGCCGTGGTGCTGCGTATCAACTCGCCGGGGGGCAGTGCGCTGGCCTCCGATGTAATGTGGCGCGAAATTACCCTGACCAACAAGGTGAAGCCGGTAGTGGCCTCCATGTCCGATTATGCCGCGTCGGGTGGCTATTACATGGCTATGGGTTGCCGGCGTATTGTGGCTTACCCGAATACCATCACCGGTTCTATCGGTGTATTTGGTATGCTGTTCAACGCGCAGAACTTCTTTAAAGAAAAACTGGGCATTACCTACGACCGCGTTACGACCAACAAATATTCCGATTTCCCCTCGGTAACCCACGAGATGTCGGAGTTTGAAAAGAATATCATTCAGCAAAGTGTGGAGCGAACCTACAATGTATTTACCACCAAAGCGGCCCAGGGCCGTAAAATGTCGGTCGATAGCCTGAAGGCGCTGGCTTCCGGCCGCGTATGGTCGGGCGAACAGGCCAAAGCCAACGGTCTGATCGATGCACTGGGTGGCCTGGACGAGGCTGTAAAACTGGCCGCCAAAGACGCCGGCCTGAAAGACGGCGATTACCGCCTGCGGTTTATTCCGGAGAAGCGCAGCTTTATGGAGCGCTTTTTCAACACCCTGAGCGACGAAGAAGAAGCCCGCATCAACAGCCAGTTAGGCGAAGCAGCTCCGTACCTCAAGTACATGAAGAAGCTGAAAAACCTGGAAGGTATTCAGGCCCGAATGCCGTTTGAACTGACAATCCGGTAATTTTTCGCCTTGTTCGTCCGCGATTGTATCGTGGGACGGGCGAGGTCAGCGTCTGCGACGCGAGTATCACCTCAAGCAAAAGCCTTTAATCGCATTACCAATGCGAACCTCACCCGTATCGCGTTGCAAACGCAGACAAGCAGAGCGCAGATACCCCCGGCCCCTTCAGGGGGTTGGGGGTATTTTCGTATCTTAGCCCACGTATGCAGTTCCAGCCGGTACACATTGATTTGTTCGCTCTGATTATCCTGGTTGGGGTGGCGCAGGCTTTGTTCCTGGGCGTATTCTTTCTGACCGGGAGTCGGGGTAAACTTGTCTCCAATCGCTGCCTTGGCTGGTTTATGCTGGGGTTATCGGCGATTACGGCAGAGATCTTTCTGTGCTACACCAATTACATGTTCCGGTTGCTGGCGTTTGTCGACTTCTCCGAGCCGGTTAATTTTCTGATAGGTCCGCTTTTTTTCTTTTTTATTGCGTCAAAGCTTCAGCAACGACTTCCTCAACGCTGGGCATGGCATCTGATCCCGTTTGTTATCTGGGTATTCAATGCCGTAACCTGGTTATATCAGCCGGTTGAGTTCAAATACAACTCCTACCTGAACTCCTATCACCCGGAACTCTCCTTTATTCATTCCGAGCCGTATTTGCCCGAAGATTTCACCCGCCTGCGTGATTACATCAACGAGCTAACCCTGTTGAGCTGTCTGATTTATGCCATTCTGTCGCTGCTGGCGATTCGGAACGCTTTCCGGCGCGAAAATCAGACACTCTGGAGCCGTACGCCCACCCGGCTGGCGCAATTGCGAAACCTTTCGTTATTGTTTCTCCTGTTTCCACTGGTCATCGTGCTGGTAAAGCCGCAGTTTCACAATGATCTCGGCGATTACCTGATTGCCTGCTACGCCACCGTCACCATTTACGCCACCAGTCTGCTGGTCATGCGCGGCTCCGACTTTTTCAAAGAAGCTCCTCAGCCCGCCACCGCACCGGAACCGCGAAAGAAGTACGAAAAGTCATCGCTTTCGGAGGAAAAAGAAGAAGCTGTGATGAATGGCTTGACCCGGTTGATGACCAGCGAAAAGCCGTACCTGGAAGCAGACCTGTCGCTGCCGAAACTGGCGCAGCGGCTGAACACCTCATCGCACCACCTCTCTCAACTGCTGAACGACCGGCTCAACCAAAGCTTCTTCGATCTGCTGGCCACCTACCGGGTGCAGGAAGCGCAGAAGCTACTACAGGACCCGGCTACGACCAACCTGAAGATCGACGAAATAGCTGAACGCGTCGGCTATAATTCGACCTCAGCATTTCATACCGCCTTCAAACGCATTACAGGCCAGACCCCGGCGCAGTACAGGCAGGGACGGTCCGACGGTTCGGGCCGGGGGCGGGAGGTGAATGGCCGAGGGTAAAGCTGTTTCTTCTTCGTCCCGGTCGGCGCGAACTTCGTTATTATCGGAAAATGGCTGTTTTAAGCGCTTGCCCTGCCACTTTTGGTCCATCAAAACCAAACCACGTTTACCCAATGCAAACGCAAATAAGCCCCACACCAACCGAAGCATCTCCTCTACCTCTATCCAGCGTCCGTCGCTACGACCTCGACTGGCTGCGGGTCATCGCCATCCTGACTCTGCTGTTTTACCACACGGGTATGATTTATGTTCGCTGGGGCTGGCATATCCAGAGTACCGAAACCAGTCTGGTTTTTGAAAATGTGATGCGGTGGCTGCATCGCTGGCGGATGCCGCTGCTGTTCTTCATCTCCGGCGCCGGCACCTACTTCGCCCTGAACCGGCGACCGAAGGGGGATATCCCTACTTCCCCATTTGGCCGATATGCCTGGGAGCGTACCAGGCGGCTGTTCTTTCCGCTGGTGTTTGGCATGTTTGTGATTGTACCACCCCAGATTTACACGGAGTGGGTATTTCGGGATCGGTTCGCCGGAAGCTATGTCGAATTTTACCCGAATGTCTTTGACTTTGTACCTTACGAAGACGGCGGTAAGGGCGGAGCCTTTAGCTGGCATCACCTGTGGTTTGTGGCCTATCTGTTTCTGTACTCGCTCGTCAGCATTCCGGTGTTTCGCTGGTTTCGCGGTGAACGTGGGCAGCGCTTTACAGATCGTATCGGTCGCCTGATTGCCCGGCCCGGTGGTGCGTTGTGGCTGATGGGCCTGACTATCATTGCCAGCCAGTACCTGACGCGTCCGTTTTACCCCGACGAAACGCACGCGCTGGTTAACGACTGGGCGTATTTTGTGGAGAATCTGCTGCTGTTCTGGTTTGGCTATGTGCTTATTAGCCGGCGTTCATTCTGGCAGGTGCTGACCGACCAGCGCCGGATTTTTCTGGCGGCAACCCTCGTGTTTACCGTTATCTTATACGGTATGCGAATCTGGTACACTCCTCAGCAGATTGATGAGTTGTTCTGGGTCGATTTTACCTTCTTCACCAACAGCCTCTGTCTCATGGTTTCGTCGGTGCTGGCTACCATTGCGTATGGCTATCGCTATCTGAATGTTAACCGGCCGATACTGCCGAAATTAAATGAGGCCGTCTACCCGTTCTATATTCTGCACCAGACGATTATTGTGCTGATTGGCTATCAGATCCTGACAAAAACCGGGCTCGGGGTGTACGATGGTTTTCTGGTCGTGAGTTTAACATCCCTGGTCGCATGTGTGGGCATCTATCTGCTGCTGATCCGCCCTTTTAAGGTGACCCGGTTCCTGTTCGGTATGAAATGATTTTTTGTCCGACGCAACGCTCCGGCCGGTTTTTACGTATGTATTGTTGCAAGGAGCATCTGAAAGCGCACGGTTGTGCTTGCGCGTTAAAGATGATGACGGTTAGATTAGCCCGGCTACATTGCCGGGCTAATTTTCTTTATGGATACCAATCTAAGCGCAACAATTTTTCGTATATATCTGTGGTTCTTGTGTTTCGAGTTGAGTGAGGGGAACAAAAGTCCCGGTCTGACTAGGCCGGGGCTTTTTTGTTCCGGTGAAGCGGTATTTTGGCTTCCTACCAAAGACTTCCTATTTTTGGCTACGCTTAACAAGAGTTTTCAACACTGAGATTGTGATTGCATGACTACATTACGTACTGACTGGACCCGCGCCGAAATCGCCGAGATATACAATTCCCCCGTTCTGGACCTGATTTACCGGGCCGCTACCATTCACCGCCAGCACCACGACCCGCAGGAAGTGCAGGTCTGTACGCTGCTGTCGGTCAAGACCGGCGGCTGCCCCGAAGACTGCGCCTACTGCCCGCAGGCCGCCCGCTACCATACCAACGTGAAGGTGCATAAACTGATGGAAGTAGCTGAAGTGCTGACCGCAGCCGAACACGCCAAAAATGCCGGCAGTACCCGCTTTTGTATGGGTGCCGCCTGGCGCGAAGTTCGCGATAACCGCGACTTCGACAAGGTGCTGGATATGGTGAAAGGCGTAAACGCCATGGGTATGGAAGTCTGCTGCACGCTCGGTATGCTGACCGATGAGCAGGCCCAGAAGCTGAAGACCGCCGGTCTGTACGCCTATAACCACAACCTCGACACCAGCGAGGAATTCTACGGCGACATTATCTCCACCCGTACCTACGACGATCGGCTGGATACGCTTGGGAACGTTCGTCAGGCCGGCATATCCGTTTGCTCCGGCGGTATTATCGGCATGGGCGAGTCGCACCAGGACCGCATCGGTATGCTGCATACGCTGGCGACGCTGCCCGAACACCCCGAATCGGTGCCGGTGAATGCGCTGGTGCCGGTAGAAGGGACCCCGCTGGAAGACCAGCCCCGCGTATCGGTCTGGGAAATGCTTCGGATGATTGCCACCGCTCGTATTATCATGCCGAAAGCGATGGTGCGTCTGTCGGCCGGTCGTGTGCGGATGAGTGTAGAGGAACAGGCCCTGTGTTTTCTGGCCGGTGCCAACTCCATCTTCGCCGGCGACAAGCTGCTGACCACGCCAAACCCGGAAGAAGACCAGGACAGGCAAATGTTCCAGACGCTGAACATCCGCCCCCGCAAAGCCTTCAAAGACGAAAGTCAACCAGCGGTGAAGTTTGAGCAGATACCGTTGTAAGCCCTCGTACCCCGGAATTACATTCCGGCTGTTATAGCTAATACATAAGGCAGGGTGCCCAACAGCCGGAATGAATTCCGGCTGTTGGGCAAATAAAAATATTCCAACTTTTATCAGAATTATTTGGTTAAAATGAGTAGGTAACGTCAAAAAAGCCACTTTCTCTGTCAATTATTAGAAAATCTCTAATTAACTTCAAGATAAAATACTATTTATCCTGAAGAGGCAGGCGGGTTTCTCCACCTAAAAAAGGGAAAGATGAAAGGTGTTATTCATATAACAGTTCTCTTGCTGTTAGCGTGTTATTCCGCTTTCAGTGCCCCCTATGCGGTGCCTGAATCACCCAACCACATCAACAAGCTAACCATTCAGACGTACACCCCGGATATTTACAAAAAGAAGCGCCAGCGTCCGCCCATCCGGCGCAAAATGGTGCTGGTTTCGCAGGTTAACCTGCAGACTGATGAGTCAATTGAAGGTCAATCCGAATCCGCCGAATCCCAACATGTCTTATCCGGCTTCCTGGACATGAATGAAAACGATTTCAGGCGCTGGATTGGTCACCAAACCCAGGGCTCGGTTACGTACTTTTGCAACCGGTCTTTCTGGTGTATTCCACCAGACTCCCCTCCTCCCCAACTTTTAGTAACAGAGCGGCCCTTGATTAGAATTTTTCTAATGAGATACTAATCTAGTTCTAAGCTGCTACTAATTCAAACGCCGGTTATTTGTAATTAATCTACATTCAGCATATAACCTATCTCCTGAAAGGCTGGCTTTAATGCCGGCTCGTCAGAAACACCAACAGGTTATGGCTATTCCTTCAGATTAGCTGTTGTAGGGCTTACCCAATACAACACCCTCCATATTACCCACCAATGGTACAAATCATTACTTATTCAACCAGATACCCTTTATGAAAACGCATTCAGTCATACCGTTGCTGATTATAGGAACTCTCCTGATTGGCTGTTCGGCCAAAGGAAAAAAAGAAACACAAACTCAAGAACGGATATTACCTGTCGTTCGGCTTACTACCCAGTCAACTACTCTCGAACGGGAATACGTCGGGGATTTAGAGGCTGTCCGGAACGTAGAACTCCGCGCCCGCGTATCGGGCTTTCTCGATAAAATTCTTGTCGATGAAGGGCAGGTCGTCCGCAAAGGTCAACTGCTTTTCCAGCTTAACCCGGCCGAATACCAGATGGCCGTTTCCCGGGCGAATGCTGCGCTGAAAAGTGCAACCGCGGGTGCTAAAGCAGCCGAGGTGCAACTGGAGCGGGTTCGGTTGCTGGTAAACAACAACGTAATCTCCCCGTCGGAACTGAAAGTAGTAAAGGCGAAACTGGATGCCGCCAAAGCAGCCATTGAGGAAGCCGAGTCGGCTAAAGCCAATGCTTCCTTACGACTGGCTCAGGCCAGCATCCGGGCTCCGTTCAATGGTGTTATCAATCGTATTCCCTTCAAACGCGGTAGCCTGATTGACGAAGGTGCGCTGCTGACAACTATTTCCGACATTAAAGAAGTCTACGTGTACTTCCACGTATCGGAAAAAGAATACCTCGAATACATCAAAAAACGGCAGGGGCCCTCGGGCTGGAATAACCAGGTAGACCTGCGACTGGCCGATAACACCCCTTATGCGCATAAGGGTAAAATTGAAACCATGGAAAGCATGTTTGAGGAGAACTCCGGTACACTGGCGTTCCGCGCCCGCTTTCCCAATCCCGATCGGCTGCTCAAACACGGCGCTACCGGCCGTATCCGCCTGACCAATGAGGTAGAGAATGCGCTGCTGGTGCCGCAAAAAGCCGTTTTTGAGATTCAGGACAAGAACTATGTCTTTGTGGTTGGCGACTCCAACAAAGTTAAAATGAGAAGCTTTGTTCCGAGTGGCCGGCACAACAAATTTTACCTGGTGAAATCTGGGTTAAAGCCGGGCGAGCGAATCGTCTACGAAGGAATTCAAGGCATTCGCGAAGGTATGCAGATTGTTCCCAAGCCTGTTCCGTCCGATAGCATTCCGGCGCTGGTTGCTTCGGCGAAAGAGTGAAAGAGCAAAAAAGTGAATGAGTGAGTAAGTAAGGCTTATCTCTCTCTCTCAAGACTAGGAATCAGGTTTTGGAAAAGCAGCGCTCAGTATGCTTGCTACAGCAAATCCAAAATCCGACCCGCGACGGCGTACCGTTCCCACATCCCAAATCGTATTTATGTTTAATACATTCATCAAAAGACCGTTGCTCTCGGCCGTCATCTCGGTGATGATTACGCTGCTGGGCATCGTGTCGCTCATGAATTTACCCGTAACGCAATTCCCTGATATTGTACCGCCTTCGGTGGTCGTTACGGCTTCTTATACCGGCGCCAACGCCGAGGTTGGAGCCAAAGCCGTGGCGTTACCCCTGGAAAGAGCCATCAACGGAGTGCCGGGCATGACGTACATGACCTCGGTATCGGGCAACGACGGCACCACCCTTGTTCAAATCTCCTTTAAGGTAGGCACCGACCCCGATCTGGCGGCCGTTAACGTGCAGAACCGGGTTACTACGGTACTTGATGAGCTTCCGGAGGAGGTAATCAAAGCCGGGGTGACTACAGAGAAAGAGGTAAACAGTATGCTGCTCTACCTCAACCTGGTCAGCGACGACCCGACCATCGACGAGAAATTCATCTACAACTTTGCCGACATCAATATCCTGAAGGAACTCCGGCGGATTGATGGAGTGGGCTTTGCCCAGATTATGGGTTCGCGGGAATATTCGATGCGGGTGTGGCTAAAACCGGACCTGATGACGGGTTATGAGGTTTCAACCGACGAGGTGATTGCCGCAATCCGGAAACAGAACGTAGAAGCCGCTCCGGGTAAAGTCGGCGAGAGCGCCGACCGGGACCCGCAGGAGTTGCAATACGTCTTGCGCTACACCGGTAAGTTCATCGATAAAGACCAATACGAGAACCTGGTTATTCGCACAAACGCCGATGGCTCCATTCTGCGTCTGAAGGATATTGCCGATGTTGAGTTCGGCTCGCAGGACTATAACGTGCTTTCCAAGACCGACGGGCGTCCGTCGGCTGCTATCATGCTCAAGCAACGTCCGGGCTCCAATGCGCGGGAGGTTATTGCCAATGTAAAGCAACGCATGGCCGAGTTAAAGGAGACAACCTTCCCGCCCGGCATGAACTATAATTTCGCTTACGATGTGTCGCGGTTCCTGGACGCATCCATTCACGAGGTAGTACGCACCCTGTTTGAAGCCTTCATTCTGGTATTCATCGTGGTGTTCCTCTTCCTGCAGGATTGGCGGGCTACGCTGATTTGTGCCCTGGCCGTACCGGTAGCTCTGGTGGGTACGTTTGCGCTGATGGGTGTGATTGGGTTCTCCGTTAACCTGCTTACGCTGTTCGCGCTGGTATTGGCCATTGGTATCGTGGTCGATAACGCCATTGTGGTGGTCGAGGCTGTACACGCCAAGATGCATGAAAAGCATTTATCTGCCCGGGCGGCTACGTTTGCGGCCATGAACGAAATCAGCGGGGCCATCGTCGCCATTACGCTGGTGATGTCGGCGGTGTTTATACCCGTAGCATTTCTGTCGGGGCCGGTGGGTATCTTCTACCGGCAGTTCTCGCTGACTCTGGCTATATCCATTGTCATTTCGGGTATTAATGCGGTGACGCTGACGCCCGCCCTATGTGCTCTGTTGCTCAGGCCGATGCACGGGGAGCAGAAGGGTCTGTCAAGCCGTTTCTTCACCCGTTTTAATCAGGCGTACGACTCATTGGCCAACAAGTACCGGGGTGCGTTGCGGCCTTTCATAAACCGCCGGACGGTGACGCTGAGCGTCCTGGCCTTGTTTGTTATCGGAACCTGGGGTATCAGTACCATTCTCCCAACCGGCTTTATTCCGACGGAAGACCAGGGGATGATTTATGTCAACGTCACCACCCCCTCAGGCGCTACGGTCGAGCGGACCGAAAAAGTCATGGATCAGGTGCAGGAGGTAGCGTCCAAGATGGAAGCGGTGGAAAACGTGTCGACGCTGGCGGGCTTAAGCCTGATGACCGATGGTGCGGGTGCCTCGTATGGTATGGGGATGGTGAACCTGAAGAACTGGGACGAACGGACTGCTTCGGTCGATGATGTTATTGCCGAACTCCAGGGAAAAACCAAACACATTACCGACGCCAGCATTCAGTACTTTTCACCGCCTACGGTACCTGGGTTTGGTAACGCCAGCGGGTTTGAACTGCGCATTCAGGACCGCACCGTAGATGGCGATTTGCAAAAGACCGCCACTGTGACAAAAGGCTTTATTGAAGCGCTTAATCAGCGTCCCGAAATCAACAACGCCTTCACCAGCTTTGACCCCAGCTTTCCGCAGTATCTGCTGCATGTGGATCAGGATAAAGCTGCGCAGAAAGGGGTATCTATTGAAACGGTCATGAATACCCTGCAAACGCTGATGGGCAGTTTTTACGCGTCTAATTTCATTCGTTTCAATCAGCTGTATAAAGTGATGGTGCAGGCTCCGCCCAGTTATCGGGCCAAGCCGGAAGATGTACTCAAGCTACACGTCAAGAATGAAGCGGGTGAAATGGTCCCCTTATCGAACTTTATCCGGTTGGAGCGGGTCTACGGTCCCGAGCAGCTTACGCGGTACAATATGTTTACTTCAGCTATGATTACCGGGGAGCCCAAACCCGGCTACAGTAGCGGGGATGCCATCAAGGCCGTGCAGGAAGTGGCAAAAGAAAAACTGCCGCGCGGCTATACCTACGAGTGGACCGGTATGACCCGCGAGGAAATTGCCTCGGGTGACCAGGCGATGTACATCTTCATTATCTGTCTGGTATTCGTGTATCTGCTGCTGGTAGCGCAGTACGAGAGTCTTTTCCTGCCGCTGTCGGTGCTGCTGTCGCTGCCGGCCGGCGTGTTCGGCTCGTTCCTATGCCTGCAACTGGCGGGTCTGCAAAACAACATCTATGCGCAGGTAGCCCTGGTCATGCTCATTGGTCTGCTGGGTAAAAACGCCATTCTGATTGTCGAGTTTGCCAATCAGCGGCAGAAGGAGGGCCTGCCCATCGTAAAAGCAGCCCTGGAAGGTGCCCTGGCGCGATTGCGCCCGATTCTGATGACGTCCTTTGCTTTTATTGCCGGTCTGATTCCGCTGTGTATTGCGTCGGGAGCCGGTGCGTTAGGCAACCGCTCCATTGGTACGGCAGCCGCCGGCGGTATGTTTATCGGCACAGTTTTCGGGCTCTTCCTGATTCCCGGCCTGTATGTGCTGTTCGCCAAACTGGCTGAGCGGTTTAAGCCGAAACACCCGCAAGACGCGGAGTCAGATCAGGTTCCTGTATTCACCCAAAATCACGTTAATGGTGCTACTGTCAGCAAATAAATATCGTTCTGTCTATGCGTTTCTTTTTCTGCTGCTCCTGAGCAGTTGTCAGGTCTATGCGCCTACGCAACGGCCCAAAGCACCCGCACACCCGGTTTCGTTTATCGGGAGTGCAGACTCGACCAGTGTCGGTGACCTTACCTGGAAAGCGTTCTTCTCCGACGCCGACCTGGAGCGACTGATTGATACCGCCCTGGCCAATAACCTGGATGTGCGGATTGCCACGCAGCGCATCGAGATGGCCCGCGCCACTTTTGACGTAAACCGGGCCGCCTTACTGCCTGCGGTGAATGCTGCCGGCTCGGCCGGCGTAGAGAGGTTTGGCAAGTACACCATGAATGGCGTTGGTAATTACGACACCAATTTGTCGGATAACATTGGTACCGACCGGCGTATTCCCAACCCCACGCCTGATTTCTTTCTGGGGCTGAGGAGCTCCTGGGAAATTGACATCTGGGGCAAGCTGAAGAACCGGCGAAAAGCGGCCTTTGTGCGGTTTCTGGCGTCTGAGCAGGGGCGTCATCTGGTCAAAACATCGCTGGTTGCCGAAGTGGCCAGGCTGTATTACGGCCTGATCGCGCTGGATAGCGAGCTGAATATCATTCGCCAGAATATTGCGTTACAGGAACGAGCGGTGCAACTGGTGGATGTACAGAAAGCGGCCGGGCGGGTAACCGAACTGGCCGTACAGCAGTTTTTGGCGCAGTTGCTGGGAACACGCAGTCTGGAGATACAGGTGCAGCAACAGATTGTGGAGACCGAAAATCAGTTGAACCGGCTGCTGGGACGTTACCCCCAGCCAATTCCGAGAAGCAAAACGATAAACGACCAGGAGCTACCCGCCACCGTGGCCGCTGGTATTCCGGCGCAGATGCTGCGTCGCCGGCCCGACATCCGGCAGGCTGAGCTGGAACTGGAAGCTGCGCATATTGATGTGGAAGTAGCCCGGCTCCAGTTTCTACCGTCGCTGACCTTAACGCCGTATGTTGGTCTGAATTCGTTCAGAGCCACTACCCTGTTTGATCCGGCTTCGCTGGCTGCGGGGGTGCTGGGAGGCCTGGCAGCCCCGGTTTTTAACCGCCGACCGCTCAGAGCTAATTATAACTATTCGGTCGCCCAGAGTCGCGAAGCCTTGTACCGGTACCAGCAACGTATCCAGACCGGCTTTAGCGAAGTAGTGACCAACCTGAAAGGCATTGATAATTATCGCCAGGTAGCCGACATTCAGGCGAAAGAAGTTGACGCGCTGGAGCGGGCTGTTTCTATCTCCAACGATCTGTTTCGCAGCGGGTATGCCTCCTACCTGGAGGTGATTACCGCCCAGCGCAGCGTACTGAACGCCGAGTTAGGCTTCATCCGGACCCGGCAGGCCCAGTACAACTCGCTGATTGATTTATACCGGTCACTTGGGGGTGGGTGGCAGTAGGGCGTGTAGAACGGAGTTGTACTCCGTTTCTGCCACCCCAAAAACGGAGTACAACTCCGTTCTACTTCCGCCCCAACTCAATCACCTCCATACCGCTTATGCGGGCGGCATCGAGCGTGAAACGGATACAGGTGCGCACCTGGTGAAAGCCGGTCTTGCCGGCCGCACCGGGATTGATGTACAGCAAATTATTCAGCTTTGGGTCGCGGGCCACTTTCAGAATATGGGAGTGGCCACACACGAAGATGTCAGGCGGATTGGCCCGTAAAAGCGGCCTGACAATCGGGTTGTAGCCGGGCGGTGACCCACCAATATGCGTTATCCAGACAGTGAGTCCCTCCAGGGTAAAACGCAGATTGTCCGGCCAGTCCCACTCGTTCTTCGCATCAATGTTTCCCGATACGGCTCGCACCGGTTTAAACGCCTTTAACTGCTCCAGTACCTGCGGGGCACCTATATCGCCGGCATGCCAGATTTCGTGGCAATCTTTAAAATAGTCGAATACCTGAGGGTCTAAATAGCTGTGGGTGTCGGAGAGCAGGCCAATTCGGGTCATAATAAAAGCAGATAGCGCGGAGGATGGTGCAAAGTTGCGAATGCTACACCATCCCTCGCGCTATTTATGCTAAAAAGTCTTTTACGCATTCAGAATAATCTCCCGCATTTCCGAGCGAATCTTCTTCTTATCGATCTTGCCGACGCTTGTTTTTGGTATTTCCGGCACAAAAATAACCCGGTCGGGTACATACCATTTATTAATGTCGCCCTGCTCAACCTGCTGTTGCAAACTGGCTCGAATCTGAGCCGGTGTCACTTTGCCGGTATAGTCCGGCTTCAGCACAATGAGGGCATGTGGCCGCTCGCCCCAACGGTCGTCGGGCAGGCCAATCACGGCGGATTCGGCCACGCCCTCTACCCGCGACAGCAGGTCTTCAATCGCCAGGGAAGATACCCACTCGCCACCGGATTTAATCACATCTTTGGTCCGGTCGGCAATCTGTATCCAGTTGTCGGGGCTGATGCTGGCTACGTCGCCTGTATGCAGCCAGCCGTCGCGCCAGAGGTTTTCCGACTGCTCCGGCTCTTTGTAGTACCCCTGTGTCATCCAGGGTCCCCGCGCCACCAGTTCACCCACCGAATGACCATCATGCGGCACCGTGTTGCCATGGTCGTCAACCAGTTTCAGGTCAACAAACGGCGCAATCCGGCCGGCTCTGATGCGGAGGTTTACCTGCTCGCCAATGGGCAACGGCCGCTCTTCGTCGTTCAGGTAAGTAACCGACATGATGGGGGCGGTTTCGGACATGCCGTAGCCGGCGCACACCTGAATACCTAACTCCAGGGCTGCTTTGGCTAAGCCCTGGGTCAGAGCCGAACCGCCAATGATTACTTTCCAGCGGCTCAGTTGGGGTTTAAACTGCTGCGCGGCCGGACTGTTGACCAGCATTTGCAGGATTGTCGGTACGCAGTGCGAAAGCGTTACACCCTCTTTCACCAACAGCCTCAGCAGCATCTCCGGCTCATAGCGGCCCGGATAAATTTGCTTAGCCGCCAGCATGGTTGCCAGGAACGGGAAGCCCCAGGCATGCACATGGAACATAGGCGTAATGGGCATATACACATCCGTCGAAGACTTAAACGATACGCACTCGTAACCGGAGACATAGGTCAGCAGCCCCATCGTGTGCATAAACAACTGCCGGTGCGAGAAGTGAACGCCCTTGGGATTACCTGTGGTGCCGGTTGTGTAGAACGTAGTGGCCCAGGTATTTTCGTCGAAGTCCGGGAAGTCGTATTCATCAGAGGCCTTTTCCAGCAGCGTTTCGTATTCACCCTCAAATCCATCGGGTACGGTATTGCCGACGGTTGAATCCGCGTACACTTTATCCGTAATCAGCACGTACTTCTCAACGGTGGTCAGGTCGGCTTTTACGGCGTTCAGCAGGGGCAGAAAGTCCTCATGAATCAGCACCAGCTTATCCTCGGCATGGTTCATGGTGTATAGAATCTGCCCCGGCGACAACCGGACGTTAATGGTATGCAGAATGGCCCCGATGCCGGTTATGCCGAAGAAGCACTCCAGATAGCGGTGGCTGTCCCAGTCGAAAACGGCTACGGTATCGCCCGGCTTTACGCCCAGGGCCGTCAGCGTATTGGCCAGCCGGCGCACCCGGCGGTTAAACTCAAGGTAATTCATCCGGAACAGGTCGCGGTAAACGATCTCGCGCTGCGGTTCGTACTTCAGCGACTGGGCTAGTAAGCTCTTTATCAGCATAGGTGGCTCGTGAGCCGATGCGGTACGGGGAATAAGTTTAGTCTGTAGCATGTTGAGTTCTTCCGTTGTGGATTGACATGTAAATATTGGAAGATTATGTTTTACTTTAACCGCAAAGGCGCAAAGAAAAACGCCAAGTTCGCAGAGAAAACCTTTGCGACCTTGGCGTACTCCTTTGCGCCTTTGCGCCGGTCCGCCGATGCGATTAAAAACTTAAAGAAGCAACCCCGCCAACGTGGCCGACATATACGACGCCAGCGTACCACAGATCAGTGCCTTAAAGCCTAGCCGCGCCAGGTCGCTCCGACGTGTCGGGGCCAGTTCGCCAATCCCACCTACCTGAATAGCAATGGATGAAAAGTTGGCGAACCCACAGAGCGCGAAACTGGTGATAGCTACCGTTTTAGGGTCAAGGGTCTCTTTAACTTTTACCAGATCCAGATACGCTACAAATTCATTGACCACCATTTTGGTCCCCATCAGCGCACCGGCCGCCTGAATATCTTTGGCGGGAACACCCATAGCCCAGGCAAACACCGAAAATACATTACCCAGCAGAAAGTTCAGGCTCAGGTTGGTCATGCCAAACACATAATAACCCAGCCGGAACAACAGGCTATCCAGCAAGGCAATCAGAGCGATAAAGCCGATTAGCATCGCTACCACATTAAATCCTACTTTCAGGCCCTCACTGGCCCCGGCCGCAATGGCATCGAGCAGGTTGGCGTGATTTTTCTTGATGTCTACCCGAACTGTTCCCTGCGTTTCGGATACTTCTGTTTCCGGCATCACAATTTTACTGATCACCAATGCGCCCGGAGCCGCCATGATACTGGCCGCCAGCAGGTACGGAGCCGGAACGCCCAGCGAAATGTAGACTGCCAATACCCCACCCGCAATGCAGGCAAAGCTCCCCGACATGGATGCCAGCAGTTCGGACATGGTCATGCCTTTCAGGTACGGCTTGATCATAATCTGGGCCTCCACCTGCCCCACAAATGTACTCGACACGTTAGAGAGGGCTTCGGCACCGCTGACGCCCATCAGCCATTTCATCACGCGGGCCATAACCGCTACTACCCGCTGCATGACGCCCAGGTGGTAGAAAATATTGACCAGTACCGCCACGAAGATGATGGTTGGAATAATCTGGAAGAAGAAGATAAAGTTGTTTTCCGGCCCAAATACCCGGCCAAGGATCTCCGGCTTCACCAGCGGAGAGAAAACAAATTCAGCGCCTTTACCGGCTTTCCGCAGAAGCCGGTCGATGTTGTACCCTAGCCATTGGAAGATCTGCTGGCCGGCTTCTGTTTTCAAAACAAATACCGCCAGGCCAAACTGGAGCAGCAGGCCCACACCCACCGTACGGTAATTTATGGCTTTTCGATTATTTGATAACGCGTAGGCAACGCCCAGGATCAGAACAATACCGATTAATCCGGTGAAACGGTTCATTAAGTGATTCGTAAGTTTTCAGGTGTACAGTTTACAGCAAAAGCCTGCGAAGATACAAACATAATGAGTAAACCCCACCGAAAGATCAGACGCATCATCGGCTTTGGTCTTACTAACTGGTTGCATTCAGCAGTTCCATTTGCGAACTTTCTGCTAAACGAAAAAAAAGAGATGAATGAGACTTAACACGACCGGTTTATCAGCGACGTACTGCGGTTTGTGCGGTCAGGCAACGCATAAAAAGGCAAAGCCTGCGGAGGTCTATTCCGCGGGCTTTGCTTTGAGGGTTCAGGCTGTTCAATGCACCTCTTCCTCGTCGTGCTCTTCTACTTCATCCGGTACCGCTTCCTGCGCCGGAACATCGTTGAATAAGCCGGCGCTCATCACTTCGTCTTCGGTCAAATCGAAGAACTTTTGTTGAATATTGAACGGCTCACCACCATCGTCTACCTGACAACGCTTGTAATCGCCGTCTTCTTTCAGCTCGTAGGCATTGATGTTGTCGAGCAGGTTGTACTGGAGAATCTGAATAGCCTCCTGCTTAACCCGATGGTTAGCCAGGAGAAACAGCGATTCAATGCGCCGGTCGAAGCTGCGGACCATTATGTCGGCGCTGCCCCCGTACACTTTCGGGTCGCCGTTGTTGTGGAAATAAAACACGCGGGTATGCTCCAGAAAATCGCCGACCAGCGAACGCACGGTGATATTCTCGCTTAGGCCGGGGCGTTGCGGCCGCAGACAGCAAATGCCCCGAACGATGAGCCGGATACGTACCCCCGCCTGCGAAGCTTTATAAAGTTCATCGATAACTTCCTGATCTTCCAGCGAGTTTAGCTTGATACAGATGCCGCTGGGCAGCCCCTTCTGCGCGTTCTCGGCCTCGCAGCGGATCAGGTTAATCAACTGCTTGCGCATGTCGCGCGGGGCCGTAATGAGGTACTGATACTCGTTTGGCAGCGAGTGGCCGGTGATTACGTTGAAGAACTCCGAAATATCCTGGGTGTACACCTCATTCGTGGTCAGCAGACCAATGTCAGTATACAGCTTGGCAGTTTCTTCGTTGTAGTTGCCGCTCGACAGGTGGGCGTAGCGCACCACGCGGTTGCCCTCATTCCGAACCACCAGCAACAGCTTGGTATGCGTCTTGAAGCGGCTGATGCCGTAGATCACAAAGCAGCCGGCCTTTTGCAGCCGCTGCGCTTCGCGGATGTTGTTTTCTTCGTCAAAGCGGGCTTTGACCTCAAACAATACCGACACGTGCTTGCCGTTTTCGGCAGCTTTCAGCAGGGCCTCGGTAATCCGGGAGCGTTTGGCCAGTCGGTAGATGGTAAGCTTAATAGCCAGTACGTTCGGGTCTTCAGCCGCCTGCTCCAGCAGTTGAAGTACCGGTTCAAAGTTGTTGTATGGGTGATGCAGCAGGATGTCCCGCTCCTTCATGGTTTCAAAAATATCGGTCACCTTCTCCCGCTCCAGGCCTAGCGGGGGTACGGGCGGATGCGGAGCCGGCAGTTCTTCTTTGAAATCCGGATGGCGAATAATCTGCCACAAACTAGTGTAGTCGATCAGCGAAGGCGTTTCAAACAGATTATAATCGTCAATCTCCCAGCGCTTCTTCAACAGATTCACCATCCACTCCTGGCCTGGCCCCTGCCGGCCGGCTTCCAGCTCAACGCGAACGACCCGGCCCAGCCGGCGGTTCTTGATCTTCTGCTTGATTTCGTCAATAAAATCAGCTTCAATATCATCACTCTCTTCCAGCGTAAAATCACCGTTACGGGTAATCCGGAACAGGTTTGCCGACAGAATTTCGACATTTCGATACAGCTTCTTAATATGCTGCCTGACAATCTCTTCAATAGGCAAAAACAGCACCTCGTCTTCCCGCTCAAAATTCATGAACCGGGGCAGGTTGGCGGGTATCTGCACAAACGACAGTCGCTGGTGATCATCTTCGTGGGCGTGTGGCTGATCGGGGTTTTTGGTGACTACGCCAAAGATCAGCACCTTCGGCAACAGCACCGGAAACGTATGCGTGTAGTCGTACAGCATCGGCGTCAGCATCGGGTAGATCGTCCGGTCGAAATAACCCTCGGCCTGCTGCTGCTCCTCGGCCGACAATTCGTCGTGGTAAACCAGCCGGAGTTCGTTTTTGACAAACAAGGGCAGCAGCTCCTCCAGAAAGACCTGGTGCTGGTCTTTGCTGAATTGCTGGGCGGCTGTCAGCAAGGCCTTGCGGAAGGGCACCTCGCGCAAACCGGAGTAATCGACCCGTTCTTTGCCGTAGTCGAGATAATTGTATAAACTCCCGACGCGGATGGTAAAGAACTCGTCCATGTTGGAGGCCGTAATAGCCAGAAACTTCAGCCGCTCCATCAGGGTTCGGTCGAGGCTGCGGGCCTGATCCAACACACGCTCGTTAAACTTCAGCCAGCTCAGGTCCCGGCTGAGGTAATTACTTTGTTCAATGACACTGCTGACCTTTTCGCTGACCTTACTCATTTTATCTACCTCCTTCCCGGTAACCTCCCGGTTGTTGCGTTGTGTCAGTTTATGTATCAGATTTCCTATCACGGTATTGTTCGGTTGGGTTCAAGAAATAAAACCGGGTAAGCCGGAAAAGCTCCCTGTTAACTAAACAAAAAAGCGGGCCAATCAGCCCGCTTTTCTTTAAACGTCGACTCTTGCATATTTAGCGTTTCGCTCGATAAAATCTCTTCGGGGGGCCACTTCATCCCCCATCAGCATGGAGAACAGGTGGTCGGCTTCGGCGGCCGATTCAATGGTCACCTGTTTCAGGCTGCGCTTGTCGGGGTCCATGGTGGTGGTCCACAACTGCTCGGGATTCATTTCACCCAGTCCTTTGTACCGCTGCACGTGTACGTTCTCTTCACGACCAGCACCGGCCAGGCGGCTAACAGCCTGTTCGCGCTGTTGCTCGGTCCAGCAGTACTGCTCTTCTTTGCCTTTCTTCACCAGGTAGAGCGGAGGCTGGGCAATATACAGGTATCCGTTTTCGATCAGCGGCCGCATATGGCGGAAGAACAGGGTCAAAATCAGCGTCCGGATATGGCTACCGTCTACGTCGGCATCGGTCATGATAATTACCTTATGGTAGCGCAGCCGCTCCAGGTTCATCACCGTCTCATCGCCGTCGCGCTTGAAGGTAATGCCCAGCGCCGTAATGATATTCTTAATTTCTTCGTTTTCGTAGATCTTGTGCTCCATCGCCTTCTCCACGTTCAGGATCTTACCCCGCAGGGGCAGAATGGCCTGGAACGCCCGGTTGCGGCCCTGCTTGGCCGAACCACCGGCTGAGTCACCCTCTACCAGGTAAAGCTCGCATTTCTCCGGATCGGTATCCGAGCAGTCGGCCAGTTTTCCGGGCAGGCCCATACCGCTCATAAAGTCTTTACGGTCGGCCATGATGCGTTTATAGGCCAGATCAGCGGCAATACGCGCCTGCGCCGAGATCAGAACTTTACGGATAATTTCCTGAGCCACTTTAGGATTTTCCTCCAGCCAGGTTTCCAGCATTTCGGCCACAGTGGTGCTAACGGCCCCTACTACATCACTGTTGCCCAGCTTGGTCTTCGTCTGGCCCTCAAACTGAGGCTCGGCTACTTTGACCGAAATAACGGCGGTGAGGCCTTTCCGGAAGTCCCCCCCGTCGAATGTGACTTTACCGGCACTCTTACCCAAAACCTGGCTGTTGCGCTCGGCATAACCCTTCAGAATACGGGTCAGTGCCATCCGGAAGCCCTGCACATGCGTACCTCCCTCAATGGTGTTGATGTTGTTGACATACGACGAGATGTTCTCGCTGGCTTCCATGTTGTACACCATGGCCACCTGTACGGGCGTCGAGCCTTTGTCGTTCTCCATGTAGATCGGCTGCATGCCGGCCAGCGACGGACGCGTCTCGTCAAGGTACTTAACAAATTCCGTCAGACCGCCCTGCGACAGGAACTCCTGATACAGCGGCTGGCCGTTTTCGTCCAGTTCGCGCAGGTCGGTCAGCGTAATGCGGATACCCTTGTTCAGGAAAGCCAGTTCACGCAGACGACCGGCCACAGTCTCGAACTTATAAACCGTCTCGTTGAAGATGGTATCGTCCGGTTTGAAGTGGACCGTCGTACCGGTATCCGAAGCCGTACCGATTTCCCGGACGGGATACAGCGGACGGCCAATCTCATACTCCTGCTCAAAGACTTTGCCTTCGCGGTGTACTTCCACGCGCAGGTGCGTCGACAGGGCATTCACGCAGGACACGCCCACGCCATGCAGACCACCGGAAACTTTATAGGTATCTTTATCAAATTTACCACCCGCGTGCAGCACCGTCATCACAACCTCCAGGGCCGACTTCTTCATTTTAAGGTGCATGTCGGTCGGGATACCCCGGCCGTTGTCGCGTACAGTGATGGAATTGTCTACGTTGATGGTAACCTGGATGGTGTCGCAGTACCCGGCCAGAGCCTCGTCGATAGAGTTGTCTACAACCTCCCAGATCAGGTGGTGCAGCCCTTTGGCGCTGACGTCGCCGATATACATAGCCGGGCGTTTCCGTACAGCTTCTAAACCTTCCAACACCTGAATGTTGCTGGCGCCGTAGCCATTCTGCCCGTCTGATTCGGTCCGGATGTCTGCTTCAACAAGTTCGTTTGTCATATAGTGTCTAAAATATTGTCTGTGTGTCGATAAACAGGTCTTGGCGGGTGCAGAAAGTAAGGGTAATTCAGATGGTAAAAATACAACTTTTTTTGCTGAATTCCTACTATTTTGCCATCAATCGGCTTCCGGAAGTCAATCTTTCTGATTCAGCCAAGAGGCCGTATTTTTGTGGTATCCGGCGCTATTTTCCTGCGTTTGAACCGCTTTTTTCATCTTTAAAAAATCGTACTACGCCCTGTGCTACCCGATATGCCTATTCTCCAGGAACTCAGCCGGTATTCGCTTCTCCGCCTACCCCTGCTCTTGAGCAGCTTTCTGCTCATTACCAGTGTCGTTTCCGGCCAGTCGCTGCCTAGCCGGTTATCCACTTACCTGCAAAAACTTCCGGCCACCGCCCGCGTTAGCCTGGCCGTAGAGCCGCTGCAACCAGATAGCGTAGCCGCCGGTCAGTCCATGTTCGCTCACCGGGCCGATGTACCCGTTCCGTCCGCCAGCCTCATTAAACTCCCCATCCTGGTCGAAGCTATGGAATGGGTAAAAGCCGGTCGGCTGGACCCCGACGAAATCCATATTCTGGTGGATTCCGAAAAGGCGGGCGGCACGGGTGTACTGGCTGCCTACCCCAGCCGCAGCCGGGTGTCGTACCGGGACCTGATCACGCTGATGATCACCCATAGTGATAACACGGCTACGAATGTTTTGATTCAGGAAATTGGTTTTGAGGCTGTTAACCAGCGGATGCAGGCGCTGGGTCTCACCCACACCCGCCTGAACCGGATGATGATGGATACGGCGGCCGTGAAGCGGGGCCTGGACAACTACGTAGCCGCTGGTGAACTGAATACGCTGCTGAAGAAGTTGGCGGGGTATGAACTGGCCACTCCGGCCTTGTGCCGGGAAATGCTGGAAATGCTAAAACGCTGCGATGACCAGACCACCATTCCCCGGCTGTTACCGAAAACGGTGGCCGTTGCGCACAAAACGGGTACGCTCACGTATGTGCGCGGAGATGCCGGTATTGTATACGCCCGCCGGCCGTTTGTGCTGTCGGTACTGGTACAGGGGACAAATCCGACGGACGCCGAATCCATCATCGGCGAAATTGCCTTGATTTGCTATCGGTTTTTTGAGCAGTAAACAAAAAAGCTCTTCTCCAAAGAGAAGAGCGCCGAATCATTCACCAGGGCTGTTTACATCTGCCGGAGAAACTCTATGGTATACGTATAACGGATAGCTTTTCCATTGCCCATCCAGTCGTCGTCGGCAACCACGCTCCATTTCATAACAGAACCGTTTACAGACAGGTCGTATTCATTGGTACCGTCACTATCTGTCAAAATAATCTTACTACCCTGCACTTTCCAGGTAGAATTGTCCTGAACACTGAGGCCGACATCATCAACCGATTTGCAGACGGCAGACGTGGCGGTCGTAACTTTACCGCTTTTCTGAAAGGTAATTTTTGTTTCTTTTAAGCAGGAAACGATCTGCCTGCCGTCGGGAAAAGCGCCAAACAGGTCGAAGAGATCTGTAAATTTCTGACCGCTACCAAGATCAATGGCAGGGCTTGCCTTTATAGCCGACATTTTCCAGGTGCCCTCCACGGAACTGCCGGAAGAGGGATTGATTTCCGTATTGTCTTTCTTGCAACCAATTACGGCAACCGAGAGTACCAGCGCGGTTATGAGGAATGGCCGCAGTCCGAATAGATTTTTCATTGTGTGTAGCGTGAACAGTTCGTATTAGATTTACGGCTCAAATATGACCGGGAAGCGGTTGTTGATCAATACTTTACGCTGTAAACAGGTATTTGCTCCGCATGAAGCGTATTTTTCAAACCATGAAACGTAACCTTATCCGATGAGCCCTACTTTTGCCGATCAGGCCATCCGCTATTACCTCAACCTGACAGATCCGGGCCATCTGCCGCCCGGCGTATCGGTGCTGAACCCCTACCGGCAACCGGAGGTGCAAACAATCATTCAGACATTCTTCACCAGGTACTTCAGTGACCACCGGCCCCGGATCTTTGTGCTGGGCATCAATCCGGGTCGGTTTGGAGCCGGTGTTACGGGCATTTCGTTTACCACACCCCAGGCCCTCATCAATCACTGCGGCATTGACAACAACCTGCCGCCGACACCCGAACTGTCGAGCCGGTTTATTTACCGGGTAGTCGATGCCTTCGGCGGACCCGCAGCTTTTTACAGCCAGTTTTTTCTAACCTCCCTGTACCCGCTGGCGCTGATGAAAAGCGGCAAAAACTACAACTTCTACGATGACCGGGGGCTTACGGCGGCTCTGTGGCCGTATATTACCGATACAGTAAAGCAGCAGACCGCATTCGGCTATGACCGCCGGGTAGCCGTTTGCCTGGGCCGGAAAAATGAAGGTTATCTGCAACGGCTCAACGGGCAGCAGGGCTTTTTTGACCGTATCGTTACCCTCGATCACCCTCGCTATATTCTGCAGTACCGCAGCCGCGAGGCCGATGCTTATGTAGACCAATACATCCGGACCCTGGCCGACTGTCTGCTCTGATTTCGGCTAACGCTTGCAGAAACGGAATCTATTTTTTAAGTTGGAGGTATAAGCTCTGAATTTCCGCCATCAGGGCCGATGGCTAAAGTGCTCACCGGAACTGGCTGGGGCTTAACTACTTCTGATAGTGCCGATACTTTTTATTGAGCGTTTCGTCTAAGTACAGCCATTAACTAAAAAAACCGTACTTGTACCATAGTATTAAGTCAACTGGCCGGAATGAAAGTAACTGAACGTAACAATGTGCGGATTGCCGGTAAACCGGATGCCGCACAAACTATTTTATTTGCACACGGCTTCGGCACCGATCAAACAGCCTGGCATGACGTAGCGCAGGCCTTTGCCGGCGATTATCGTCTGGTGCTATTCGATATAGTAGGGGCCAATGAGCATACCGTCCGGTATTTTGATGCACGCAAATACAACCGGCTGCCGGTATTTGCGGAGGATATTCTGGACATCATGGATGAGCTTCAGCTCCGGGATGTGATCTTCTTCGGCCATTCCGTGGGCGGCATGACCGGCACCCTGGCCGCCATTGAAGAGCCGGACTGGTTTTCGCGCCTGGTGCTGCTGAATGCCTCACCGCGCTACATGAATGATACTGATTATACCGGTGGTTTTGATAAAGATACCCTGGAAAGCATTTTTGAGCAGATGGGCAGTAACTATCATGCCTGGGCGAGCGGCTTTGCGCCAGTGGCCATGCAGAATCCCGGCCGGCCTCACCTGGCGCTGTCCTTTGCCAGAACCTTGTCGGCCATGCGACCCGATGTAGCGCTGGCTACCGCCCGCGTTATCTTTTACTCCGACCACCGTACCGATATTGAAAGGCTCATGCAGCCTACGCTGCTCATCCAGGGCAAGTATGATTTGGTAGTGCCCCCGCAGGCTACCCACTATCTGCACAATCATATTCCGGATGCGCGGCTGGATTTTATTGATTCGGAGGGGCATTTCCCGCACATCAGCGATGCGGAGGATGTCATCAGCAGCATCAGGTCGTTTCTAAATTAAACGGCCTATGAACTGGCGGCAATTCCAGCAGCAATTCTACCAGCGGGCATATGCCCCCTCTACCTCGACACTCGACGCCATCCACAGCTATGTGGCCCTGGTCAGGGAATATACCGGGGCCGATAGCTGTTATATGCTCCGTGAGCGCGACGAGTGGACCGCAACCATACCGTATGTGCATCCGCCGATGCCGGTCCCCGCGTCCGTCAATCCAGGCCAACTTAGTGAGCTGACCCACTCCTCCGACTTTTTTCTGGAGCCGCAGTTTGTTCCCCGCCGGCCGGTAAAGGCACTGCTCGGTCAATATAAACAGGTGGCCGGCCTGCGGGTCATAACCGATTCGCTCCGGGGCTGGATTTTACTGGCCTGGCACCAGGCGGATACCGGCACCGTCGATGTGGAAATGGCGCTCCGGATGCTGGGTGATAAAGTGACCATTTACCGGCTTGAAGCCAGCCGGTTAAACCTGGAGCAGCAGTACGAGTTTTTATTTGCCACCATTCCGCAGGCCATCATCCGCATCAACGAAGATGATAACTCGGCCTGGGTCAATCAGGCCGCCATTGATCTGCTGGCGCTGGAAGCCGGCAACCTGCGCCCAACGGCAGCCGCCGTTTCGGCCGGTATGATGCGACTTCGCAACCAGGCCACTAACCAGCCGGAAATTAACGAAGCCGCCGGTCATCTGCTGATGGATGCTCACTTTGTGACAAAAGAGTGGATCTGGACGTTTCCCGATAAGATTCTGAGTGTTCTGACAAAACCAGTTCGAACCAGTTATTTTAAAGGGCGGATCTGGCTGTTCAACGACGTATCGGAACTATACCACTTATATAGCCGGCTTGATGAACAGCGCCGGTTGCTGGTCTGGCAGAACGAACAGTTGGTCGACGCCAAAAATGAGATAGAAAACCTGATCAGCGTGATCGCCCACGACCTGAAATCACCACTGGCAACCATCCGTTTTGTCTTTGATTTTCTGCCGATACTGGGACCCCTCAACAGTGAGCAGCAGGACAATATTACCTATGGGTTGAAAACCGTAAAGCGCGGAGCCGGCCTGATCGACAGTATTGTGTTCTACAACAAACTTATTTCATCCAGCGAGCCGGTGCAGAAGACAGATACGGAACTGAATGACCTGCTGGAGGTGGTGGTAGATGGTTTTGAAGCCCAGGCCCGGCAAAAAGAGATAAAACTGCACCTGAACGGCCCCGACATACCGGTAATCCTGCACACCGACCCTGAATCGCTGGTCCGGATTCTGGATAACCTCATCAGCAACGCCCTCAAGTTCTCCTTATTCGGTAAGAATATCTTCATCAACAGTTATCTGCGGCAGGAGCAGCTCTACATTGCCGTCCGCGACGAAGGCCCCGGTATCCCGCCCGAAGACATGTCTAAACTTTTCAAGCGTTTTCAGCGGCTCTCGGCGCAGCCAACCAATAACGAGAGTTCATCGGGCCTCGGCTTATCTATTGTGAAATCGCTCACCGAGAAACTGGAAGCCACCATTGAGGTAGACAGCCTTGTAGGCGAAGGCACCACCTTTCGGCTGGTGTTCCCTAACCATCTCGTTCAGACACATAACCACACCAACACCCCAACGCGGGTTTGAGTAGCCTTCCACCGTTTCTGTGTTGCCGGCCGGTTGAGTCTTTTTCCGGCCGAACAATAAATAAGGCGGTGCGATCCTGGTAGCCGACCGCCTGTCCGGTAGTATTTGTAAGAATTAAAAACTCTGCGACCTTTGCGCATTCATACGTCGAAGAATACAGGATTATACGCCGTGAACATGCCCGCTATGCTAATAACGACTACACCAAACATCGAAGGAAAAAGCATCACAAAATACATTGGCCTGGTGAATGGAGAAGCCATTATCGGGGCCAACCTGGTCAAAGATTTCTTCGCCAGCGTTCGTGATGTCGTAGGTGGCCGATCGGGTGCTTACGAGCAGGGGCTGCGCGAAGCTAAAAGTATTGCCATCAAAGAGATGATGGACCAGGCTCAGCGGCTGGGAGCCAACGCCATCATCGGCGTCGACCTGGATTACGAAACCATCGGCGGCAACGGTTCCATGCTCATGGTGAGCTGCAACGGCACCGCCGTGGTGGTAGAATAATGATGAATGATGAACGATAAATGTTAGCGCGACAGCTCATTCATCATTCATCATTAAAATTTGTCGTCGTCATCATCTTCCTCTTCAAACCGGCTACCGGGGCTGAACATGGAACCGAGAAGGTCTTTAAATTGCTGGCCGGTATCCAGGGCTTTTTTGCCGATGACCGAGTATTCGGCGAGACCGTGCAGGGCAAACTCCATCATAAAGAGTCGTTCCTGACGGCTGAGCCGGGTGTGAAACTGATCGATTACATCATCCAGCCCGTCGATAGTGCGCAGGCGGTTTTCGTAATCGCGGTTGCTCAGGTCGTTCAGAATGTCGATGGTGTTGCCGTCGCCGAACCAGTCGGAAATTTTTTTGTACGGATTGCCCCGCTTGTCTTTCTTCGCTTTTTCGGGATTCGGGAAATACTGAAGGAACTGGTTGCGAATGGCTTTTCCGATCAGGTTCTGCGCTACAATTACCGGTCCTTCTACCTCGCCTTCGTACACCAGTTCCACCTTCCCGCAGATGGCCGGCACCGCTCCGTAGAGGTCGGCAATGCGAACGTAGGTCTCCTTCTCGCCGTTGAGCAGGGCCCGGCGCTCGGCCGATGACAGCATATTCTCAAACGCCGAAATAGTCATCCGGGCCGATACTCCACTCTTGGAATCGACATACTCGCTTTCGCGGGCCTCAAAGGCGACCTGCTCAATCAGGTCGGCAATCAGATCATTGGTTTTAACCAGGCCTTTCTGCTCCGTTTTAATGACCGCTTCCTGTTGGGTGATCTTCTTACCGATCTCAATTGATTTCGGATAGTGGGTAACGATCTGGCTGTCGATCCGGTCTTTCAGCGGTGTTACGATGCTGCCCCGGTTGGTATAATCTTCCGGGTTGGCGGTAAACACAAACTGAATATCGAGCGGCAACCGCAGCTTAAAGCCCCGGATCTGAATATCACCTTCCTGTAGAATGTTAAAGAGCGACACCTGAATACGGGCCTGTAAGTCGGGTAATTCGTTAATTACAAAAATACACCGGTGCGAGCGGGGTATCAGGCCGAAATGGATCGTCCGCTCGTCGGAATACGGCAGTTTCAGCGTAGCCGCCTTTATGGGGTCAACGTCGCCGATGAGGTCAGCCACCGACACATCGGGTGTTGCCAGCTTTTCGGTATAGCGGTCGTCGCGGTGCATCCAGGAAATAGGTGTATCGTCGCCTTTCTCGGCAATCAGATCGTGGGCATAGCGCGACAGCGGGTGGAGCGGATCATCGTTCAGTTCAGCCCCCTCAACAACCGGAATATACTCGTCCAGCAGATTAATCATCAGCCGGGCGATACGGGTCTTAGCCTGCCCGCGCAGACCGAGCAGGTTAATATGATGCATTGATAAGATTGCTCGTTCAACATCCGGAATTACCGTATCTTCGTAGCCCCAGATACCCGGAAAGACCACTTCTTTTTCCCGGATCTTTTGTATTAGATTTTCCCGTAACTCCTGCTTGATCGAACGTGGCTGATAACCGGCGGCTTTCAGGTCGCCTAGTGTTTTTAGCTTCAGTAAATGGTTTGATTTCAGGCTGTGGTAGCTCATTAACTCTTGAATTGAAAGGATGGGTATTTTGTCGGATAACAGGGTTTGTACATAAATGGTTTTATGACTTCTAAATTGGCTAATTTTACCACACCTCTGGTGGCAGCGGATTAAAAATCCTACAGTATGAATAACCGTATACTCACGTTTTTTCTTTTTCTAATGTGTATTGGCATCCAGGGTTGCCGGGTTCAGAAAACTCAGCCTGAGCTCTGGCAGGTGTTTCCCGACAAGGCTGCCATTGGTGAAGAAATTACCCTCAAAGGGGCCCAGTTCGGTGCTAAACCAGCAGTTACTGTAGGACAGTCCGGGAACTTTGTAAATGCCGACATTCGCAACCACGATGAGCAAACCATAAAAGTAATCGTTCCACGGTCAGCCACGGGTCCGGCGCAGATCCGGGTTTCCAATGACAATGGTGTATCAGACCCGCTTCCATTCATTATTCTTCAGCCAACACCAGTATTAGCGTCTGTGGTGCCGGTCAATGGCCTGCCGGGAGCAAAGGTGCGGCTGTCCGGTGATTTTCTGGACAGGATAAAAGCCGTCCGGTTTGCGGATGTGCCCGTAGCGGATATGACACCAGCCTCTCCGCAGGAGGTCACCGTTACCGTACCGGCTAATATACCGCGCGGACCGCTGGCTATTACGGTAGAAACGGAAGGAGGCCGCAGCACCGGTGACTTTATTGTGGCCGGTACGCCGGAAATTACCAGCTTCACCCCAAAACGGGCCAAAGCGGGTACGGAACTGGTGATTCAGGGACGTAACCTGCTCGATGGCGTTATTGCTGTAAATGGCCTGGCTACTGATAAAAGCCGGACGCAGATTCAGGATACCGAGATACGCACGGTTATTCCCGCAGCGGCCACTACGGGGCTCATTACCATTACCGTGTTTGAACGCGTTAGGACTACCAGCACCGACACCCTGTTTATTGCGCTTGCTCCTATTATTAATCCTGCGGGTTTAAGCAGCACAGAAGGCACTGCCGGCGATAAACTGACGGTTACCGGGCAAAACTTGCGGGATGTGACCAGTGTTACTTTTGGCACCACCTCGGCCGTATTCAAAATTCTTAGCGATACCCAACTGGAAATAACCGTTCCCAATCGGAGCCAGGGCGGTGAAGTAGCGGTTACGGTCAGTGGCCTTGGCGGTAGCGCCACGAGTCAGCAGGCATTCCTGCTGATTCTGGCTCCGGCTAATGTCGCGTTTACCCCCATCCGCGCCGGTCGCGGTAAAGACGTACTCATTACAGGCCAGAACCTGCACCGCATTAATGAGGTGAAGATAAACAACAAAACAGCCCTTATTACCAAACGCACCGAGGGTACTGAGATCCAGGTTACCGTACCGGCCGATGCCACTACGGGGCCGGTGGCCGTTACCAACCGCGCCGGCACCGTTACCACTACCCGCAGCCTGACGGTGGTCCAGAAAGCCGTAGTTACCAGCTTCACCAGCAGCACAACCGTGGGTAGCCGGGTGATTATCAAAGGCAATTATCTCCAGGATGCAAAAGTGTTCTTTACGGGCAGCCTGACCGCAGCCATCACCGACGGCAAAAACGAGGAGACGGAACTATGGGTAAAAGTGCCGGCCAATGCTCAGACCGGCCCCTTAACCGTCACAAACGACTCCGACGAATCGACCACCACCCCCGAATCGTTTACCGTGCTGCGGCTGCCTTCGGCCCTGGATTTTACCCCAAAAGCAGGCAAAGCCGGTGATGAGATTACCCTGACCGGGCAGCATGTAACGGGGGTAAAGGAAGTCCGGTTTGGCGGGGGCAAATCATCGGCGGCTAAATTCCGGCAATCCGGCAATGCACTTGTCATAACGGTGCCGGCCGATGCCTCCACCGGCCCCATCTGCCTCACTACCGATGCGGGCAATGTCTGCACCACCGGAAGTTTTACGGTGGAGTGATGTCTCCCTCAGCATCTTTGCTAAGTGCACAAAAAAGCCCAGCATCCCTGCTGGGCTCGACAGTTGTTACTTGATATTCTTCCGCCGGTTGCGCTGGAAATCTTCAAACATCATATTACCAAGGCCCTGAAGGCTGCTGTAGTAAGCGCGTCCGTTGTTTACCTTGGTAAACTCCTGCACGAACTGCTTCAGATAGGGGTCAGAAGCAATCATGAAGGTGGTGATGGGTATATCCAGCCGGCGGCACTGGGCGGAAAGCGTCAGCGTTTTGCTGACGATCTTCCGGTCGAGGCCAAAGCTGTTCTTGTAGTACCGGATGCCTTCTTTCAGGCAGGTCGGCTTCCCATCGGTAATCATAAAGATCTGCTTATTTTTGTTTTTCCGGCGACGCAGCAGATCCATCGCCAGTTCCAGCCCGGCTACAGTATTGGTATGGTAAGGGCCAACCTCCAGATACGGCAGATCTTTTGCCTGAATTTGCCAGGCATCGTTGCCGAACACAATTATATCCAGGGTATCTTTGGGGTACTTTTGCCTGACCAGTTCAACCAGCGCCAGGGCCACTTTTTTGGCCGGGGTAATGCGGTCTTCGCCGTACAGGATCATGGAGTGGCTGATGTCGATCATCAGCACCGTGGAGGTCTGCGTCTTCTGCTCTTTCTCCACTACCTCCAGGTCACGCTCCATCAGGGCAAACTCCTCCAGACCACTGTTGATCTGCGCATTCCGGATCGACTCCGTCATGGAAATCTGCTCCAGGGTATCACCAAACTGATATGCCCGCAGGTCGCTGCTGAGTTCGTCACCGGTGCCGGTATACGGTGTCTGGTGATTGCCGCCTGATTTAGACCGTTTCAACTTTCCAAAAATCTCCTCCAGAGCGCTCCGGCGAATGGTCTGCTCGCTTTTGGGCGTCATCACCAGCCGGCCTTCTTCGTTCTCTTCGGTAAGGTAGCCTTTTTCTTTCAGGTCCTCGAAAAAGTCGCCCATGCCGTATTTATCGTCGGTGAGGCCATACTGCCGGTCAAGCTGGTTCATCCACGACATGGCCTGCTCTACATCACCCGAGGTAATGAGCAGCAACTGCTGGAAGATATTGAGCAGTTTATCAAAACTGCTGCCGTCCTTCTTCTCGGGCGGAACATAATCGGAAAATTGAAAGCCTTTCATACGATAGTATAGTCGTCAGCGGTTAGTCGTTGGTCGATAGCGGCCTGAGCTTTTGGCGGCTACCCGAAAAACAGCAGGAATATCGGATTTGTTCAGTTACATCTTCGCAATAAGCCCTTTCATCATTTCGACGAAGTAAGCGCCGTTGTAGGGACCGAACCAGTTCATGGTTTGTGTCTCGTATGCCTCCTGGTTGTAGTAGGCATCGGGGGTAATGTATCCAACATAACCGCCGTTGAAGCTGGTTATCATCAAATTTACCTGTTTCTCTTTTACAATCGCATTAAATTCCGGCAGCAGTTCACCAGAAAAATCGCAGGGCGTGCTAACCAGAATGGTGTTGCCGATGCGGAGGGCTTTCAGATCCGACGGAAAATCGCCGTACACATCGTGGAACAGCCACGGCCGGATGCGCCAGTTACCGAGAACGCGGGCATTGGGTTCACGCAGGCCTAGCGGCAGCGTCGCTATGCCCAGGGTACTATCCGGCTTCGTGGTGATCTGCGGTATGGCTGGTAAAACAACAGATGCCAGATCAAGGGCGTAAGACTGTTTTCGATCCAGCCCGGTTTCGCCTTCAGCTTTGGGGCCGGTACTGCCCACGGCTCCGGACATAAAAACGGTAAAGCTGCCGGTTTTCTTTGCCAGTGTGTCTACCAGTACACCCGGGTAGTCTCGGCTCAGGTACTTATAATCCTGAACGGCATCCAGCGTGGTGGAATGCCCGGCGTACGTACAGAGCAGCGCCAACTCGCCGGTGGTCTTTTGCAGCATCAACATCCGGAACCAGCCGTCGACCGGATTACCTTCGTTCAGCCGGTTATACAACAGGCTACCGGCCATAACCTGACCAAAGCCAACCGCTACAGGTGCTATATTCTGCTGCGCCGAGGCTATGGCTTTTAAAATGGTGTTGGTGATATGGTCAACGATCATCTCATCGTATTCGCCCGAAAACAATCGACCTACCACGCCCGGTGCCCAGCCGCCGATGCTGTTATGCGAATGGATAGCCCCCATGAATACCTTATCCCAGTGCAGCCCAACCTCCGGCAAACGCTTTTTGAGTTGCTCCGTTACGGTCGGCGGAATAATGAGCAGGTCGGCACTGACAATAGCGGCCTTGGTGGTACCATTGTCGAGAACGATGGCGCGTACATAAATGGAATCGGCAACGGTTTCCCAGTGTTTTCCCCGGCGGACGCCGTAACCACCGGTGGGTGTCGTATACGCCGGCGTCAGGTTTGCGCTGGCCCAGCCGGCCCGGATAGGGTACTTGCCGGTGACAGTTGGGTTCAGCTGAGTAAGCCGCTGTTTAGTTTGTTGGTAATAGTCGGTTTGCTGGTACGGGGTATCGTCGACGGGAGCCAGACTGACAGCCAGGAACAGAAAAATGGCGATCAGCAGGCCCGCCAGCACTTTCAGGAGAATACGGAGCAGTTTCATAAGATTATCACCAAACTTAGCAGACGAAACGGCCCCAGGCAACAGAAGTCGTAACTTTGTGGTATGTCAGCCTATCATCCCATTGGCATTTTCGACTCCGGCTACGGCGGACTGACCGTATTGAAGGAGATTGTCCGGAAACTGCCTCAGTACGATTACATCTACCTGGGCGATAACGCCCGCACGCCTTACGGTACCCGCTCGTTCGACACGGTGTACCACTACACCCTCGAATGTGTGCAGCATTTATTTAGTATGGGCTGCCGGCTGGTCATTCTGGCCTGCAACACGGCTTCGGCCAAAGCCCTGCGCAACATTCAGCAACTGGACCTGGAAAAAATAAACCCAGATTACCGCGTACTTGGTGTAATTCGGCCCACTACGGAAGTGATCGGCAACTATTCAAAATCGGGCGAGGTGGGCATTCTGGCGACCAAAGGAACAGTAACCTCGGAGTCTTATCTGGTAGAGATCGAGAAGTTTTTTCCGGATGTAAAGGTCTATCAGGAAGCCTGCCCGATGTGGGTACCGCTGGTCGAAAACAACGAATACATGAGCGCAGGAGCCGACTTCTTCGTCAAAAAGCATATCGATCACTTACTGGAACAATCGCCTGCTATTGATACCTTGCTGCTGGCCTGTACCCATTATCCGCTGCTGCTGCCCAAAATCAAAGAACACATACCCAATAACATAACCATACTGAGCCAGGGTGAGATTGTGGCCGATAGCCTGGCCGATTACCTGCATCGTCACCCCGAAATGGACGAACAATGCAGCAAAGGCGGACAAATACGCTTCTTCACCACCGACTCGCCGGAGGATTTCAGCCGACAGGCCAGTTTGTTCTACGGAGAGCCGGTACAGGCAGAGAAGCTGAGTTTATAGGTAAACAGCGGGCTATGTAATAGACCGCTACGTTCCAGTAGCCCTGCCTACCGTCTGGTCTATCGGCCTGGCCGGGCCGCTGTCCGTTATCTCTTGGGTAGTCACGGGCTGCACTTCATGCCCGATCAGCTATGGAACTAAATGCAGTGGTTCCATTCCTCCCGGACAGATACCATTCTGGGTATCACGAACCCGAAGAAGCTACCTTCAAGCCACACATGCGCGATTCTGTCGGCTTCTGCAGCGCAGATTGTAAACGGCTGCTTATAAGCGCTCAAGAATTTGGAGCATATTACCATCTGGGTCAAACAGGTTACGAACACGGCCACCGCCGATGGCGTCAACAATTTCACCACCCCAGACGACGCCCTTGCTGTCCAGAAAAGCGATGGCGTCATCAATATTGTCAACCTTAAGTGCCAGGTGCGACCAGCCGGGTGTCCAGAAGGTACGCATCGGGCGGGCAGTATCGTCCTTTGGTATTATTTCCAGTAGAGAGCCATCAGGTGCTTTCAACAGCCAGACAGGCTTAGGGTGGTGGAACCATTTTTCGTAGCCGAACATGGTACAGTACCAGTCCGCCAACGTTTCTACATCGTTGGCTGCCACAGCGGGGTGGTCAATGCCTTTTATCGATAATTCTTTTATAGCCATGTTCATTGAATGAAAATGGAAGGCGCTGGATATACCGATCACAACGGTAATGTCCGTCTCCGCCTATCTCTGGTAAATATATTAGAATTGGCAGGAAAAACCCAGGCGACTATCCGGCGGGTAGGATTCAGAAAAATGGTCTGTCTTTAGCTAGGTGCCTGATAAACGTCTGCATTTTACCAATATTTAGTACCATTTTTCTACAGTTGCTCTTAATCAGCTACTGGTTAGGGCTGAAGTATCACCAGAATATCAGGAAACAAAGACACAGCGATCCCGACTGAATAGCCATCCTCTATATCAATAAGCGGCCCTTTTGCCTATATTTGCAGTTTATTACGCTTCATTAACTGAGAGATTAGTTCCCTGAACGGGTTGGCTCCATCGCGCACCACCGTTTGCGCATTTAGCATTCCTATTTCCATGATTGTATTGAAATTTGGCGGCACCTCGGTTGGGTCCGTAGACAGCATAAAGCAGATTATCAACATTATTGAGCAACACCGGCAGGAGGATATGTCCATTGCGGTTGTGTTGTCGGCAATGAGTGGGGTAACCAATCAGTTAATCGAAATCGGCCGTATGGCCACCAACGGCAACCCCGATTACCTGGAGCTGGTCCGGCGGATTGAAGACCGGCACTTCAACGTCATCAAAGCGTTGATTCCGGTTAAGGAACAGAGTAAAGTGTTTGCCAGCATCCGGGGGGTTATCAATGAACTGGAAGACTTGCTCCGGGGCGTTTCTCTGATCCGGGAGCTGTCGCCCCGCACACTCGATCTGATTATGAGCTTCGGCGAGCGGCTTTCCACGGCTATCGTTACGGAGTGTATCAAGAGCCGGGGTATCCCCGCCGTGTTCTGCGACGCCCGTCAGCTTATCAAAACCGACAGCCAGTTTGGGCAGGCGGAGGTTAATTATACCCTGACAAACCAGCTCATTCAGGACTTTTTTGCCCGCAATACCGCCTTACAAACTGGCGGCATACCGCTGATTACCGGCTTTATTGGCTCGACAGAAAAAAACGAGACTACTACGCTGGGCCGGGGCGGCTCCGACTATACGGCTTCCATTATCGGTGCCGCGCTGAATGCCGAGCGCATCGACATCTGGACGGACGTTGACGGGATGATGACCGCCGACCCGCGCAAAGTGCCCAATGCGTTTAATATTCCCAGCATCACCTACGCCGAAGCGATGGAGCTTTCCCACTTCGGAGCCAAGGTGATTTACCCGCCCAGCCTGCAACCGGCCTTTGCCCGCAATATTCCTATTCAGGTACTGAATACCTTCAACCCTACCCATGCCGGAACGCTGGTAAGCCGCACGGCCGAACGGCGGCAATACACCATTACGGGTATCTCGTCTATCGACGATATTGCGCTGGTAAATGTTCAGGGCAGTGGAATGATTGGGGTTGCCGGGGTATCGGCCAAGTTATTCGGGGTGCTGGCGACCAACCGCATCAGCGTTATCCTGATTTCGCAGGCTTCATCGGAACACTCCATCTGTTTTGCCATTGACCCACGCGCGGCCCAACAGGTAAAAGACATTCTGGATACGGAGTTTGCCGTTGAGATGTCACACGGGCATATCGACAACATTAGTATCGAGCGCGATCTGTCGATTATTGCTACTGTGGGGGAGGGCATGAAGAAAAGCTCCGGTATTGCCGGTAAGCTGTTTTCGGTACTCGGCAAAAATGGGGTGAATATTGTGGCAGTAGCGCAGGGGTCGTCGGAGATCAACATCTCGGTCGTAATCAACAAGAACAACCTGTCGAAGGCCCTGAACGCCATTCACAACGTATTCTTCCAGTCGGAAGCCCGCATACTGAATCTGTACCTGGTCGGCACCGGACTCATTGGCAGTACGCTGCTGCGGCAAATCTGCGCCCAGTATGCGTTCCTTCGTTCCGAAAAACTCCTGCGGGTATGTCTGGTCGGTGTGTCCAACACCAAGAAAATGCTGCTCGATCCGAAAGGCGTCAGCCTCGATGATTGGCGGGAACGGCTGCTCACCGAGGGCGTTACCACCTCGCTTCCGGCCTTTGTGGAGCAGATGAAGTACTATAACCTGCCGAACAGCGTGTTTATCGACTGTACCTCCGACAAAGACATTGTGCAGTTTTACGAACTGCTGCTGGATGCCAACATTTCGGTCGTAACACCCAACAAAGTCGCCAACTCCGGCTCGTTTGCCGAGTACCGGCGGCTCCAGAAAACGGCGTTGAACCGGGGCGTTAAGTTCCTGTACGAAACCAATGTAGGTGCCGGCCTGCCCATTATCAATACCTTGCAGGGGTTAATGACCAGTGGGGATCGTTTCCTGAAAATTGAAGCGATTCTGTCGGGTACGCTGTCGTATATCTTCAACAACTTCCGGTCGGGCACCTCATTTGCGGCCATTGTGCGGGAGGCCAAAGAGAAAGGCTATACCGAACCCGATCCCCGCGAAGACCTCAGCGGTATGGATGTAGCCCGCAAGATTCTGATTCTGGCCCGCGAAGCCGGTTTCCCGCTGGAGCCGGACGATGTGACCATCAAAAACCTGCTGCCGGAAGCCTGCACAGCCGCGCCCACCATTCCGGCGTTCTTTCAGGAGTTGGAGAACAACAACGACTACTTTGAAAGCCTGCTGGCCGATGCCGAAAGCCGGAACGAAAAGCTGCGGTATGTGGCCACACTGGAAAACGAGAAGGTAACCATTGAGCTGCGCTCGGTAGGGCCGGAGCACCCGTTTTACATGCTGTCGGGCTCAGACAACATCGTATCGTTCACCACGGAGCGTTACAAAGACCGGCCGCTGGTGGTAAAAGGCCCCGGTGCCGGTGCTGAAGTTACGGCTTCGGGGGTATTTGCGGATGTTGTTAGTATCGGGAGCTATTTGGCGTAAAGCTGTTGGTGAACTTCTTCACCCCTCATTGATTATGAGAAAATAACTGTGCAGGGGCAGGCTTGCCCCTACAGGGCTGTGATGTTTTCCAGAAAGGGACATAACTATAAACCGCTGACCCCTCCGGGGTAAGTTGAGCGTCTTATATTACCCCGGAGGGGTCAGCGGTTTATAGCATCTGCCGAATCGTGCCCTATTTCCTGCCCTGTAGGGGCAAGCCAAAATGGCTCGATTAATTTCTTAAAAACAATAAGGATTAAAATAGCAATTCTTCGACTTTGCGGATACCGGGAATATGCCTTCCGCTGATATCACGATACAGGTCTTTTAAATGTGTCTTAGCCCCCTAAATAGCTGGACATAGATTCTACAAAGTATCACTTTTAACTTTGTAGCAATCATGAGCAAAAAACGAAAAACCTGGACCGCCGACGAGAAGCTGGCTATCCTTCAGGAAGCTG